>NZ_CP182350.1:1661291-1993549 GCF_048571185.1 Arcobacter denitrificans (SeqCode) | reverse complement strand
ATAATGAATAAAAATTTAAAAAAGATTTTAATCAAAACAAAAAAACAAGTCTTTACAGAAATCTCTGGAAATAACAGTTCAAGCCAAAAAGGTGAAGGTTATGATTTTTTAGAATTAAGAGAGTATGAATTTGGAGAGGATATTAAAAATATTGATTGGACTATAAGTGCTAAAATGAATACTCCTTATGTAAAAGTTTTCCATGCACAAAAAGAGCTCAATATTAATATACTTCCATTACTAAGTGGAAGTATGATTTTTGGAACAAAAAAATCAAAGCAAGAGTTAGTAACTGAAATTTGCTCAATCTTAGGATATTCAAGTATCAAACAAGGAGATCCATTCTCTTCATTTGTTATAAATGATACTTTTGAAAATATTACAAAAAAAAGTAAAAAGCTAGCAAGCGTTGCAAATATGTCTCAAAGAGTATTTGATTATAATCCTTTAGGAAAATCAATTAATTATAAACATCTACATGATGATTTATTTAAATTAATAAAAATGAAATCTATACTATTTTTAATAGGAGATTTTATAGAGATATCAAATCTAGATTTAAGAGTCTTATCAAAAAGACATGAGGTATTTGTAATCATTGTTAGAGATATATTTGAAGAAAATCCACAAGAACTAGGAAATAGTAGCTTAGTTGATACAAATAGTGGTCTTAAGTTTGATGGGGTTATTGATAAATCTTCTATTAATAATTACAAAGCATTTATCAAAAAGAATGATCATGCTTTACTAAATCATCTTCAAAAATGTAATGTAAAGTTTACTAAAATATATACCCATGAAGAAGCTATTTCAAAAATTGTAAGTTTGGTGAGCAAATGAATGAATTAAAAATAAATGGAATAAAAGGTTTAGAAAGTATTCCTGATATATCTTTTTATCTTTTTTTACTTTTAATAGTAATTTCTTTAATTCTTATATTTTCTCTTATATATTTATTATATAAGTATTTCAAAAATAGAAATAATCCTAGAAAAAGATATTATAAAGCACTCCAAAATCTAGATTTAAATAATACAAAAAATTCAGCTTATGAAATAACAAAATATGTTAAAAAACTTGCAAAGAGTGATAGAGAAATTAAATTGGCAGAAGAATTGATAAGTGAGTTAGAAGCATATAAATACAAAAAAGATGTAGAAAAGTTTGATAAAAATATATATCAAAAATATGAACTTTTTATGGAAAATGTAGATGTTTGAGAATTTTAGTTTTGAATACCCTTGGCTTTTAGCTCTAATATTTTTATTTATTTTTTGTGATATTTATTGCAAGGCACAAAATCCATCATACTATTTTGTGCATCTTAAAATATTTAAAACATCATCTTCAAATAAAAACACCCTAATTTATATTATTAAGTATTTAGTTATTGTTTTTTCTTTAATTGCCCTTGCTTCACCAATGAAAATCTTAGATAGACAACTTTTAAAAAAAGATGGTATTAATATAATTTTGAACTTAGATACAAGTGGTTCTATGAGAGAGCGAGGCTTTAATAAAGCTAATATAAATCAAAATAGATGGAATGTAGTAAATAATGTTGTACAAGACTTTATTGAACAACGAATTAATGATAACATTGGACTTGTAGTATTTGGAAGTTCAGTATTAACAGCATCACCTCTTAGTTTTGATAAAAACTCACAAAAAGAGATAATTAAGTACATAGATATTGGAATAGTGGGAGAACAAACTGCTATGTTTGATTCTCTTGCTAGTTCTATAAATATATTAAAAAATAAAAAAGCAAAATCAAATATTATAATTTTACTAACAGATGGTGTTGATACTGCAAGTAGAATTCCACTACAGATTGTTAATAAACTTGCAATAAAATACAATATAAAAATATATACCATTGGCATAGGTGAATCAAACAGACAAATTTTAAATTTCATTTCTCAACAAACAGATGCAAAATCATTTGTTGCAAATTCAAAAGAAGATTTAATTGAAGTTTATGATACTATAAATAAATTAGAAAAGTCAGATATAGATGATAATGTTTTACTCTTAAAAGAGTATTTGTTTTTTTACCCGCTATTTATGGGAATAATATTTTTAATTTTCTATATTTACCTAAAAAACAAAGATTAACTTGAATTTTAAAACAATTTAGCTTATAATAATAAAAACTTGAAAAAGAAGATATATGAATAAAGAAGAATTAATTGACTTGTTAAAGAAAAGTTCCCAAGAGAGTTTAAACGAAGCAAGTACAGTTGAAGAAGAGATACCAAAAGAAAAAGTCACTCCAAAAAAAAGCGAGCCTGAAGTTAAAGAGAGTAAAAGTGGCTTTAAGTTTTTTTATATAATTTTAATACTTATAGCAATAATTTCATATTTATTAATTTCGCAAAACCAAAAAGAAAATGCTCAAAAATCAACTCTTATTTTTACAGACTTACCAAAAGAGATTCGATCAAACTATGTTACAAAAGAAGAACTATCAAATAATGTCCAAGCAAAAGAAGATGAAATTAATTTAATAGTAAAACAACTTAAAGAAGAGTTATCAGTACTTAATGAAAAATTTGAATTAGCAAATATTGAAAAAAATGAAATAAGAGTTGATGCACAAAAGAATAGACCTAAAAGATATGATGCAACGGGATGTTACGCAGAGACAGAAGGAACTTTTGAATTTTACGCTTCATGTACAAAAAGAATTAATAAGTTTTTACAAAAAAATAAAAATGCAACTTCATTTCAAATAATTCCAGTAGTTGATATAAAAGATAAAGTTTATATAAAAAATATAATTTCAAATATAAAAGATAAAAAGATTGATAAAAAACCTTTAAAAGATTATTTAATGGAAGGATTATCAAGAAAAAGAGTTTTAGAAGCATCTTGGCATGTAAAAAAACAACTAGGAAAAGAAGCTATTATTACTTATGTAAATTATATTGCAGATACAGCTGATAAAAGAGGTTTTACTATAAGAGCTTATAGATAAGAGTTTACAACCTCTTTATCACTAAAGGCTAACTTTTGGTCATAAATAATCTGATACTCTTCATCACCTTTTCCTAAAACCAAAATTACGCTATTTTCACTATTTAAATCAATAGCTTTTTTTATTGCAAGTTTTCTATTTATCTCAACTTCCACTTTTGATTTATCACTAATACCCCTTAAAATATCTTCAATAATTAAATCAGGGTCTTCAAATCTTGGATTATCACTAGTTACAATAATATGTTTTGCATAGTTTTGTGCAACTTTACCCATAAGTGGGCGTTTATCTTTATCTCTATCTCCACCTGCACCAAATACTACTATGATGTCTTTATGTCCAAAGCTTTCCAATACCTCTTTCATACCATCAGGTGTATGGGCAAAATCAACAATAATATAAGGATTTAAACTAAGAGTTTCCATTCTTCCTGAAACTCCTGCAAAGTTTTCAACTGCTTCGCAAATCTCATTTAAAGGTTTTTTTGTACTCATATGTACAGCTGCAATCGCTGCTGTTAAATTATATACATTAAACAATCCCATCATCATAGAAGTAAAACTCTCTACTTTTTCAAAATTTTGTAGCGCAACATGCATGCCATCTTTAAAAGAGTAAGCTTGAACTTTATAAGTTGAAGGTTCATCAAGTCCATAAGTCAAGCAATTTTTAGGATTAAACTTAGCTTTTTTTTCATCTTTGTTAATTAACTTTTTACTCTCATCACTAAAAAAAGAGTTTTTTACATTTATATACTCTTCTATAGTTTTGTGATAATCAAGATGGTCTCTTGTAATATTTGTAAGAATTTTAAGCTCAAAAATTAAACCCTCTACCCTTTTTTGCTCAATTGCATGGGAACTAACTTCCATAACAAAAAAATCACAATGATTTTCAATAGCCTTTTGAACATGGGCAAAATTTCCAAGTTGAACAGGAGTAGTTAAAGAGTACTCTTCAACTCTTTGTTCATTGATAAAAAAGCCCCTTGTTCCTTGAAGAGCAACTTTATAACCTAAGTCTAAAAGTATAGAATAAATAGCAGCAGCAGTTGTAGTCTTACCATTTGTTCCTGTTATTCCTATGATTTTTATAGATGAAAAATCACAATGATTTATCAAATCTTCTGATTTAATAAACTCTTTACATCCATTTTTTTTAGCATCTTGTATAAATTTTTCATTTTGTTTTGAGTAAACAAAAGCAGAATTTTCATCTGCTTGTTTTGAGTTATCTGTGTAAGTTTTGTTATTTATGACTAGTTGCAAGTTTTTTTTCTTCTAGCATTTTATAAAGCTCTTCAATTTTTGAATCATATGCAAAATATTCATTAAAGCCTTCTAGGTATGAATAAGCCGTTGTATTAAAATCATTTTCTATTAGTTTTGTTACAAAATCAAAAAAATCATCTTTTGAGTCTATTGCAACCTTTGTAGAAAACATTATATCCTCAAAGGCAACTCTAAAAGAACCTCTTGATTGGATTAAAAGTTTAAAATCATCATATTTAATTGCATCCAAAGAATCAACCGTTGAATTAGTTAAATCTTTTAAGATATCCATCATCTTATCAATATCACCGTCATAGGCATCTATTACATTGTGTACATAAGCAATTGCTTCTTCTATGTTTTTCTCTTTTGCAACTGTAAAATAATCAAATAAAGATAAAGCTTTATCAACGTCTTCACTTGCCACATCACAAAAAAGTGCATAAATTGGGTACTCTTTATTATATTTAAAAACTGATGTTAATTGAGCATAAATAAACATAGCTTTATCAAATTCTTTATTTAAAAAATAGCTATTTGCATCATTTAATAATTTTTTCTCATTTATCATTATAGCTCCTCTAATCGATCTTCCATCCCTGCCTCTACATTTATTATAATCAAATCAGGATGAATAGCCGCTTTTAATTCTTTTTCAACTACATATTTTAAGGTACTTCCACTGGCACTACAGCCAACACAAGCACCTTGAAGTTGAACATAGACTTTCCCATCTTTAATATCTAATAATGACATAGCTCCACCATCTTGTGCAAGCATTGGAGCTATTTTATTATCAATGATATTTTTTACAACTGGAAGTAAATCTTCATCACTAAATGGCATCATTTAAAAACCTTTTATTTTTCTATTCTACTCTTTACAAAAAATATTCCAATAGCTGTAAAAGCTAGTATTACTCCTATTGTAATAAATATTGTAGAGAGGGTAACTTCTTGTTCAAACATAAATGTTAACCTAGAACTTCATCACATCTAGAACAAAGTTTCTCTTCACTTTGTGATTTAAATTTCCAACATCTAGGACATTTAGCATTTTTTGCTTTGTATGCTTCAAAAACAATTCCATCCATTTCAAAACTTACTAATGCAGACTCTTGTTTTGAATCTAAAATCGCACTCACTAAGAACCAATCTTCAGCTTCAATAGCAGGTAAGGAAAGAACTTCATTAGAATTTGTATAAATATCAAGCTCCAATGTAGATTTTATTATTTTATCTTTCTTTAGTTTATCAACTGATTCAGAAAACTTCTCTTTAACTTTTATTAAATTTTCTTCGTTAAGCTTACTTTCAACTTCAGGTAAATCAAATTTAACTAAATCAAATACATCATTTACATCATCTTTTAATATTTTAGGTGAGTGTTCTAATAACTCATCTACAGTATAAGTAAGGATTGGTGCTAATACTAATAATAGTTTTTTAGCAATCAATGCCATTGCACTTTGAGCAGAAGTTCTATGAATATCATTTTTATTATCACAGTATAATCTATCTTTACAAATATCTAAATATACTCCTGATAAATCCACAACTAAAAAGTTATTTAATTTATTTAATCCTTTTGAAAATTCATAAATTTTAAACGCAGCATCAATTTCATCAAAAACTTTTTTTGCTTTATTTATAATCCATTTATCTAAAATACCAAAATCTTTTACATCTACTAATGTTTCCAAATCATTAATATTTGCTAATAAAAACCTTGCTGTATTTCTTATCTTTCTATACTGTTCAGCCATCTGTTTTAAGATATTATCAGAAATCTTTAAATCACTTTGATAATCACTCATAGCAACCCAAAGTCTTAATATTTCACTTCCGTATTGTTTTAAAACTTTGTCAGGGGCAACAACGTTACCTTTAGACTTAGACATCTTTTCACCCTTTTCATCAACGGTAAAACCATGTGTTAAAATTGATTTATAAGGGGCAATCTCACTTGAAGCCAATGTTGTTAAAAGAGAAGATTGGAACCAACCTCTATGTTGATCACTTCCTTCTAGATACATATCAGCTGGAAAACTTCCTGCATCATAATTTCTAGATCTTAAAACTGCATTTTGAGTAGAACCTGAATCAAACCAAACATCTAAAATATCTGTTGTTTTTTCTAAATCAGAAGCATCAAGTCCACTTCCTGGATATAACAGTTCACTTATGTCTAAATCATACCAAGCATCACAACCTTTTTGTTCGAAAATCATAGCTGTATAGTTTAATACCTTTTCATCAAAAATAATCTCATCAGTCTTTTTATTTCTAAAAAATGCAATTGGTACTCCCCAATCTCGCTGTCGAGAGATACACCAATCAGGACGACCATCAAGCATAGACTTTAATCTATTTCTTCCCCATTCAGGATAAAAAGTTAAATCTTCTACAACTTTAAGAGCATTTTCTCTTAAAGTTTTATTCTCTTTTCCATACTTATCATCAATAGAGATAAACCACTGTTTTGTTGCTCTAAAAATAATAGGTGTATGTGTTCTCCAACAGTGTGGATATGAGTGTCTTATATCTACTCTTTGTAAAAGTGCTGTTCCTAACTCTTCAAGTATTAATTCATTTGCTTTAAATACATTTAAGCCTAAATATTTTTCAGTATCTCTAAATAGTTTTTCTCTGATAATTGTTTCATCATATTTTCCAAAAGCATCTACTGGCATAATAACATCAAGCTTATATCTAAGCCCTACTTTATAATCATCTTCACCATGTCCAGGTGCTGTATGAACAGCTCCTGAACCACTATCCATCATAACATGTTCACCTAAAATAATTTTAGACTTTCTATCATTTAAAGGATTTATTGCAAATGTATTTTCTAAATCATTTGGATTTATAGTATCAACAACTTCACCAGAGATTACTTCATTTTCAACTAATGAATTATATAATTTTTTTGCAACTATAAATTTATCACTTGTTAATACATACTCTTCTTCACCATTCAATGAAATACCTGTATTTGCAGGAAGTGTCCATGGAGTTGTTGTCCAGATAATTACACTTGCATCCATAGTTTCATGTTTAAATGCTACATAAATAGAAGGTGATGTTTTATCTTCATACTCAACTTCTGCTTCAGCAAGTGCAGTTTGAGCAGCCCATGACCAATATACTGGCTTAGAACGCTGAACAAGAAGTCCTTGTTTTGCGATAGCACAAAGCTCTCTATAAATATTTGCTTCAAATTTAAAGTCCATTGTCAAATAAGGTTTATCCCAATCAGCAACAATACCTAACTCTTTAAATTCACCTCTTTGAATATCTACAAATCTAGTTGCATGGTCACGACAAAGTTGTCTTAACTTAGACTTTGGAAGTTCTTTTTTCTTTGTACTTCCTATTTTCTCTTCAACTTTTTGTTCAATTGGTAAACCATGACAATCCCAACCTGGAACGTATCTAATTGATTTTCCATCAAAATAGTGAAACTTATTAATTATATCTTTTAATATTTTATTTAACGCATGACCGATGTGAATATGTCCATTTGCATATGGAGGACCATCATGCAATGTAAAAGTTGGTGCACCAACTCTATTTTTTTTCATTCTGTCATAAACTTTTGCTTCATCCCACTTTTTATATTTTATTGGTTCTTTTTGTGGAAGATTTCCTCTCATTGGAAAATCTGTTTTTGGAAGTAATATACTCTCTTTGTAATCCATATTATAATTACCTTATTTCTTAAAATTGGGTGATTATAGCTAAAGATAATTTAATATAAAGTTATCATCAAAATTTGTATATAAATAATTTACTAAATGGATTATATTATAAAAGCATCTATGTACAATAACTGTACATAGTTTGCCTTTATATAACAATATTAACCTTTTTTTGTTTCTAATGTACACATTTTAGACAAATTATTATCTATATTATGTTACTAAATAGAATAATTTTTCACATCTGAATAAATTTACTTTACATTATAGAGAATCTTTTTGTTAAGTATGATATGATTTTGCTATATTTTATTATGGGGAATTGAACATGAATAATAAGCATTATGACATATTAGTTGTAGGTGGTGGAATTTCAGGTGCTGCTACATTCTATGAATTTGCAAAATATACAAATATCAAAAGTATTTGTATGCTTGAAAAATATGAAAGTTTAGCAACTCTAAACTCAAAAGGGACTAGTAACTCGCAGACTATACATGTAGGTGATATTGAAACTAACTATACGTTAGATAAAGCAAAAATCACTAAAAGAACAGCAAAAATGATAGAGAAATTTTGTCTTCAATATAATTTGCAAGACAAAGTTATGTTCAAACATCAAAAGATGGCTTTAGGTGTTGGAGATAAAGAGGTTGAGTTTATTAAGAATAGATATAACGAATTCAAGGAACTTTTTCCATATTTAGAGCTTTGGGACAAAGAACAATTAAAAGAGTTAGAGCCCTTATTAGTTTATGCTGATAAAGATAAGAAAGTAGAAAGACCAGAACCAATTGTTGCAATGGGTGCAAGGGATGAATATACAACTGTTGATTTTGGTGCTATGACTCAAGAATTAGCAAAAGCTGGACAAAAAGCAGACCCAGAAAAAATCACAGATATTTATTATAATTCAGAAGCTGAATATATTGAAAAAATTGGTGATAAATTTAAAGTAAGTACAATGGATGGTTCTGTATATACAGCTGATTTTGTTATTGTAAATGCTGGTGCTCATTCTTTATACTTAGCTCATAAAATGGGTTATGGTAAAGATATGGGTTCTTTATCTATGGCAGGAAGCTTTTATATTACAAATAATAAATACTTAAATGGAAAAGTTTATATGGTACAAAATCCAAAACTTCCATTTGCTGCACTTCATGGAGACCCTGATATTTTATGTGATGGAAAGACTAGATTTGGACCAACTGCACTTGCACTATTAGTACTTGAAAGATATAAAGGTGGAAAATCACTATTCCAATGTCTAAAAACTATGAATTTTGATGGAAATATTATGAAAATCATGTGGGATTTAATTAAAGATAGTGAAATTAGAAACTATGTGTTTAAAAACTTCTTATTTGAAGTTCCAGGAATCAATAAGGGCTTATTTGTAAAAGATGCTAAAAAAATTGTTCCTTCTTTAACTCCAGATGATTTAGAGTATGCAAAAGGCTTTGGTGGGGTAAGACCACAAGTTTTAAATAAAACAGAAAAGAAATTAATGCTTGGGGAAGCTTCTATCAATCCAGGTAATGGGATTATATTTAACATGACTCCAAGTCCAGGGGCAACTTCTTGTTTAGGTAATGCAGAACGAGATATAAGATATATAGTTGACTTTTTAAACCTAGAATTTGATGAGAAACAATTCTTAGCCGATTTAACTGAATAATATTAGTTATTAAGATATTTAAAAGAGTATGAGTTTTTCTCATACTCTTTTTTTTTACCAAGAAGAACTCGTTCTTCCCTTTAGGGTTTCTCAAAGAGAGTGCAAGCAGAAGGTTTCTTTAGTTGGAATTTACTTCCAACGATAAAAGAAGTCATAAAATTAATGTCCCTTTTTAAATGGGACATTTAAAAAGGAATTAAAATGTTTGATGATATATTTAATGATAAAGAGATGATTGAGATGCAAAAATTACTTTTTAAACATAATAAATCAATCACATGTGCAGAATCTTGTACAGGAGGATTAGTTGCCTCTTTAATAACAAAAATATCAGGTTCATCAAATATTTTTAATGGAAGCATAATTTCCTATTCAAATAATATAAAAAATCAAGAGTTAAATGTATCAAATAAAACCTTAGAAAATTTTGGAGCAGTTTCAAAGCAAACTGTTAAGGAAATGTTAAGTGGAGTTCTAAAGAAATTTGATGCAGATTATGCAATAGCAATTTCAGGAGTTGCAGGACCAAATGGTGGAACAAAAAACAAACCTGTAGGTTGCGTAGTTATCGGTTTTATGGACTCTTTAGGGCATCAAGATATAGATATTTTTCACTTTTTTGGTACTAGGGAAGAAATACAAATTCAAGCTGCAAAAAGCTCTTTGAAAAAAATTTCAAAATTTTTGCAAAAAACCCTTGACAAATAAGGTAAAATTTCTTATAATTCCACTCCATTTTAATTAAGACGACCTGTTAGCTCAGCTGGTAGAGCATCTCCCTTTTAAGGAGGTGGCCAATGGTTCGAATCCATTACGGGTCACCATTAATTAAAATGCTTTAATCTTCGTAATTAATTTGCAAAGTATTATAAAACGATTGGCCCCTTCATCTAGCGGTTAGGATCTTGGATTTTCATTCCAATCACAGGAGTTCGAGTCTCCTAGGGGTCACCAATCGGTCGATTAGCTCAGTTGGTAGAGCGCTACCCTTACAAGGTAGATGTCATAAGTTCGAGTCTTATATCGACCACCATTTTTAAAGTGTTATAAATAAATAGTGCGGCTGTAGTTTAGTTGGTTAGAATGCCTGCCTGTCACGCAGGAGGTCGAGGGTTCGAGTCCCTTCAGCCGCGCCACTTTTTATGACCCGTTAGCTCAGCTGGTAGAGCATCTCCCTTTTAAGGAGGTGGCCAATGGTTCGAATCCATTACGGGTCACCAGTTTTGAGATAAAATTTTTTATATTTACGATTGGCCCCTTCATCTAGCGGTTAGGATCTTGGATTTTCATTCCAATCACAGGAGTTCGAGTCTCCTAGGGGTCACCAATCGGTCGATTAGCTCAGTTGGTAGAGCGCTACCCTTACAAGGTAGATGTCATAAGTTCGAGTCTTATATCGACCACCATTTTTAAATAATAGTGCGGCTGTAGTTTAGTTGGTTAGAATGCCTGCCTGTCACGCAGGAGGTCGAGGGTTCGAGTCCCTTCAGCCGCGCCACTATTTATTCTTCCATATAATCATATTATCATCTTATTTTTGCTATCCTATTTTTTTAAAACTAGGAACTACATATGATTAAAGCAAAATCTCTTTATCACCTTATTCTTTACAGTATTACGTTTATTGTTATTCTTATCTCTTTTTTTACATTTATAATAATTGAAAATGCCTTTGATGATTTTCAAGAAAAGATTGAAATAATTAAAAGTGACTATGCCAATAAACAAAAAGATGCAATTAGAAATGAAATAGAAAAAACTATTAGCTTGATACATTTTTATAATAATAAATATAAAAACAAAAAATCTACAAAACAAATACAAAAAGAGATACTAGAGATAATAGAGAGTACTAGAGATAAGAAATCAATGGATAACTATCTTTTTATCTATGATTTTTCAGGAACTTCAATTTATAACCCAATATCAAAACATTATGAGGGGAAAAATCTATTTACATATAAAGACAAAACAGGTAAACAAGTAATTAAAGAGTTAATTACTATTTCAAAAGACAATGCAGGTGGATATGTTGAATATTTGTGGCTAAAACCTAAAGAGAATGAAGAGGTACAAAAAATCTCTTATGCCTTATCTTATAAGCCATGGAAGTGGACAATTGGTACAGGTGCATATTTAAATGAAATAAATAAAGTCGTAACTCAAAAAGAGCTTGAATATGATGAAAAGATATCAAACTACATTCTTCAAATTTTATCACTTACAATTATGTTAGTTTTATACTCAATTTTTATTTATAAAAATGCAACTATTCTTATTGTAAATGATGTTAAAGCCATAGGAAAATACTTTAAAGACTCCCAAGACGATGATACCCCAATAAACCAAAATAAAATTATCTTTGGAGAGTTTAAAGTAATCGCAAATTATGCTTATGATGCCATGCATAATATAAAAGATAAAAATAATATGTTAAGTGACTTAAATGCCCATCTTGAAACTACAGTAGCAAGACAAACAAAAGAGTTAACACAGTTAATTGAAAAACAAAAAAAGTTCTTAAAAAACTCTGTACATGAAATAAATACTCCCCTATCTATTATTCAAACAAACCTTGATTTATATAAAATGAGTAATTCAACAAATAAATATATTAGAAATATAGAAAGTGGAGCAAAAACTATTCAATATATATTTGATGACTTGTCCTTTATGATTAAAAAAGATCGAGTTAGTTATGAAAAAGAAGTTTTTAATTTCTCAGAATATTTAAAAGATAGATTAGAGTTCTTTGATGACATATCAACTGCAAACTCACTGTTTTTTGTTACAAATATCCAAGATCCTATTTTTATAAATTTTAATAAAACATTATTACAAAGAATATTAGATAATAACATTTCAAATGCAATAAAATACTCATTTAAAGACTCACCAATTTATGTAAAATTGTTAAAAGATGATTTAGGAATAATTTTTGAAGTAAAAACAAACTCTAAAAAGATAGAACATAAAAATAGAATTTTTAATGACTTCTATAGAGAAAATGATGCAAGGGGAGGCTTTGGATTGGGACTTAGAATCGTAAAAGAGATATGTGATAAAAATAACGTTATAATTAACTTAGATTCTACAGACGAGAATACAAAATTTACATATAGGTTTACAAAAGATGAAAATACTGCTTCTTGAAGATGAAATGATGTTAAATAATGCAATCAGTGAATATTTATCTGGCATTGGACATTTAGTTACAAGTTTTACAGATGGGCAAGATGTATTAGATAATGTTGATATCTCATATGACTTACTAATTTTAGATGTAAATGTACCAACAGTAAATGGCTTTGATGTTTTAGCTACTTTAAATAAACAAAATACTTTTATTCCTACTATATTTATAACAGCCCTTATAGATATAGAAGATATAACTAGAGCATATAACTTAGGCTGTAGAGAATATATCAAAAAACCTTTTCACTTAGAAGAACTTGGAATAAAGATAAATCAAATATTAAAAAAAGATAAACAATCAACTTCTCATATGAAACTATCAGAGAATTATTCATATTCAAAAACAGAAAAAGTTTTATACTTCAATAACGAAGCACAAAACTTAACAAAAAAACAGTTAGAGATTATACATATACTTGCACTGAATATAAATATGATAGTTGATTTTGAGCGATTTAGAGTTGATGTTTGGGATGCAGAAGATATAGATAATCCTACAATTAGAGCAGAAATCTCTAGACTAAAAAAAACATTAAAAGAAGATTTTATCAAAAATATTAGAGGATTGGGATATAAAGTAGAAAGATACTACTCTTCATAAAGTACCATTTTATGGTACCTTTTTTTATAAAATACATAAAATTTACATAAATTTCAAAATTTCTTCATAAAATCATTCGATTGCTACCCTTTTGCTATTTACCATTATTACAATTACATTGTTAATTATTAAAAGAGAAACTTTTTCTTTTAATAAAATCAAAATGAGGAGAACCTATGAGTCCAGAAAAAGCTCAGGCTTATTGGAAAGAAAATATTTCAACAATCCTTAAACTACTTGTAGTTTGGTTTGTTGTTTCTTACGGTTGTGGTATTTTATTTATTAATGAATTAAATGCTATAGAAATCAGTGGTGTTAAACTAGGATTTTGGTTTGCACAACAAGGTGCAATATATGTGTTTGTTGCTCTTATTTTCGTTTATGTTAAATTAATGACTGGTATTGACGAAAAATACGGCGTTCACGAATAGGAGAGAAGAAATATGGAATTACAATCATTAATTTACCTATTCGTAGGTGTTTCATTCGCAGTTTACATTGGTATTGCTCTTTGGGCAAAAGCTGGTTCTACTAAGGATTTCTATGTAGCTGGTGGAGGGGTTCATCCAGTTGCAAATGGTATGGCAACTGCAGCGGATTGGATGTCAGCGGCATCTTTTATCTCACTTGCTGGTATCATTTCTTTTAAAGGATCTGATGGTGGTGCTTACCTAATGGGTTGGACAGGTGGATACGTTCTACTTGCTATGTTACTTGCTCCTTACTTAAGAAAGTTTGGTAAGTTTACGGTTCCTGATTTTGTTGGTGACAGATATTATTCTGATACTGCAAGACTTGTTGCTGTTATTGGTGTTATTTTCGTTTCGTTCACATATGTTGCTGGACAAATGAGAGGTGTTGGTATCGTTTTCTCAAGATTCTTACAAGTTGATGTTAATACTGGGGTGCTTATTGGTATGGGTATTGTATTCTTCTATTCAGTTCTTGGTGGTATGAAAGGTATTACATATACACAAGTTGCACAATATGTTGTTATGATTTTTGCATATATGATTCCTGCAATCTTTATTTCATTACAAGTTACTGATACATTCTTACCTCAATTAGGATTATTTGCAACTACTACTTTCGCATTTGATGATGGTGTTAGAGTTATTCCTGAAGGTACTTATCTATTACATGCACTTGATACTGCTGTAACAGATTTAGGATTTAGTGCATATACTCAACCAGGTAACTTATGGAATACATTTATGTTAACTACTGCGCTTATGCTTGGTACTGCTGGTTTACCACACGTTATTGTTAGATTCTTTACAGTACCTACTGTTAAAGATGCTAGAATATCTGCTGGTTGGGCATTAGTATTTATTGCTATTATGTATACAACTATTTCATCAGTTGCTGCATTCTCAAGAGTTAACTTAATCAAAAATGTTCAAAATGTTGAATATGAAGCATTTGTTAATGGTGAGATTGAAGGTAACAATGGTAGATGGTTTAAAACATGGGAAAATGGTGGACTATTAGCATGGACTGATAGAAATGGTGATGGTAAAATTCAATATGCTCCTGGTGCTGCATTTAGTGCTGCAAAAGGTAAACCAGCATTTGATGGAACTAAAACTGGTGAATATGGTGAAAGAGTTACTACGAATGGTAAACCTTTAGACAACACTGGAAAAATTGAAAATGAGTTATATGTTGATAGAGATATCATGGTACTTGCTAACCCTGAAATTGCAAACTTACCTAACTGGGTAATTGCATTCATCGCTGCTGGGGGTCTTGCTGCTGCATTATCAACTGCTGCTGGTTTATTATTAGTTATTGCTTCTGCAATTTCTCATGACTTAATGGGACAAGTAGTTTTCAAAGACCCAGAAACTGGAAAGTCTACAATGAATGAAAAAACTGAGCTTATGTGGGCTAGAATATCTGCGGTTGTTGCAATTTGTATCGCTGGATACCTAGGAATTAACCCTCCAGGTTTCGTTGCACAAGTTGTTGCTTTAGCATTTGGTATTGCTTCTGCTGCATTCTTCCCTACAATTATCCTTGGGGTATTTGATAAAAGAATGAATAAAGAAGGTGCTATTGTTGGTATCCTTACAGGTTTATTTGTAACTATTGGTTATGCAATTTACTTTATCTGGGGCGGTGGAACACCAGACCAATACTTCTTAGGTATTGCTCCTGCGAGTTTCGGTACAATTGGTACAATCCTACATGTTATTGTAGCATTGGTAGTGTCTAGAATGACTCCTCCACCACCACAAGAGATTCAAGATCTTGTTGAAAGAATTAGAATTCCTTCAGGTGCAGGTGACGCTGTAGATCACTAGTCTTTAATTTGACTAACTAAAAAGTATACCTTCGGGTATGCTTTTTTTTTACTTTTTTATACCTATTTTACCACTTATTTAAATAGCTATTAAAAAGTAAATTACTCTCAAAAAGGTTTTAAATGAGTTTAAGAGACCAAGAAACTTTCCTATCAAATATTCATCCCTTTGAAGTTTTAAATGACGAACAGATGCATCTTTGTATCAAAAATATGGATATTGCATATTATCCTAAAGATACTACAATATTAAGTCCAGACAAGAGCTCAACACACTATTTTATTATCATAAAAGGTACTGTCCATGAAATGACAGCTGAAGATGAAATGGTAATGGATTTTCACCAAGAAGATTCATTTGATGCCAACTCTTTAATTTATGGTGAGTGTAAAAATTATTTTGTAGTAAATGAAGATTTAATTTGTTATGAATTAGAAAAAAAAGCATTTCTTAGTTTAATTGAACAAAATAGTGAGTTTAAAGAGTTCTTCTTAAATAACTTGGTAAATAAACTACAAAATTTAAAAGAAAAAAAATATACCTCTGAACTCTCATCCTTTATGATTGCACGAGTAGATGATACTATTATGCATGATCCTTGTATTGTAAAATCAGGTACAAAATTAATTGATGCCATAGAAAAATCAATAGAGTTTAATACTTCTACCATAATTGTAGAGTATGATAATGGTTATGGAATTATTACTGATTCACTTTTAAAAATGAAAGTTCTTCTTGAAGGTCGGGATTTAACAATTCCAGTTGATGATATCGCAATTTTTCCACTTTTATCAGTAAATAAAGAGGACTATTTATTTGATGCTTTTTCTTTGTTAATTAAGAAAAATATCAAAAGAATTGGTGTTGTTGATAATGATAATAATATGATAGGAATACTTGAACAAATTGATATTTTATCACACTTTGCAAATCATACTTATGTAGTTGACTCCAAAATTAAAAAAGCTGGAAATATTATAGATTTGAAACAAGCAAGTATAGAACTAATAAATACAATAACAACACTTAATGCAAAAGGTGTAAAAGTTAATCACATATCCAATCTAATTGGACAGTTAAATACAAAAGTTTATAGAAAACTATATAGTTTAATAGTTCCAAAAGAGTTAATGAAAAATGCTTGTTTAGTAGTTATGGGAAGTGAAGGCCGTAACGAACAGATTGTTAAAACAGACCAAGATAATGCATTGATTGTTAGAGATGGTATTGATGTTGAACAATATAGACCTTATATGGAAGAAATCACTAAAACACTTATTGATTTTGGTTATCCTCCATGTGAAGGTAATATAATGGTTTCAAATCCATTTTGGTGTAAAAGTTTCCAAGCATATACAGATGAAACAAAAAAATGGATTGAAGCACCTGATATGCAAAACTATATGGATTTGGCAATATTTTTTGATTCTTTTGCCGTTGCTGGAGATAAAGAGTTATTAATCAAATTAAAAGATGACTTATTTAATAAACTTCATGACCAAGATGTTTTCATGGCATATTTTGCAAAAGCTACTTTGACATTTGATACACCAAATATTGTTGCAAACTTTATGACTAAAACACACTTTATTGATATTAAAAAAGCAGGTATATTCCCAGTTGTTCAAGGAATTAGAAGCTTAGCGTTAAGAGAAAAGATAAGAGAAACTACAACTGAAAAAAGAATAAAAATATTAGAGCAAAGAAAAGTTTTACCTACAGACTTAGCAAATGAATTATTAGAAGCTTTTGATATTTTGTGTACCTTAAGATTAAAGTCTCAATTAATAAAACTTAATGAAAATAAAAAAATAAATAATGAAATAGATACTCACTCTTTAGGTAAAATTGAGAGAGATTTACTAAAAGATAGTTTCAAAATTGTAGTTGACTTTAAAAAGTTTATTTCATATACATTCAAAACAGATAAGATTTCATAATGATAAAGAATTTTTTTAGGAATTTAAACAGAAAAAAGTTAAAAAATGAAGCATATCAATATCTTTTTGATGATGAGCCTAAAAATGAATATGTTTGTTTAGATTGTGAAACAACGGGACTAAATCCCAAAAAAGATGAAATATTATCAATTGGCGCTGTTTTAATTAAAGAGAATAAAATCTTGATGAGAAAAACCTTTAATATCTTTGTAAAACCATCAGATGAAATCTCTATAGAATCAATACTTATTCATAGAATTAGACCAATAGATTTACAAAATGCAATTGACCCAGAAGAGGCAATTTACCAATTATTGGAATTTATAGGCTCTAGAACAATTGTTGGTTATTATATAAAATTTGATATTGCCATGATATCAAAATATACAAAAAAATACATTGGAATAAAGCTTCCAAATGCCTCAATTGAGGTCTCTTCAATGTATTATCGTACAAAAAAAAGAAGAAGTGATTATGAATTTGTTGATTTAAAATTTGACACAATCATGAAAGAACTTGATATACCAATGTTAGGAAAACATGATGCACTAAATGATGCAATAATGACCTCAATGATATTTCTTAAATTAAAAGGTTTATCTCCTGCCCAATCAACTTTTTACACCTAATTTTCTTTATATATAAAAAAGTCACAAAACTTACAATATACTATTTTATGTAAATTTTATGTAACCTTATGTTACTTAATTTTTCTATACCATTAAATCAAGCTTAATTTTTTATTCTGATATTTTTTTATAATCCTACTTATGTATAATTCCACTGTATTTTAAATGCTATTTAAATGCTATGAATAGCAAATCAAAATATAATAGAAAGGACAACAATGAATGACGAATTAGTTCAAAAAATTCGGTCTAATCCGAAATATAAAGAATTAGTAAGCAAAAGAACTAGTTTTGCAGTAAAACTAGGAATTTTTGTATTAGCAATATTTTATACATACATATTAACTATTGCTTTTAACCCTACATTTTTAGGAACAAAACTAGGAGATGAGGGAGTTATGACTATTGCATTTCCTATTGCAGCGGGGATAATAATAGTGAGTTTTATTACAACTTTAATCTATGTAAGAAGAGCTAATGGTGAGTTTGAAGACTTAACAAATGCTATTAAAGATGATGTAAAGGATGAATTATAATGTTTAGAGTTTTAGCACTAATTTCAGTTTTTACAGTTGCTTTATTTGCAGCAGGAGATGCTACTTTTGAAGCTACAAAAAGAGATTTAAATATTCCTGCAATTATTATGTTTTTTATCTTTGTTGGAGCTACTTTAGGTATTACTTATTGGGCAGCTAAAAGAACAAAATCTGCAAGTGACTTTTATACAGCAGGTGGAGGAATTACTGGTTTCCAAAATGGTATGGCAATTGCTGGAGATTATATGTCAGCAGCATCTTTTCTTGGACTTTCAGGTTTAGTATATCTTAAAGGTTATGATGGACTTGTATATGCAGTTGGATTTTTAGTTGGTTGGCCTGTAATTTTATTCTTAATGGCTGAAAAATTAAGAAACTTAGGTAAATATACATTTGCTGATATTGCAGCTTATAGATTGGGTCAAAAAGAGATTAGAACACTAGCATCTTTAGGTTCACTTGCTGTTGTAACTTTATATCTTATCGCACAAATGGTTGGGTCTGGAAAGCTAATTCAAGTACTGTTTGGTCTTCCATATGAATATGCTGTTATACTTGTTGGTGTTATGATGATTGTTTATGTAACTTTTGGTGGTATGCTTGCAACTACATGGGTACAAATTATCAAAGCTGTTTTACTACTTTCAGGTGTAACATTTATGGCATTTATGGTACTAAGTCATTTTGGATTCTCTTTTGAAACACTTGCAGCAAAAGCTGTAGAATCACATACTCTAGGTCAAGATATTATGGCACCAGGTGGGTTTATTTCAGATCCTGTTTCTGCTATATCTTTAGGTATGGCACTTATGCTTGGTACTGCTGGATTACCTCATGTACTTATGAGATTCTTTACTGTTGGAAATGCAAAAGAAGCTAGAAAATCTGTTGTTTATGCAACTGGTTTTATTGGATATTTCTATTTAGTTATTGCAGTTATTGGTCTTGGTGCAATCGTATTCTTAAACTCTCCAGAAGGTGCTCAATACTTTACAGATGGAAAATTATTTGGTGGAAATAATATGGCTGCAATTCACTTATCACATGTGGTTGGTGGAAATGTATTCTTAGGATTTATTTCAGCTGTTGCATTTGCTACAATTTTAGCAGTTGTTTCTGGTCTTACGCTTGCAGGTGCAAGTGCTATTTCTCATGACCTTTATGCTTCTGTAATTAATCCAAACTGTACAGAAGAACAAGAAATGAAAGTTTCAAAAAGAGCTGTTATTACAATTGGTGTTGTTGGAGTTGTTCTAGGTATTGCATTTGAGCAACAAAATATTGCATTTATGGTTGGTCTTGCATTTGCAATTGCAGCATCTGCAAACTTCCCTATTCTATTTTTATCAATTTATTGGTCTAAATTAACTACAAGAGGAGCATTTATTGGTGGATTGATTGGTCTAATCACAGCAGTAGTTCTTGTAATAGTTGGTCCAATTGTTTGGGTACAAATTTTAGGAAATGCTGAAGCATTATTCCCTTATAAACACCCTGCACTATTCTCTGTGAGTGCTGCATTTATTGGTATATGGTTTTTCTCAATTACTGATAAAAGCCAACGTGCTAAAGATGAAACTAAAGCATTTGAAGCACAAAGTGTTAGAGCTGAAACTGGCTTTGGAGCTGATGGAGCTGTTGATCACTAAAGTACAATATGTACTAAAACTTTATACTAAAGAGATAAAATACTCTTTAGTATAAGATATGCTTATGTGGATTATAAATCACAAAATAAGCATATGTTCATTACTCTAAATAAATGTTACCATTCTACATCTTATATCTTTTTATACATAATTCTTACATAATTAAATAACACATTTTATTTCTATAAGTATAATTAATGCTACGTTAATGCTACGTATTAATTGAGATATGTTTTTACATACAAAAGGGGAAAAGCAATGAATGAAGAACTTGTAAAAAGGATTGAAGAGAATCCTAAATATCAAGAATTAGTAAACAAAAGGAAAAGTTTTAGTATAAAACTTGGAGTTTTTGTTTTAGTAATGTTTTATGCATATATTTTAACAATTGCATTTAATAAAGAGGTATTAGCAACAAAAATAGGAGATGGACTAACTACTGTTGCATTTCCAATAGCACTTGCTATTTTAATTATTAGTTTTATAAGCACATTGATTTATGTAAAAAGAGCAAATGGTGAATTTGAAGACTTAAATAATGAAATAAAAAATGATGTAAAGGATTTAATGTAATGTTTAAAATTATAGCACTATTATCAATATTTGCACTATCACTATTTGCAGCTGGAGATGCTACATTTGAGGCAACTAAAAGAGATTTAAATATTCCAGCAATTATTATGTTTTTTATTTTTATTCTTGGAACTTTAGGTATTACTTATTGGGCTGCACAAAAAACAAAATCTGCAAGTGATTTTTATACAGCAGGTGGGGGAATTACAGGTTTTCAAAATGGTTTAGCAATTGCAGGTGATTATATGTCTGCTGCAGCTTTTTTAGGGGTTTCGGGACTTATTTATCTAAAAGGTTATGATGGGGTTATTTATGCTGTATCATTTTTAGTAGGATGGCCAATTATTCTTTTCTTTATGGCTGAAAAACTTAGAAACTTAGGAAAATTTACCTTTGCAGATATTGCTGCTTATAGACTAGGACAAAAAGAGATTAGAACTCTTGCTGCATTTGGTTCTATTGCAGTTGTAATTTTATATTTAATTGCTCAAATGGTAGGTGCTGGTAAACTTATACAAGTTCTATTTGGTATGGAATATGAATATGCTGTATTTATGGTTGGAGCATTAATGATCGTATATGTAACTTTTGGTGGTATGTTAGCTACTACTTGGGTACAGATTATTAAAGCATGTTTACTTTTAACTGGTGTATCATTTATGGCAGTAATGGTTTTATATCACTTTGATTTTTCTTTTGAGTCTTTAGCTGTTAAAGCTACTGAAAATCACTCAGCTGGTGAGTCAATCTTAGCACCGGGTGGATTTATATCTGATCCTATAAGTGCTATTTCTTTAGGTATGGCACTTATGCTAGGAACAGCTGGTCTTCCACATGTTCTTATGAGATTCTTTACAGTTGGTAATGCTAAAGAAGCTAGAAAATCTGTTGTTTATGCAACTGGTTTTGTTGGATACTTTTGGATTATTATTACTATTGTTGGTTTTGGTGCAATTGCCTTTTTAAACTCAGCAGACGGTGCACAATATTTTGTTGATGGCAAACTATTTGGTGGAAATAATATGGCTTCAATTCACTTATCTCATATGCTTGGTGGAAATGCATTTTTAGGATTTATTTCAGCTGTTGCCTTTGCAACTATTTTAGCTGTTGTTTCAGGATTAACACTTGCAGGAGCATCTGCTATATCTCATGATATCTATGCAAATGTTATTAACCCAAATGCAAGTGATGAAAAAGTTGTTAAAATCTCTAAAATAACAGTTGTAATTGTAGGAATTGTTGGTGTAACTCTTGGGATTGCGTTTGAGCAACAAAATATTGCATATATGGTTGGATTGGCATTTGGTATTGCAGCATCTGCAAACTTCCCTATTTTATTCCTTTCTATTTATTGGAGAGGACTTACAACAAGAGGTGCGTTTGTTGGTGGGTTTATTGGTTTAATTACTGCGGTTACTCTTGTAATTGTAGGACCAATTGTTTGGGTACAAATTTTAGGAAATGCAGAGGCACTATTCCCATATAAACACCCTGCACTATTCTCAGTAACTACTGCATTTATTGCAATTTGGTTCTTCTCTAAAACAGACAATTCTCAAAGAGGTAAAGATGAAAAAGAGAAATTTAGAGCACAAAATATTAGAGCAAATACAGGTATTGGCTCTGCTGGTGCTGTTGAGCACTAATTTATTTATCAAAGAGGTTTCCTCTTTGATAGTAAAATATTTATAAATTTCCACTATTAATTTCAGTTTTTTATCATTATTCATATGTTAATCTAACTTATAAAATTAATAGTAAAGATTTAAAATGACAATTTTAGAACAAACAACTTTTATAAAATCAATTCATCCCTTTGAATCACTTTCAAAGCCTCAGTTAGAGGAGTTTGCAAACTCTTTAGATATTGTTTATTTCAAAAAAGATGAACTTATACAAAGGCAAGGTGAAAAACCTGAATTTTTGTATTTTATAATAAAAGGTTTGATTCAAGAAAAAATTGATGATGATGTTTTATCTATTTATTCAAAATGTGAATTTTTTGATACAATTTCACTTATTGAAAACTATTCAAAACATTCATTTGTAGCAGGACAAGAAAGTATCTGTTATGTATTACCAAGAGAACTTTTTATAAAAACACTACATGAAAGTCCTGACTTAGAAAGCTTCTTTTTTCAGTCAATTTCTCAAAAACTAAATGCAAATATCAGCAATGAAAAAAACAAAGAATTAGCAAATTTAATGGTTGCAAAAGTAAAAGATGCAAGAATTCATAAAGCTATTATTGTCCCATATGATACATCTATTTTTGAAGCTGTTAAAACCATAAAAAAAGAAAAAGTTCCTACACTTTTATTAGAAGATGACAAAGGAGAAATTCATATTGTAACTGACTCAGACTTTAGAGAAAAAGTTATCTTAAATCGTATGGATTTTGATGATATTGTGGGAAAAATCTCTAATAGTGGATTAAAATATGTAAATGAAAATGACTTCTTATTCAATGCACAACTTCTTATGTCAAAACATGGACTAAAAAGAATGGTAGTAAAAAATGATGAAGATAAAATTGTTGGAATAATTGATCAAATCTCTCTATCATCTTTTTTTGCGACTCACACATTTTCTGTTTCAAATGAAATTAATAATGCTGAAACAATTGAAGAGCTAAAAATAGCTTGTCATTCATTTATAAAAATTATAAAATCATTAAATGCAAAAGGTGTAAAAGTAGCCTTTATTTCAAAACTTATTAATCAACTAAATAGAAAAATCATGGATAAACTATTTAAAAAGCTTGCACCGGAGGGTTTAATAAATAAGTCATGTTTAGTTGTTATGGGAAGTGAAGGAAGAGGTGAACAAGTCTTAAAAACTGACCAAGACAATGCCTTAATTATTTCTGATGATTGTGAAGTAAGTGCTGAAGAAATTTTAGACTTTACTTCTAAGTATATTGAAACACTAGTTGATTTTGGATTCCCAAGATGTGAGGGAAATATTATGATTTCAAATCCATACTGGTGTAGAAAATTTTCAGATTTTAAAACACAAGTATATGAATGGATAACACAACCAAGTGGCGATAATTTCATGAACTTAGCGATTTTTTATGATGCTGTTAGTGTTAGTGGAAATAGAGAATTAATAGATGAATTAAAACAATATATATTTAAAATAGGTTCTACATCACAAAGTTTTTATATGCACTTTGCAAAGATTATCATGGAGTTTAACGTACCTTTAGGATTTTTTGATGGCTTTGTTTTTGACTCAAAAGAAGAAGAACATAAACACGAAATAGATATCAAAAAAGGCGGGATTTTTATTCTTGTTCAAGGTATTAGAGCACTATGTTTAGAACATAAAATCATGAGAACAAATACCTTAAGAAGAATAGAAGAGTTAGAAGAATTAGGTGAATTTAATAATGAATTTGCTTCAGAACTAAAAGAAGCTTTTAATTTCTTATCAACAATTAAACTAAAATCAAATTTAGCAAAATTAGATTCTGGAAAAGAAGTTGACAACTATATAAATCCTGAGAATTTAACTACTATGGAAAAAGATTTATTAAAAGATAGCTTTAAAATTGTTACAAAATTAAAGAAAAAACTAGAACACCACTATAAGTTAAATTATGTTTAATTTAATAAAAAATCATTTCAATAAAAAAAATCTAAAAGATGACAAATATCTCTATCTTTTTGATAAAAATTTAGATGATGAATTTGTATGTTTTGACTGTGAAACAACTGGATTAAACCCAATTGAAGATGATATTATATCAATAGGTGCTGTTATTATAAAAAATAATACCATACTATCTAGTAAAAAATTTGTTAAATTTATAAAACCAAAAACAAAACTGCAAGAAGAGGCAATAAAAGTACACCATATCAGAATTATGGACTTAGAAGATGCAGAAGATATAGATGATATGATTGAAGATTTTTTAGAATTCATTGGTAATAGAAAATTAGTTGGATACTTCTTAGAGTTTGATATTGCTATGATTAATAAATATCTTATACCCAAATTAGGTATTAAATTACCAAATAAAAGATATGAAGTTTCAGCTCTATATCATGACTGGAAAATAGAAAAAATACCACAAAGCAATATTGATTTGAGATTTGATGCAATAATGAGGGATTTGAATATTCCTGTTTTAGGTAAACATGATGCATATAACGATGCAGTAATGACTGCAATGATATTCTTAAAACTAAAAAACCAAGCAAAAGTAAAAATTTAAAAAAAGGTCAAATTATGTTAGTACTTGTATTAAATGCAGGAAGTTCTTCTTTAAAATATCAACTAATAAATGCTACAACAGCAGATGTAGTTGCTACTGGACTAGTTGAAAGAATTGGAATTGATGGTATTTTAAAACATGAAGTTAGTAAAAATAAAAAATTAACTTTTGAAATTGATATGCCAACGCACAAAGAAGCAATAGAACTTGTGCTAAAAACATTAACCGATTCTGAAACAAAAGTAATTAATTCTATAGATGCAATTGATGCTATTGGTCATAGAGTTGTACATGGGGGAGAGTTCTTCAATTCATCTACGATTGTTGATGAATGTGTTATTAAAAAAATAGAAAAATTAATACCCCTCGCACCTCTACATAACCCTGCAAATATCTTAGGCATGAAAATTTGTCATCAGCTTATGCCTGAAACTCCAAACGTAGCAGTTTTTGATACAGCATTTCATCAAACAATGCCTGAAGAAAACTTCCTTTATGCAGTACCCCATGAAGACTACACAGAACATCATTTAAGAAAATATGGATTTCATGGAACTAGCCACTATTATGTATCTCAAGAAGCAATTAGGCTACTTGGCAAAAAAAAGAGTTCTAAAATCATAGTTTGTCACTTAGGAAACGGCTCTTCAATTTGTGCAGTTAAAGATGGAAAGTCAATAAGTACATCAATGGGATTAACTCCACTTGAGGGTTTAGTAATGGGAACAAGAAGTGGAGATATAGATGCAGGAGTTATTCCTTATTTGATGGAAAAGAAAAATATGGATGGACATCAAATAATTGATTATCTAAATAAAAAATCAGGTATATTAGGTCTTTCTGGAATAAGTTCTGATTTAAGGGAGATAATTAAAGCATCCGAAGAAGGAGATCAAAGAGCAAGCGTTACTATTGAATTAATATGTAATAGAATTAAAAAATATCTTTGTGCTTATGCTGGATTATTAGGTGGAGTTGATGCGGTTTGTTTTACAGCTGGTATTGGTGAAAATTCTGACTTGATAAGAGAAAAAGTGTGTAATGGCCTAGATTTTATGGGTATTGAACTTGATAAAAATAAAAATAAAATTAGAGCTGGTGAAAACACAGAGATAAATAAATCTACATCTAAAACAAAAATCTATGTAATACCTACAAATGAAGAGTTCGTAATAGCTCAAGATACATACAAATTAGTAAAGGGGAACTAAACCTTTACTTCAAATATTTTTTAGGTGTAGTTTTATAATACTTTTTATAAGCCCTAAAAAATGAACTTGATTCACTATAACCTAAGAAAAAAGCAATACTAGAAAAATCCATTTTAGTATTTTTTATATAATGGTTGGCAAGCTGCATCCTAACACTTAGAAGTGCATCTCTAAATTTTTTATTCTCATCTTTTAAGTGATATTGTAAAGTTCTACAACTAATACCAAATCTATTGGCAATAAACTCAATTGTGATTTCATTTTCTCCTATAGTTTTTAAAATCTCTCTTTTAACTTTAGAGTACCAAGATGTTATTTTCATATCTTCTAATATTCTATTTGCTTGTACTTCAAAATATTCTAGCATCATAGGATTAGAGTTATTTACACTTATATTTAATTTTTCTGTCTCAAAGAATATAGCATTTTCACTTTTTCCTAAAATAATGTTTTCACCAAAAATTCTTTCATACTCATCTTTATTGGAAATTGAATTAATAGAAAAATATGTTAAGTTGGGAACTATAGTTTTACCAATAATTTGATTTAATATTGTCAAAACTGCACTTAAATGTACTTCTGCATGATAACTTGGCACTGGAATCATAGGATTTTCATTTATATAGATTGCTATTTTGTAGTATTTTTCATTTTTTGTTAAATAAAACTTAATAAATCCACTAATCAAATTTTGATAATAATCAAACTTCTCAATTACCTCTTTTAAATTATTTGCATTAACATCAAATATCCTAAAACCCCTAGGCAATGATATGTAATTGAGTTACCAATTCTCAAGGCTAAGGTATAATCACCACTTTTTTCCATACAAAATTTAAAAATCTCTGATAATTTTGCACTATCAATCTGACTATCTTGTTTTAACAAAACATCTTTTGATAAATCAGCATACTTTAGCATCTCACCAATTGAAATTGAACTATTTTTTTCCAAAGCTTTCAAAACAAAATGAAATGTAACAGAAGATATTTTTGCCATAAAATCTCACTTTTCGTAAAATGTCAATAATTTTTCACATTATAGCATATTAAGATATACTTTTAATTGTATAATTTTTAAACAGTTTAAGGAGAATAAATGTCTAAGTTTGAAATAAGAGTTGATGAAAGTTATGTAAGCTTTAAAAATATCAATTGCTTTGAAAATGCCTGCGAAGTTATTGATAATATGTTAAGAGTACTGGAAAACCCAAAAAATATGAATATCTATTGGAAAAAAATAATACCTATGATTCCACAAGCTTATTATGATAGAGATCCAAAATCAGATACTAAAGAAGAACTATTGTATTTAGTTTGTTCAAATAGTTTTTACCTAATAGAATTATTTGAAAAAGCAGAAGATGAACAAGCAATTAATGCCTTAGAAAAATGTGAACAAGAGTGTTGTTAAATTAAAGATTCTTGTTCAAAAAAATAGTTCAATAAATAAAAATCCCTCCAAATTTATTACAATTTTTCACAATTCTACATTTTTGTAAAAAATATGTATTAATTATGTATCCTTTCGTAATATATACTATAAAATTAATTGATAAAATTTAACTTATATTTAGGTTGCTATTCTTATGCTACCCTTCTAAAATATAATTTAAGTTCAAATAAACAAGAAAGGGTTAATTCTATGGGTTTAATTGATAGTATTAAATCAAAAGCAAAAGAAGAATTAAGAAATATAGTTCTTCCAGAGGCTGAAGATGAAAGAGTTTTAAAAGCAGCAGAGCAAGTTTTAAAAGATAAAACTGCAAATGTTATCTTAATTGGGAACGAAGATAAAGTAAATGCTGATGCTAAAGCATGTGGAGCAAATATTGAGGGAGCTACAATAATTGATCCAAAAACTTTTGATGGAATTGAAAATTATGTTGAAGAATTAGTTCAACTTAGAAAATCAAAAGGTCTAACAAAAAAAGAAGCTACTGAAATCATGACAACAGAGCCAAGGTTTTTTGGTTGTATGATGGTAAGACTTGGTGATGCTGATGGTTTAGTTGCGGGATCTAGTTCTCCAACTGCAGATGTATTAAGAGCTGCTATTCAAGTTATTAAAACAGCACCAGGAATAAACACAGTTTCTTCTACATTCATCATGGAAACAGCAGATGGTAAATTTGGAGATAATGGTCTTATTTTATTTGCAGATTGTGCTGTAAATCCAGAGCCAAATGCAGAACAACTAGCTGATATTGCAGCAGCAACAGCAGCAACTGCAAAAAGTGTAGTTGGATTAGATCCAAGAGTTGCTATGTTATCTTTTTCTACAAAAGGAAGTGCAAAACACCCATTAGTAGATAAAGTTCAATATGCTTGTGGTATCTTAGAAGATAGAAATGTTGATTTCTCTTTTGATGGTGAAATGCAAGCAGATGCAGCAATTGTTGAAGCAATTGGAGCTTCTAAAGCACCAGGTTCAGTAGTAGCTGGTAAGGCTAATGTTTTAGTATTCCCTGATTTACAATCTGGAAATATTGGATACAAATTAGTACAAAGATTTGCAGGAGCTGCAGCTCATGGACCAATCGTTCAAGGTTTAAATAAGCCAGTAAACGATTTATCAAGAGGGTGTTCTGTTGAAGATATCTCAAATTTAGTAGCTATTACAGCAACTCAAGTAGTAAAATAATTAAAAAAACAAGGGAGTTTTATTTATGTTAGTATTCATTTTAAATGCAGGAAGTTCGTCGTTAAAGTATCAGTTAATGAACCCAATTATCAAAAAGGTTTTCGCATCAGGTATTTGTGAAAGAATTGGGATTGATGGAGTTTTAAAACATGAATTTGGTGAGGATAAAGAGCTAAAACTAGATATCTCTATGCCAACACACAAAGAGGCTATTGAAGCTGTATTATCTACTTTAACTTCAGGTGAAGGTAAAGTTATTGATTCTATTAATGATATTGATGCTATTGGACACAGAGCTGTTCATGGTGGAGAAGAATTTTCTGGTTCAGTAATGGTAACTGAAAGAGTAATTGAAACTATGAAAAAACTTATTCCACTTGCTCCACTACATAACCCAGCAAATATCCTTGGTATGGAAATTTGTCAAGAGTTAATGCCAGGTAAACCAAATGTTGCAGTATTTGATACAGCATTCCACCAAACTATGCCTGATTATGCTTATATGTACGCATTACCATATGACCAATATAGCAAACATGGTATTAGAAAATATGGTTTCCATGGAACAAGCCACTACTTCGTATCAAATGAAGCTAGACAAATGTTAGACAAAAAACATAACACAAGAATTATTGTATGTCACTTAGGAAATGGTTCTTCTGTTTCTGCTGTACTAGACGGTAAATGTATTGATACATCTATGGGTCTTACTCCTGTTCAAGGTCTTATGATGGGAACAAGAGCTGGTGATGTTGGAGCTGGTGCTTTACAATACATGATGAGCCAAGAAGGTATGAGTATTGATGATGCTTTAAATGTAATGAATAAAAAATCAGGTATCTTAGGAATCTCTGGAAAATCTTCAGACTTAAGAGAAGTACTTGATGGTATGACTAGCGGTGATGAAAGATGTAGATTAGCAGTTGATATGGTTGCTTATAACATCAAAAAATATGTTGGTGCATATGTTGCATCTTTAGATGGTATAGATGCATTATGTTTCACAGGTGGTATTGGTGAAAATGCTGCACTTATTAGAGAAAAAGTTTGTGCAGGACTTGATTCTATGGGATTAGTATTGGACCCAGTTAAAAACAACAAAAGACAAAAAGTTGCAAGAGATATCGCAACAAATGGTTCTGCTTCAAGAATCTTTGTAATTCCTACAAATGAAGAGTATGTAATTGCAAATGATACATTCAAAGTAGTTACTGAATCTAAATAATTATTTAGAGTTAAACAAAAAAGGGTAAGAATTTAAATTCTTACCCTTTTTTTATGCTTTATTTTAACTAACTATCCAAACAAATTTAGAATTTAAACTATAAAATAAATCAAGGCAGAGAGATAAATTTAGGAAGGAGCATACAAGTAGTATGTGACTGAGTAAATTTAGTTCTCTAACGCCGAGTTATGAAATAGGTTAAAGAACTAAATTTGTTTAGTAAGCTTTTAAACCGTCATAGAACTTTAATGAAAAGTTAGTAACTGCTTCATTGATAATCTTATCAATAAACCTATCAAATTTATCCTCTTTTGTCCAAATAGGATTTTTCACTTTTGATATTTTATATAGTTCTTCTTGAGCAATACTTATAGTTCCTACCTCATCAACTAGACCTACTTTTTTAGCTTGTCTTGAAGTGAAAATATGCGCATTTGCAAAAGTTTCATGGTTTTCTTTTTTTAGTTTTCTTGCACTTGAAACATCTGTTATAAACATATCATAAGTGTCAGAGATAACAGACTCTAGCTCTTCTTTTTCATAAGTATTCCACTCTCTTGTAAAAGTTCCTGATTCTTTATATTTTCCAGCTTTTATTGTCTGTGTTGAAACACCTATTTTTTTCATAAGTTCTTCTACATTTGCCCCTTGAAAGATAACTCCAATAGAGCCTATCATACTTCCTGGATTTGCAATAATTTTATTGGCCCAAATAGAAGCATAATAACTCCCACTTGCCATTACACCACTTGCATATGCAATTACTGGCTTAACAGTTTGTAACTCTTTTATAGCATAAGCTACTTCAACTGAAGGTGCAACTGAACCACCAGGAGAATTTACAACAAATAAAACACCTTTAATATTTGCATTTGTTTTGGCTGCTTGTATCTCTTCTAAAACTTTATCTACTTTTAAAATTGGACCTTGTAACTCTATTTTTTGTAAATTTGCACTCTCTTCTATAGATGTTAAACTTGAATCACTATTTGAACTTACTATAAAGTAAATAATAGTTAAAAAAACTACTGTCTTAAAATATTTTGTTATAAAATCTAAAATAGCAATTATTGGTGCAAAAATAATTCTAAAAAAATTAAACATATTGTTCTCCATTTATATAAACTCTTGATACTTCTTTTGTATGTAAAATAACTTGAGTACAAAGCTCTTTTTCATTTTTAAGCTCATCTGGAAGTTTACATACGATTATATCAGCATCATAATCTTTTTTTATTCTACCCTTATTTAGCCCTAAAGCCTTAGCTCCATTTGTAGTTGCTGCTTTTATTAAGTCTTGTGCCAAATCATTTATATTTAAATTTGTATGTATCATCATGGCATTTCTTAGTTCATCAAACATTTGTAAAGAGTTATTTGAACTTAAGCCATCTGTTCCAATAGAATAATCCACATCTATTAGTTTTTCTATTTCAAGTCTTTTATTATTTAAGACTCTATTTGAAGTAGGACAGTGATTAATAACAGCATCTAATTCTTTGATTTTTTGCAAATCATTATCACTAGCCTCTACACAGTGAGTAAAAGATAAGTTTTTTATTCCTGAAAATTGTTGTAAAAACTCCATAGGTCTTGTTACACTTTTTTCTTGTCCTAAAAAGTTTTTAAAAAACTCTAAAAATTTTCCTTCATCTTTATGTAGCCATTCAAACTCTTCACTTGATTCTAAAAAGTGTGTACTCACACTTAAATTTTCCTCTTTTGCTACTCTTACTGCTTCTCTTACTAAAAAAGGATGCACAGAATAAGGAGAGTGTATTGCAATTGCAGGAATAAAACTTTTACTAGCATTATTTTTTACACTATTTAACCTTGCTTTAAAATCACTAAATAGTGTATCTATCATATCTGATTTACTTCCAATTACTTCTGAGAATAAAACAGTATTTATAGGACTATTTTTACAAGCTTCTATTTCAAAGCCATAAGAGCTTATTGCTCCTATTGAGGTAGTTCCACCATGTAACATTTCATTTAGTTTTTCACTTATAAGCTTTGTACTACTTTTTTCTACCAAAGCTTCTCTATTTACTATAACAGAGTTTAACCATAACATAAAATTACCATAAGATAGAGTTGTACTATTTGAAGAAAATTCTAAGTGTACATGTGAGTTTATAAGTCCAGGCATTAAAACTGAGTTTTCACCTAAGTCTTCTATTTCTATGTCTTTATATTTAGCTTTTAAAGACTCTATTGTTCCAAAATCTTTTATTTTATCATCGAAAAAAATAGCACCATCTTTTATGATAGTACTATTTTCATCAACACATATAAGCCATGAGGCTTTTAAAAGTTTCATATTATGCTTGTGGAGCTTGTTGCTTTCTAGCTTCTTCCATAGCTTTTACTTCATTTATAATTTGTCCCAATGAAATAAGTGCTAAGTGATAACCAAAAGGACCAAAACCAGCAATTACACCTGTACTACTAGCAGCAGTTATTGACTTTTGTCTAAACTCTTCTCTTTTATATATATTTGAAATATGTACTTCTACTGTTGGCAAGTTTACAGCAGCTAGTGCATCTCTAATAGCAATTGAAGTGTGAGTATAAGCAGCAGGATTGATTATAATACCATCAGTTTCACCTAAACACTCTTGAATTTTATCTACAATTTCACCCTCTAAGTTTGATTGAAAAAACTCTAACTCTATACCATTTTGAGAAGCTTGATCTTTCATTCCTTGATGAATTTGCTCTAAAGTCATAGGTCCATATATATTTTGTTCTCTTATACCTAACATATTTATGTTTGGACCTTGAATTACCGCTATTTTCATATTATTTTCCCTTGTGTAAAATTTTGGTATGATTATAATCAAATTATAGTTAAGGCTAAATAAGTGAGCAATTATATATTAACAAATGAAAATGCTATATATTACGAATGCAATTACTCTTGTGATAATGTTATTTTTATAAAACTAGGAAATGAATCTTTTTTTATCACAGATGCAAGATATACAGTAGAAGCAAAAGAGAAAGTTAAGAATACAGAAGTAATAGAGAGTAGTGATTTAATAAAAAGTGCAAAAGAGTTATTAAAAAAGGAAAAGATAAAAGAGATAATCTTTGATGGTAATGATTTTACTTACAATAAATTTAACGTATTGACAGAAGATTTGGACATAAATTTTATAAATCAAGTAAACTTTTCCCACTTAAAAAGAGTTATTAAAACAGATGATGAGATAGCTATTTTAAAAAAAGCTGCCAAAATAGGAAGAGAAGGGTTTAAAAGATTAGCAAAATATATCAATAAAAAAGGTCTAAATAAAAAAGAGACTCTGCTTTACTTTAAAGCAATAGAAGCTTATAGAAACAAAGGTGACTATGAGTTAAGTTTTGATCCAATCATTGCCATAAATGAAAATGCAGCCAAGCCCCATGCACTTCCTACTAATAAAAAGTTACAAAAAGATGATTTACTTTTAGTTGATGCAGGAGTTAAGTATAAAAGATATTGTTCAGATAGAACTTGTACAGCATCTTTTGGCAAAGAGTTGTCTTTTTCAAGAAAACAAAAATTTAAATCAAAAAAACAACAAAAAATATATGACTTGGTTTATAAAGCCCAACTAAATGCAATAGAAAATGCAAAAGTGGGAATGAAAGCAAAAGAAATAGATATGTTAACTAGAAGTGTTATAGACAAAGCTGGATATGGAAAATATTTTATTCACAGCACTGGGCATGGAGTTGGTCTTGATATTCATGAACATCCATATATAAACTCTAAATCTGATGTGATTATAGAGGATAATATGGTTTTTACAATCGAACCTGGAATTTATATACCAAATGAGTTTGGTGTTAGAATCGAAGATACCATTGTAATGAAAAATGGAAAAGCCCAAATATTATAAGCAAGCAAATTATTTACAAACTAGCCCTTTCTTGACTGTTTTACTAAAGATTATATAAGGAAATTATGAAAAAAACTATAAATAAGAACTTAACACTTTTTTACACTTCTAATTTTCCTAGATTTATAAAAAAATCCTCAAATAAAAAACACCTTATAACAATAGGTATTGGGGGAAATATTGGAAATACAAAACAATTATTTGATAAGTTATTCTTATGCTTACTAAAAGATTCTAGGTTTGATTTACTAATGACATCTCCCCTACTTTTAAATCCACCTTTTGGATATTTAAAACAAAACTTTTTTTTAAATGGTATAATTCGATTAAAATCTAATCTTTGTGCTAATGATATATTAAAAATCATGCAAAGATATGAAAAAAAATTCGGAAGAAAGCGGTCCTTTCAAGATGCGCCTAGAACCTTAGATATTGATATAATTTTTTTTGATAATAAAAAAATAAATACCAAAAAATTAATTATTCCTCACAAAGACTGGGCAAATAGAGAATCAGTGATTATTCCTTTAAAACACATGTATAAAAGAAATTATTAAATATATAGTTCCCTTCAAAAAGGAACTTTTTTAAGGAAGATAATGAAGAAAAAAGTAGTTGTAGGTATGTCTGGTGGTGTTGATTCCTCTGTTACTGCATTACTGTTAAAACAGCAAGGTTATGAAGTAGTAGGTTTATTCATGCGTAATTGGGAGTATGGAATAAAAGGAAGCCAATGCCCAAACCGTATAGAGTTTGAAGATGCAAAAAAAGTAGGTGAACTAATAGGCATAGAAGTCAAAGGTAAAGACTTTGTAGAAGAGTACAGAACTAAAGTATTTGATGTATTTTTAGAAGGTTTAAAAAAAGGGCTTACACCCAATCCAGATATTTTATGTAATCGTGAAATTAAATTCAATGTATTTTTAAATGAAGCAAAAAAAATGGGTGCTGATATGATTGCAACTGGTCACTATGCCAAAATAGCTAAATATAAAGACCACTATGTACTAGACACTCCAAAAGATAGTTCAAAAGATCAAAGTTATTTTTTGCATGCACTATCTAGCGAGCAACTTTCTCATGCTATGTTCCCTCTTGGTGATTTAACGAAAAAAGAGGTGAGAGAAATAGCTAGAGTTCACAATCTTCCTGTAAGTGATAAAAAAGATAGTACAGGTATTTGTTTTATTGGTAATCAAAGATTTGATGAATTTATAACGCAACATTTAAAAGCAAATCCAGGTGATATTGTAGATGAAAATGGAAAGGTATTAGGAAAACATAAAGGTCTTATTTGTTACACATTAGGGCAGAGAAAAGGTATTGGTCTTGGAGGTATTAAAGAGACTGAATCAGCTGGTCATATCCATAACCCATGGTATGCAGCTAAAAAAAATATGGAAGATAATACCTTAGTAGTTGTACAAGATACCAACCACTCCTTACTTATGAACCAAAATGTTGAAGCCAGTCATATGCACTGGGTATTAGAGGAGCCACCTAAAGTTGGTGACAAATTAATAGCACAAGTTCGTTATCGTCAACAAAAGCAAGCCTGTACTGTAATCAAAGCCAATGAAGATAAAGTTCTAGTTGAATTTGACAAGCCTCAAAGAGCTGTAACTTTAGGACAAAGTCTTGTTTTATATGATGGTGATTATTGTTTAGGTGGAGGATTTATAAGTAATTACTACTAAGAAGGAATTTTAAAGGACTAAAATGAAGATGGAACAAAGTGAAATCCTACCATTAGGTAAAAAAGTAATGGTAGGGATGAGTGGAGGAATTGACTCATCAGTCACAGCATATATGCTACAAAAAGATGGCTATGAAGTTGAAGGTGTATACTTAAAACTTCACGATAGAACAGATGGCTATCATGAAAAAAACTTAGAATATATTAAAGATGTAGCAAAATTTCTAGATATTAAATACCATATTTTAGATTTAACAGATAAATTTACATCTGAAGTTTATGATTATTTTGTAGACTCATACTTAGAAGGAACCACTCCCAATCCATGTGTAAAATGTAACAGACAAATTAAATTTGGCGCAATGTTAGATTTTGCAAAAGAGCATGGAGCAAACTATCTTGCAACAGGACACTATGCAAAAACAGATGGAATTTTTTTCTATGAAGCTGATGACAAAACTAAAGACCAAAGTTATTTCTTATCACAAGTATCAAAAGATGCTCTTGCTTTTATGATGTTTCCACTTAGCACTTACAAAAAAGAAGATATTGTAAAATTTGGTGCCCAATTAAACTCTGCCTATAAAAAAATTACTCAAAAAAATGAATCACAAGAGATATGTTTTGTAGAGACTGTTTATACAGATGTTGTAAAAAAACATGCAAAGATAGATGTACCTGGAAATGTTTTAGATGAAAAAGGAAACATAATAGGAGAACATAAAGGTTTTGCACATTACACCATAGGAAAAAGAAGAGGATTTACAGTAAAAGGTGCTCATGAGCCACACTTTGTAACTAAATTGAATCCAAAAAATAATACTATTGTTGTAGGTAAAAAAGATGCCTTAGAAATCAATAAAGTTTTTGCAAATAATATAAATATGTTTATTGATGATAAAGAGTTCTCTTGTACTGTAAAACTAAGATATAGATCTGTATCAACACCTTGTGATGTAAAAATAAAAAACGATGATGTAACTATTAGCTTAAAAGAGCCAGCATTTGGCGTTGCAGCTGGCCAATTGGCAGTATTTTATGATGGACAAAAGGTAGTAGGAAGTGCTTGGATTAAAGAGACTATCTAAGACTTACTAAGTTTACTTTAGAGAAATTTAGCTATAATCGAAAAATTATTAATCACACCTAAGGAAAATCATGAGAGGATACAGACTATTTAGTGGCTCAGCTAACCCAGAGTTTGCAAAGAAAGTTGGAAAGTACTTAAATATTGAGATAAGTCCAGCAAAATTAACAAGATTTAGTGACGGAGAGATTTCTGTAAAAATTACAGAAAGTGTTAGAGGTATGGATGTATTTATTATACAGCCAACATGTGCTCCTACAAATGATAACTTAATGGAACTACTAATTATGGTAGATGCATTAAAAAGATCAAGTGCAAAATCTATTTCTGCTGTTATTCCATACTACGGTTATGCTAGACAAGATAGAAAGGCAGCTCCTAGAGTTCCTATTACTGCTAAATTAGTTGCAGACTTATTAGAAGCTGCAGGTATTTCAAGAGTTATTACTATTGATTTACATGCTGCACAAATCCAAGGGTTCTTTAATATTCCTGCGGATAACCTTTTTGGTTCAATTATGTTTATTGATTATATTAAATCAAAAAAATTAAAAAATCCAATTATCGCTAGTCCAGATATTGGTGGTGTTACACGAGCTAGATCATATGCTGAAAAGTTAGGATATGACTTAGTTATTGTTGATAAAAGAAGAGAAAAAGCTAATGAATCTGAAGTTATGAACATCATAGGTGATGTTAGTGGTAAAGATGTAATCTTAGTGGATGATATGGTTGATACAGCTGGAACTTTAGTTAAAGCTGCTGAAGTATTAAAAAATAGAGGTGCAACATCAGTTATGGCATGCTGTACACATGGTGTTTTATCAGGACCTGCATATGAGAGACTTGATGGAGGAGATGCTTTGGATGAATTAGTTATTTCTGATACAATACCTTTAAAACGAGAACATGATAAAATTACAGTATTAACAGCTTCAAATATTATTGGGGAAACTATAAGAAGAATCCATAATAATGAATCTGTAAATAGTATATTTGTAAAATAAGGATTTAAAATGATGGAAAGAAATGCAATCCTGCTAGCAGGTAAAAAGTTATTAATGACAAGTTTAATTTGCTCGTCTGTTTTATTTGCAGCACAAAGCGAATATAAATATGAAATTACACCAATGATTAGTGGTGCAGTTACTGAAGGGAATTTAGACCTTGATAGAAACTATGCAAATGCAGGTTTATCTTTAGGGATTAATTTAGATGAAGACTCAATGTTTGACCAAATCGAGTTAGGATTTTTACAAACTCTTGGAGATGTTGATTATAAAAATAGTACTTCAAATACTTCTGTAAGTAGATTTTTTACAAACTTAATTAAAGAGTATAAGTTAAATGAAAAATCTTCACTTTATGCATTAGCAGGTCTTGGGGTTGAAGTTTATGGAAATGAACAATTCAGTAATGAAACTGGTCCTTTTGGTAATTATGGTATTGGATATAAATATAAACTTGATAACGATATGGCAATCAAAACTGATATAAGACATTTAGTTTCACTTGATAATGGAAATAATAATCTTATTTATACAGTTGGATTATCTATTCCTTTTGGTAAAAAAGCAGCACCAGAAGCTCCTATGATGAAAGAAGAACCAAAAGCTGAACCAATGAAAGAAGAACCAAAGGTTTTAGATAGTGATAAAGATGGTGTTATTGATTCAATGGATAAATGTCCAAATACTATGAGTGATGTAAGTGTTAATGCTCAAGGTTGTATGAAAATGGTTGATTTAAAAATCTATTTTCCAATCAACTCTTCTGTTATAGATGAAAATTATACACACAGAATAAAAGAGTTTGCAGAATTTTTAAAAAAACACCCAAAAATTAAAGCAACAATTGATGGACATACAGATTATACTGGTACTGAAAAATATAACTTATGGTTATCAAAAAGAAGAGCAGAATCTGCTGCAAAAGCTTTAGAAAAATATGATGTAGCTGCTGATAGATTAACAACTATTGGTTATGGGGAAACAAGACCGAAAGCCACTAATAAAACTAAAGAGGGAAGAGCTCAAAATAGACGAATTGAAGCTACAATCTCAAAATAATCTCATATATGATTTTAGGCATTTTGCCTAAAATCAATACTTTTTACTCTCTTAACATTATCATTACAATTTTTTAGATATAATCGCGAATATAAATATAAACATAGGATTTATTTTGCAAGAAAACATAAGAAACTTTTCAATTATCGCTCATATTGACCATGGAAAATCAACCCTTGCTGATAGAATTATACAAGAGTGTGGTTCAGTTGCAGATAGAGATATGTCTGCTCAAATGATGGACACAATGGATATAGAAAAAGAGCGTGGTATTACAATTAAAGCTCAAAGTGTACGATTAGATTACGTAAAAGATGGACAACACTATGTTTTAAATCTAATTGACACTCCAGGACATGTTGACTTCTCTTATGAAGTGAGTCGTTCTTTAGCTTCATCTGATGGTGCACTTTTGATTGTAGATTCAACACAAGGTGTTGAAGCACAAACTATTGCAAATGTGTATATTGCTATGGAGAATGATTTAGAACTTTTACCTGTAGTAAATAAAATTGACCTACCAAGTGCAGACCCATTAAGAGTCTTAGAAGAAGTTGAAGATGCTATTGGAGTAGATTGTACTGAGCATAATCTAATCTCTGCAAAAACAGGTCTAGGAGTTAGAGATTTAATTGATTCAATTGTTGATAGAGTTCCAGCACCCGTTGGTGACACTAATGCCCCAACAAAAGCACTTATTTATGATTCTTGGTTTGATAGTTATTTAGGAGCATTAGCTCTAGTTAGAGTCTACGAAGGAAGTATTAAAAAAGGTCAAGTTGTAAGAATGATGAATACAGAACATGAGCAACAAGTATTATCTTTAATGTACCCTCACCCACTTAAAAAACAAACTACAGATGAAATCAAGACTGGTGAAATTGGTATTGTTGTACTTGGTATTAAAACTGTTGATATTATTGCAGTAGGTGATACTATTACAGATGCAAAAAATAGAACACCTAAAGCTATTGATGGATTTGAACCAGCAAAACCTTTTGTATTTGCAGGAATCTATCCAATTGATACAGATAAGTTTGAAGACTTAAGAGATGCCCTAGATAAACTTAGACTTAATGATAGTTCAATCTCTTTTGAACCAGAAAGTTCAGCAGCACTTGGAAGCGGTTTTAGAACAGGATTTTTAGGTATGCTTCATATGGAAGTTATCAAAGAAAGACTAGAAAGAGAGTTTAACTTAGATTTAATAGCAACTGCTCCAACTGTTATTTATGAAGTTCTTAAAAATGATGGAGAAAAAATTATTATTCAAAATCCATCAGAATTACCAGAACCAAACCATATAGATACAATTTTTGAACCATATGTAAAAGCTACTATTTTAGTACCTGATGAGTTTTTGGGAAATGTAATCAAACTTCTAAATGACAAAAGAGGTATCCAAAATAAAATGGATTACATAGGAAAAAGAGTTTTACTTGATTATGATATTCCTATGAATGAAATTGTTATGGATTTTTACGATAAATTAAAATCTACAACAAAAGGTTATGCCTCTTTTGATTATGAGCCAGTAGGTTTTAGACCTGGAGTTTTACAAAAACTTGACATAAAAGTTGCAGGTGAAGTAGTAGATGCCCTATCAATTATTGTGCCAGAGAACAAGGCTCTAAGTAAAGGAAGAGAGTTTATCAAAGCCTTAAAAGAGTTAATCCCAAGACAACTATTTGAAGTAGCAATACAAGCAAGTATTGGAAGTAATATTATCGCAAGAGAGACAGTAAAATCTACAGGTAAAAACGTAACAGCTAAATGTTATGGTGGGGATATTACGAGAAAAAGAAAACTGCTTGAAAAACAAAAAGCAGGTAAGAAAAGAATGAAATCGATTGGAAAAGTTAATGTACCGCAAGAGGCCTTTATGGCCGTGTTGAAGATTTAATCTTCAGCACATCTTCTGCCTTGGAACTTCAATTTTCAATGCTCATTTATCTTTAGTAAACTCCGCTTTAAAATTAAAACTCCGCCTTGAATCTATACTAAATATTAAATCTCAACAATTATTTTTAAATCTGCCATTCTGCATGAAAAGTTTCATTATTGCAAATTTTTTATTATTTTGTAAAAATTATAGTATAATATTACTACTATATAGGGGTTATAATGAAATTATTAATATTATTATTTTATTGTCTCTTTTTTATTTCCTGTGCACCAAGGGAAACTACAATTGAAGATTGTAAAAAACAAAACAAAAAATACAAAATAGAAAATAGCTTTAATTTTATAAAAGGTGAGAAAGTAAAAAAAATAATTTGTATAGATAAACTTAATAACAAATTAAAATAATATATATTATTATTTTAAATGAGATGCTTAACTTGTGAAAAACTTTCATTCCAAATAATTTGTAAAGATTGTCAAAAGAATCTTTTAACGCCTTCTTTTTACAAAAGAGAGATAGAAGAAGGCTTTTATAACTACTCATTTTATACTCTTTCTGAACTTGAGGATTTAATATCTTCTAAGTATTATTTCTTTGGTGATAGAGTTTTTAATATTCTTGCTAAACTATCTTTTGAAAAGTTTGCTTTGAACTTTTTTTATGAAAAGCAAGTATTGGCTGTACCTATTGATGACCATACTCGACATGAGTTTTCACACTCTGCTATTTTGGCTCGGGCTTTAAAATCTGAGTTTATTCTGCCTTCTTATAATACATTAAGAGCTACAAATATTGTCAAATATGCTGGGCGTGATAAGGAGTTTAGAGAAAAAAATCCTCGACATTTTCAACTTACAAATTTTCATGATAAAACAACAATTTTATGTGATGATATTATTACTACTGGTGCTACAATTAGGGAAGCTAAAAAGGCTTTGGAAAAGAAAAATAATAAAGTACTCTTTTCTTTAACCCTCGCTGATGCAAAACTTTAGTATAATTTATTATTAAACTAAGGATAATTCATTATCCTCTTTAGGATTTGCTTCTTTAGATGTGGCTTTGCCACTTCGTTAAAAGAAGTGATAAATGAATTAGGTTCCCTTTAATTGGTGGAACCAATAAAAGGGAAAGCGTGATTGGAATTATTGATTATAATATGGGAAACTTAGCAAGTGTTTACAATGCTTGTCATTTAATAGATGCAAAAGCATCAATTATTAAAGACCCAAATGAACTAAAAAAATATGACAGAATTATTTTACCTGGTGTTGGTGCTTTTGGTGATGCAATGAGTCATTTAAATGAAACAGGGATGAAAGAAGCGATTTTAGAGTTTGCTAAAACTGGTAAACCTATGATTGGTATATGTTTAGGGATGCAGCTTCTTTTTGAAAGCTCAAAAGAGTTTGGTCATAGTGATGGTTTGGGACTTATAAATGGTGAAGTTGTAAAATTTGATAGAACTAAGATGCATGAAGATTTTAAGATTCCTCATATGGGTTGGAATACAATTATAAATAAAAATGACCCTTTATTTGATGGACTTGAAAATCCCTATTTATATTTTGTTCACTCTTTCCATGCGGTTACTAGTGAAGAAAATATTATAGGAAAAACAGTTTATGGATATGATTTTGTTAGTGCTGTAAAAAAAGATAATATTTATGGACTACAACCACATCCAGAAAAATCTCATGATAATGGTATTGCGATTTTAAAGAACTTTACAAAACTATAAAAAAGGATAAACCATGAAGACAATAGCAATATCTGGAGCTAGCGGTTTTGTAGGTAGTAGTTTGACTGAATTCTTTACACAATTTGATTATAAAGTTATTCCTATCAAAAGGGAGACTTTAGATAATAAAACAAAATTAGAAGAGTTACTTAACTCTTCTGATATACTTATTAATCTTTCAGGTGCAAATATTATAAATAGATGGAGTGAAAGTTATAAAAAACTTCTTTATTCAAGTAGAATTGATAGCACTCAAAAATTAGTATCTGCCATAAAAAATATCGAAAATCCACCCAAAATGCTAATCTCAACTTCTGCTGTTGGTATATATGATAACAAATCAACTTATGATGAAAATGGAAACTTCTCAAATGATTTTCTCTCCTCACTTTGTCAAGATTGGGAAAAAGAAGCTTTAAAAGCAAAAAGTGAAAAAACAAAAGCCTCTATTTTTAGATTTGGAATTATTTTGGGAGAAGACGGTGGAGCCTTGCAAAAAATGATAACACCATTTAAACTAGGGCTTGGTGGAGTAATAGGAAGTGGTAAACAAGCATTTTCATATATTCATATTCAAGATTTACTTGAAGCATATAAATTTGTTATAGAAAACTCTTATGAAGATACTTTTAATCTAACAGCACCAAAGCCAACCACAAATAAAGGTTTGACTCTTGCTTTAGGAAAAACACTAAAAAGACCTACTATACTTCCACTACCAGAATTTGTTTTAAACATAATTTTTAGTGAAGGTGCAAAAGTTTTAACAGATGGACAAAGTGCAGTTCCCAAAAAATTATTAGATTTAGGTTTTGAATTTAAATATAAAACAATAGAAGAGACAATAGAAAACTTATGTAAATAAAGGATAACATTTATGGATATACTACCAGCGATTGATTTAAAAGATGGAAAAGCAGTAAGACTAAGTAAGGGATTAATGGATAGTGCAAAAATCTATTCAGATGAGCCTTGGATGGTTGCAAAGAGATTTGAAGAACTAGGAAGCAAATGGCTTCATATAGTTGATTTAAATGGAGCATTTGCAGGAGAACCAGCAAACTTAGAACAAATCAAAAAAATAAGAGAAAACTGTAATCTTAAAATCGAACTTGGTGGAGGTATTCGTGATGAAGAGACTATCAAAATGTATGTTGAACTTGGAGTTGATAGACTAATTTTAGGTTCAATAGCCGTAAAAGACCCACAATTTGTAAAAGATATGGCAGCAAAATACCCAATTGCAGTTGGAATTGATGCTATGAATGGAATGGTTGCAGTTGAAGGTTGGGCAGAGGTATCAACTATGGAAGCTACAACTTTAGCAAAAGAGTTTGCAAATGCAGGTGTTCAAGCCATAATATGTACAGACATAAGTAAAGATGGGATGCTTTGTGGTGTAAATGTTGAGTTCACAGAGTCAATTGCCCTTGCAAGTGGAATTGATACAATAGCAAGTGGTGGAGTAAAAGATATCTTGGATATTAGTAATTGTAAAGAAAATGGTAATATTGCTGGAGTGATAGTTGGTAAGGCCTTTTATGAAGGTACTATTGATTTAGAAGAGGCTTTTAAAGTTTTATAACTTTAAAAGTCTTATTTCTTATGTTTTCTCAGTATAGGTTCTAATTTCCCTTTTAAAACATCTGCATTAAATGGTTTTACTATATAGTTATTAACTCCACTTTTTAAAGCTTCTACAACTTCTGATTTTCCACCCTCTGTTGTTATCATCAAAATAGGTGTTGTTGAATATTTAGGTAGTCGTCTTACATTTAAGACAAACTGCAATCCATTCATTTTTGGCATATTCCAATCTGTTAAAATAAGATCATAGCTATTTGTTTTAACTTTTCCTAAGGCAAATAACCCATCTTGTGCTTCATGTATAAAGTCACTGGAAATGCCAAGTTGTGTTAAAACATTGACAATAATTCTTCTCATAGTTGAACTATCATCTACTACTAAAACTTTTAAATTCATCAAACTCCTTTACCTAAAAGTAAATTATATTAATAATATACTTAAAATACCTTCTTAGTATCCACTTAATCATAAATAATTTATTTTGATGTTTCAAAATTTCAATAAAATTTCACAAAATATCTAATAGTTATATAGGAATCAAATTATATTTATGATAAAATTTTTTAAACTACTTATTAGGTTAAGCTATGGATTCTAACAAAAAAATAACATTAATAATTTTTTCAATGGTTACTCTATTAACAATAGTTATTGTTGCACTTGTTGCACTAGGTTCTAGACAAAGTGGGTATGATGGTGCTAGAAAAAGAGCATATTTAACAGCTGATATAGTTAAAAAATCATTGACCTCACATATGATTAATGGAAATATGCATCAAAGGGAAATATTCTTAGATAGTATTAGTGAACTTAAAGAGATAAATGATTTATGGATAATTAGAGCTAAAAGTGTTTCAGAACAGTTTGGTAACTCAACAATTGGAAATGAAATCCCAAGGGATGAGATTGATAAAAAAGTTTTAAGAACAGGAAAAGAGATTGTACTTCCAAATGAGTCTATAAAAAGTGCAACACTAAGAATTACTATTCCCTACACAGCATCAGCAATTGATAAACCAAACTGTTTAAGTTGCCATAATGCAAAAGAAGGAGAAGTTTTAGGAGCCATTTCTTTAAAGTTTGATATACAAGATGATAGAATTTCAAGTATTGCTGTTTTACTTAATATTGTGGGAATTATTACTATATTTTTAATACTTATTCTTATTTATATAAGTAAAAAAATAAAACCTTATACTTCATCCTTTGATTCTATTACAAAAGTATTAAAACAAGTTCATGAAGGTAACTATTCAATAAGAGCAAAAGATGGTGTTCTAAAAGAAGATAAAGAGGCTTTCCAGTGGCTAAATGAGATTATTGAGAAACTTGAAACAGTATTAACTGGCATTGAGAAAAACTTAACTGCCTTTGTACATAATAGAACATCAAATGTAAATAATGACAAATTATTAACAGCAAAAGAGATAATAGAAGATATTTCTGAAATATATAATTTCAAAAAAACAATTGAAACAGATTTAAGTAAAGAAGATATTTATTATAGGTTGGTTCAAGTATTAGAAAATAGACTTAAAATAAAAAATTTTTATATCTTTGAAAATAATTTAATCAGAGATGAAAGAACTATGATATTTAGTACTGATGGAACAAAAGCATGTTGTCATTTAGTAAAAAATATAAAAGAGCAATGTAGAGCAGAAAGAACAAAAACAGTTGTCTTATCACAAAACTTTCCAGAGATTTGTAGATCTGCTATATGCGAAGGTTGTAATGAATATGTTTGTATTCCATTTTCAATCAATGAACAAAAAAGTATTACTATTCATATCTTATGTGAAAATGAAGATGTTCTAAAATACACTAAAAACCAAATAGGAATTATCAAAAAATATTTAGAAGAGACAAAGCCTATCTTGGAAAGTAGAATGTTAATGGATGTTCTAAGAGAGAGAAATTTAATAGATGGTCTTACAGGACTTTACAACAGAAAATACTTGGATGATTTTATTGATAATAAAATGCCTCAAGAAGTGTTACATGGGACAACATATGCTGTTATGTTCTTAGATATTGATTATTTTAAAATGGTCAATGATACCTATGGACATGATGCAGGAGATGCTATTTTACAAAAACTTTCAAAAACAATGAAAAGTGCAATTACTGATAAAGAGTTTATTATCAGATTTGGTGGAGAAGAGTTTTTAATTATTATGAAAAATCCAACAGAAGAGAGTGCAAAAGAGTTAGCAACAAGTATAAATCAAGAGTTTGCAAAACTTGTATTTACCTTCAACAATGATTCATTTAGTAAAACAGTTAGTATTGGGTACTCATTTTTACCAAGTGATACAGACCAAATTTGGAAATGTATCAAATATGCAGATTTATGTTTATATAAAGCAAAAGAAACAGGTAGAAATAAGGTTATAAGATTTACAAAAGACCTATTGGAAGGCAAAGATAAAGATAAATATTAATATTGCCTTCCAATTATTTTAATATTAAGATAACTTAATTATATATTGCATCCCTTCATTAGGAATAGTTACTATTTCAAACTCACATTGTAATAAACGAGCAATATTTTTAACATCAAATATAAATTTATTTTCTATTTTTCCAACTTCATCAAAAACAGTTATATCATTGGTATCAAATCCACTATTTTGAACAAGCACAGTTAGTACTCCTTTTTTAAAAAAAACATTAACAATAATCAACTTTTCAATTTTTCCTTTTTTTAACTCTTTTTTTATAATATCAAGGCAAGAGTGTTCAATAAGAGAAAATAAAAGTTGTTCAAAATAATTTTTATTTATACTAATTGACTTTGTTGATTCTATATTATTATTGTATTCCAACACAACCTTATATCTGATGTTATTGTACTCATAACCATTACATCTTCTTTTTAAAAGTTCTAAAGTATCATTTAAGTCTTGAGGATTAGTTATTATATCTTGAGTAAATTTCTTTCGTTTAAGTTCATTTTCAAGTTGCATTAATTTTTGAAATTGTAATCCACAAGAGTCAATTATCTCAATAATCAATGTACTATTTACTAGTTCTTCCAAACTTAATTTACTAACAATAGAATTGACAAAAGTAGTATTGATTAAATAAACAAAATAGCTTAAATTAGATAATATATTTTTAGCTTCTATAAAATATAACAATTCTTTTTCTAACTCTCTTTTTTTATGATCAGTAAGTACTATTTTTTGTAAATCAAGATGAAAATTTTTGATTGCAATTTCATCACTAAAGATTAAATTATTAAAATCTATATAATCTAAATTATTAACTTCTTTTAAAAAAACTATTTTTTTTTCTTTTAAATATTCTAATATACTATTGAGTTGTAGTTCTATTGCTTCAATATCTTTTTGTATTAACAAATGTGCCTTATTATAAGTATCTCTATTTAATCTTATCTTGCCCCTATCTTCACTTGAAAAAATATCAGATATATTAAAAAATTTATTATAATGCAATACTATTCTTTCAATGCTTTGTAAAAAAACATCTAATGAATCTTCTATTACGTTTGTATAAGCATTTTCATTCATAGTACACCTTTTAATTATTGAGGCAATTTGAGGTTAAATAATTTTTGTGATTATTTACCCAATAGTGATTATCACTAACTTGAATTGATGTATCTGAATCATGCTTGTAAATTGTATCTATCTCTATCCAATCATCTATTTTTTGCTTCATAGTAAACTCATCTTTATTTTTAAGAACACTTAAAATAGTTGCATTTATATTATTGTTATCTCTAATATTCAAGCCTCCAAGTACATTAACTGTATAACGACATGATTCATTAAGAATTGGTATTTGAACATTTTTGATATTTGCAGTTTTTTTTGTATTATCAATTTTTTTCACTTTTTTCCTTAAATCACTCATAAATACACCATTATTATTGATGTATATAGCATACCAATAATCATCATTTACATCTTTTAAAAGCTCAACCATTTTTGTTCTAGTATTGATTGCTATAATTTTGTGGCTTAAAATGGAATCTCCTTTTGTATATCTTCCATCAATAGTGAGGGTCATTTCATCTCCTTTTTTTCCACTTACACTTTTTGAATCATCAAGATATAAAACTACATAATCTTTACCATTAAAAGAATACATACTTCTAATTTTTAGGTTTTGTAAAGTAGTGGTTCTTATAAAATCTGTTTTAATTCTTGCCATTTCATTTTCATTGTTAAAAGTATTTTTTGAATACTCTTCTTTTGATAATACAGCATTTGTAGTAGCATTTTGTCCAGTTCGACTATTATTTATATTTAAGGAATTACCTTTATTTATATTATCCATTTGCTCTTTAACATAGTCATGTTCTAAGCCTGTAACTGCTTTGAAAAAATCTTGAGACTTTGATTCTAACTCATCTAATTTCTTGTCTGCATACATATTAATTCCAATTAATAGACTTATCATAACCAAAACCATTTTTTTTCCCACAAGCAGAGTTCTACTCTCTTTCATTGTATTTTTCCTTTTATTTAAATGTAAATTCATAATTAAATCCTCCTATATATGTTGGATATTTCAAATAAAATGTACCATTGTCATTCCATTCTTCGGAAGTCATATTTGTCAAATATCCACTATCGCCACCTTCAACAACCAAATAATCTTTATCTAAATCAAATAAATTAGTATTAAAAACTGGTATCATAAAAGTATTTGCAACTTTATTTTCATCTAAACTTCCTTCTTTTTGTGAAGACATTATTCCCCAACAATACATTTGATTATTGATATCTATTCCACACGTAGCATTTTTTTCATCTAAAACTTTTATAGTTTTCCATTTTATTTTTGACACGGTTGTAGTAAAAGTTGCATCACTGCTATTTGCACTTGTAACATAATCACCTTTTAACTCATGTTTCCCATTTACCCATACAATACCATCACTAGAACCAGCCAGTTTATTTGATAAATCAATAGCGACTATTTCACTATCATCTGCTTCTATATAATCAGAGTACGTCTTAATTAAATCATTTAACAATGTAACAATAGGCAATTCGTTCCATTTTTGTTGAATTCTATAATAATTGCCATCTTTACCTTTTGCAACAAAACCTTTAACACCACTTTGTATTGAAACAAAAGAAACATCTGATATAACTTTATGAGGAGTACACAAGTTAATCTGTTGATTTTGGATTTTGTGTTTACATTTTTCTTGATAATAGTCATCAAGTCCCCAAATCCAAATATCCCCTTCATTTGACAAAGCTCCTACTTTTCTATAACTATTTTCACCCTCATTTTTAAGATATGTTAAATCTTTAAATAAAACTTTTGAGCTATTATCGACTACTTTTAATTCAGTAGGGTTTCCCATATTATTATAATTTGCCTTTCCATTTACGATAACTCCTGAAAAGCCCGCATAATCTTTTCCCCAACGATATATTTGACCATCTCTATAACCACCATCTACATCATTATTGGCATTAGCTAAAATGAGCCATAATCCATTCATTGCTAAAACCTTAACTGCCTTTTTACCACTGCTTCCATCAAAAAACTTACTTCGATAAAGTACTTCTTTATTTACTATTGTAGTTACATTTTTAAACAATGCACTGTCATCATGTCCTGTACTTCCACCACAATACAGTTCCCCTTTTGTACTTACACCACAAGTACTATGATGCACACTACTAAATAAATCAATAAATTTAGGTCTTATTGGAGATGCATAATAATTATCACTGTTTAAATCAATATCATTTTCATTGTATTTAATATCATAGGTTCTAACTTTTGAGCGAACTAAACTTGTTATAACTGGATATTTACTTGTATTACTTGAGCTTGAATTTTCTTTTGTGTATGAATCAAGGTTTATAGTTGCAATTCTGTTTGCATTATTTCCCCAAGTATAGATATCACCATTGATTAAAGCTCCACCTGAAGTTTTATTGAATTGAATTATTGTTTTTCCTATATTTTTAAAGGAAACACCAATTTTTATGATACCACCTAGATCCCCAAGATATAAATATTCTTTTGCACTACCTTGTTCTATATGCAATATAACTTGCCCTGCATAAAGAATCCCCAAAGGCTCAACTAAACTTTTAAACTCTGATGATACATTTCCATCAACATCAAACAATGGTATACTTTCATCTATGATTAAATCTTTTCCTAGAGATAATTTATAATTACCACTTGAATCATACCAATGCAAAATTCCATCTCCATCAAGATAAAACTTATTACTTCTTTGGTTATACTTTGTAGTTATTTTACTTGTATGATTTAAGATGTATTTCTCATAAAAAGATAAAACTATATATAATACCTCTGCTTGTTTGCTTAAAGGTGGTTTTGTATAAATTCTATTTGAACTTGAAAAATAATAATCATATAAAAATGATTTTGATATTATCTCTTTATGAACATTTCCTACCAATTTATCATTTTCACTCACTAACTGTATATTTACACCAGTAAAAGGATTCGTTTTATCAAAATTTGTCAAATATCCTGCTTCAATTATGTCATCTATAGAAACTGGTTTTTCTCCTTTAAATTTAATATACTCTTTATATGCCTTTGCAATAAGTTCTTCTTTTTGTACAAGCTTTTTAATCTTTACTAATTCTATGCTGTCCATATAATTTTGTCCAAATAAAAAACAACTTGTAACTATAAATAAAAAGAAAACTTTTATAATAGACATATTTTATTTATCCTCTGCATCTAAAATATAATCAACAAAATAAATATTATCTTTTTTGGCACTTTTATGTATCTTTCCCAAATAAGACAAAATACCTTCTCCTGCTTTTAAGCCATTTGAACTATTTGTGTTTAACTGAACCATTATTGCATATCTATTAATACATAATTGTGTTGAGGTAATGTATTTCAAGTTATAATCAGGTAAAGACATTCTGTAAAAAATCCCTTTTAATTTTTTTGCCAATGCTTCTTGTGTAGTATATTTACTTTTCAAATCATTGATTTGTTGAATCGATTCTTCATTTTTTTGCTTAAACATTGCTATTTTTATTTTATTATCAGAAATTGCTTTTGTAAGTTCCTTTTTCTCATAATAATATCGTACAAATGTTATTGCTTTTGTAGAAAAAAATCCCACCATATATAATGACAAAATAATCAACCCTATTTTGATGATTTTTAATAATCTGTTTTTACTGACACTTATCATTTTTTCACCTTTTTATCGGGATATGATATACATTTATTTAAATCTTTATATTCCAACAAATGCTTATCAAGTAAATTTTTTTCTCTTTTTATAGTTCTAACTTGAAATTTAACCTCATTTCTTAAATCATCTAAAGAAGTATTGAAAAAAACTTTCTGAGAAAACATTTCAAGCCCAAATCCCATAATCCAAATTAGTACAACTAAAAAAGAAGCAACAAAAGTAAGTCTTAAATAATGTTTTTTTGCATCCAAAAGTTCATTCATAGGTTTAGTTAATTGATTTATGTCGCCTAATCTTTTTGCTATAATATGATTATTTATTTTTATATTTTCTTTTAGTATATTTTCGATTGCATATTTATAGTTTGAATCAACTAAATATAACAACCTAGTTTCTTCCCAATCAATACTCAATAGTGTTAAAATATGTTTTGTAATCAAAACACACTTAATCATGTCATCTATTATATAGTGCACATTTATTTTAGAAGTATATATTGTTTTATGGTTAAACAATACTATAAACTCTTCATCTGTCACATAAACCAATATCTCATTACTTGCAAGATATTTTTTTGATAAAAGATTTAAAGAATATAATTTATTATTGCCCAAATATTTTGATATATACACAGAATACTGTTGAAAAAAGCTATAAGTAAAGAACTTTGTTGAAACATCAAAAGTATCATTTAGATAAAAAGATTCGCTCTCTTCTTTTGTTTTGAAATCTGTATTGACTAATCGTACCATACTTCTTCTCCTCTAATAATAGCCGTTGTATCCTCTTTGGTTATAAACCCAGCATAATACTGTGCTTTAGCTGCTTTTTCTACTGTCATATATTCAGCTGGAGCATCAAAATCTCCTCCATACCCCAGCTTAAATCTGATAACCTCAGCAATAGGTACCCTATCTTTAAATCCAGAACCATTACACTCCTCGCAACCTACTTTTTTATATCCATCTTCTCCATCTTCCACCTTACAAGCATCACACAACTTTCTAACCAATCTTTGAGAAACTATTCCTCTTAAGTTATCTACAATATCACCTTCGTTGATATTTAATGAGCTTGTCATCCTAGCAACAGTTGCAGGTGCTGAGTTTGTATGCATTGTAGAAAATACAAGTTGCCCTAAATTTGAAGCATTAACAAGTTGTGATGCTGTTTCAGGTTCTCTTGTTTCACCAATTAAAATGATATTGGAATCTTGTCTAAGAATATCCACAACAGCTTCTGGATATCCATATTTAAACTCTTCACTTGCACTTGCAAACTCTGATAAATCAATTTGAAAAAAAGATTCATCCACATACTCTACGGGGTCTTCAATAGTCACAACATACTGTTTTTGTTTGGCAAGTTTTTGTAAAAGTGCATACATTAAGTGTGTTTTACCAGAACCAACTTGTCCTGTAATAAGTATCATACCATTGGCATATCGTGTAAGATTTTCAAGTATTTGTACAGTTTCTTCAGGATAATTTAGTCCTCTTAAATTATGTGATACAACACCTCTACCACCAATCATCCTCATAACCAATGAAAAGTTCATCTTAGAGTTGATAAGCCCAAGTCTAAATTTGATATTTTTCTTTCCATAACTATAATTTAGCATTCCATTGATACTTTCATAATCAGAATCTTCTTGGTCAGCCATAGTTACAAGCCTTCTTTTTAATGTTTTAGCAATAGCAATTGGCATCGTACCCATCTCTACTTTAATACCATCAATTCTAAACCAAAGACTAGCTGATCTATTGTTTTGTTGAATATGTATATCTGAAGCTCCCAATAAAATTGCCTGTCCCATCATTTTGTCAAAATATTTATTTATCTCTTCATCATTTTCAAGGTCACTATATGAACCAAAAACAATCTCTCTATCTTCTCCAAAAATAGAAGATAAAATACCCTCCCCTAAAACTACAATTTTTGTAAAATAAAATTTACTTAAAATATCTAAATCTAAATTAACCACATCTCTGATACCTAAAACTTTATGTTTTGTTACTTTATCTTCCAAGGTTATCAGATACATTGAAGCACAAATTTCAAGTTTTGATTCATCAAGATTAGAAGAAGTATCTTGATATACTTTTGATAACTCTGAATAAGTTGCATAATACTCATATCCAAGATTTCTTACAAAAGATTCATAACTTTTTTCATCAGCAATTAAATCTCCGTATCCACCCTTTAATTTCAACTTATTTTTTATACCATCTTCAATTAAATCAGCAAAATTAATATCTTTTTCATCTTCTCTTTTTCCAATATTTTTTACGGTATCAACTTGTTTAGTTATAAATGATTTATAAAAATCATTATCCATAAAGTTTTTATTACTCTTTACAGATTTATAAAAACCTTTACTAAAAATTATTTTTGTTTTATTAAGTAGTTTTTTCATATTAAGCCATTTTTTAATGATATAAAGTTTTAAAAGTAAATGTACTAATAACAAGGTTAATAGTATCAGAACCAATAACTACAACTATTAACATAGCTACTAACCAAAAAAACATTCTCCACTGCATCACAATATAATTGATATTTTTTTCATACATCGTGTCACAAGTTTGATATAAAGCTTTTGTGACAGCAGGAAAACTGGTTTGACTTAGTTCTGAAAGCTTTATCTCTGCTGTTATGATTGTAGGGAAATTATATTGTTCAAAAGTGATAAAAAGCTTTTTATTCTTTTGTATCAAGTCCGATAAATGAGCAAAAAAAGGTCTTAGACCTACTTTAAAATAGTCTTTTGAAAGTATCAAAGAAACTTTATGAAATGATATACCAGCACTTAACATACCATTTAAAATTCGAAACATAAATCTTCCATCTGAAAAAGCTTGTGTTTTAAATACCTTATAAAGCCAAGCTGGTTTATATTTTTCTGCATACAAATATCCAATCAATAAACACAAGGTGATAAAAATAGAAATACCAAGTCCAGCATATGCTACATCATAAGTAAAATATCCAGGTATCCCCAAAAATTGTTCTACATCAGGATTAAGCTTTTTTAAATATTTCAAATCTTTATCAAGTATTCCAAGATACAAAATAAGTCCATAAAACGTGGAAATTATGATTGATAATGGTACAAAAATAGGATTTATCATTTTTGTAAATAAATTTGAATTTCCCTTTTCAAAAGCTAAAACAAGTTTGAGACCCTCTATACTACTTGTACTATTTACCACTAAACTGTACTGAAAGGCATTTAAAAATTTATTTTTATATAAAATTGCTTCCAATTTATGTTTACCTACTTCTATATCTTTTATAGCTTGTGTTAACCTTTTTTTAAATTTAGTCTCTTTAGTAATTTGTTCTTTATACAAAACAAGAGCTTTTCTGGTATTTGACCCATTTTCAAGCTTGGTTACCAGATAATCTAATAAAAACTGTTCATACGGATCATCAAACATACTCATAATTAAAAGCCTTTTATACTTCGTAATGTCACAATATAAAGAATCTCTCTTCTAACATAAGATTTAGAATCCGTTCCTCCTATTGCAAATCCTTCAAGTGGAAGTATCCCTTCATAATTTTTTGCATCATCATGTACTATCATTGAACCTACAATTGCTGTTTCACCTAACCTTAATTCCCTTGAGATGTTGTAACTTTGGTCATTATATTCAGGCAATTGAATCACTGAATTTCCTACAGTTGCTTCAGATATTTGGATAAGTTTTTTAACATTTGGGGTAATATTTAAAAATATTTTGTCTCTTCCTATTTTTGCAAAAGCACTTATAGAAGTCCCATCTTTTATAGTTCCAACAGTTGCATCACTTGTTACAGTAGTATCAGTAACTGTAGTTTCGATTTTTTCTATATAATCTGTATTTTGGCTTATTGACTGAACAACAGGTATATTATTTTTCAACACCATCATATTTTGGCTATAACTTAACATTTTCCCTATTCCATTATTTACTGTTGCAAGTGATTGAACTAAATTATCTGCTTGTTGATTAGCGTATCCAACAACTCCTCCAAGCCCTATAGATGCACTTGAACCTTTAACAAGAGTTGTGTCAGTAGAATCAGTAGCTATTTTTGATAGTGAAGTTATACCAAACGTTCTATTTTTATTTAAAATAATTTCTATTTTTTCAAACTCAATAGTTGCCTCTTTTGCAAAACTTGCTTCATAAGATTTAGCAACTGTCCTAACAGCTTGTTCAACCTCTTTAGTTGATTTTAGAAATATTAGCCCAGTAGATTTATCAATATGATATGTAGAATTTTTGTCATCTGATATGATATTTTTTATCATTTTATCAAGCTCTTCATATAAAACAATATCTGAACTATTTTCTATTTTATTTGCTCCTGAACTTTCACTAGTGGTTGTTTCATTTGAAGTTTTTACATTTAATAAAGGTATATTTAACTCTATAACTACATCTTTATATCGTGCAACATGTATCATCTCTTTATCATAATCTATATCTACATAAACATTTTTTAAATGCTCCAATGAATTTAGAGCATCTTTTAATAAAGAAGAGTTGATACTAATAACACTATTTAAAAAAGTTTGTTTACTTTCTATATTATTACCTATAAATACTCCATATCCAGTAGTAGAGGTAATAAGTTTTATAAGTTCTTCAATACTTACCTCACCATTTAAATCAAACTTTACATAATCAAGTTTTTTCCTTTTTGCTTCGCTTTTATTGACAAGTTCCACTAACGATATAGGTCCACTTTTTTGAACAACAAGTTCTTTATCTAAAACCGCACCTAAATAAGCATTTAAGTCATCAATACTTGCTATTTGAATACGACTTTTAGGAATAGTTATATCTGTACTTTTTAAATAATATATATTATTATCAAATACTTCTATTTCTTTTAATACATCTTTTAAAGACTTTTCTTCTAAAATATTTATATAAGTTTGCTTTTTATTAACTTCTGTAACCAAAGATTTTGTATAAGGATTTTTTATATCTTCGTAAAAATTTTTATCAACACTTTTTTCAATATCACTTATCATTCCAGTATGATAGCTTTCAGCACTACATCCACCAAAAACAAAACCAAATAAAATTACTAAACCATAGTGTTTTATGTTACTTATATCCATTGTAATCCTTTATTTAAAATAAAATTCATAATCAAATCCTCCTATATATGTGGGATATTTCAAGAAAAGTTTCCCACCGTTGTAATATTTATCATAACTCATTTGCTTTTTAGCATCTTTTTCTTCAGTTATAAAAAGTTTATTAATTGTAGATGTTTTACTTTCATCATATAAAGAAGTATTAATAATAGGTGCACTTCGTGCAATATTTCCCCAACAATACATTTGAGAACTGCTTCTAAGACCAGTCATGGCACAAACAAATTTTTTATCTGTCTCTTTTACTTTAATGTGAATATTATCAACACCCCATGACTCATCATCCAAACTTTGTATTAAAGAAACACCCCAATAATTTATATCACCATTTTCATCAAGATAACCAAGTTCACCTTCTTGTGGTATTCTTGTACTAAATCTCACTTTAAGCTTCCCACTTGAATCTAGTTTAGACTTTAATTTATATCGATAGGTATAATCGTTAAACTTTTCATTACTTGTATATAAACTACCAACATTTTGAAGTAATTCTCCACTGTCTTTGGTATCCAAAAAATATTGTTGAAAATCATGAACAAAATTATCTTTGACCATGATTACACCATTTAATTCAACATTAAATATCTCCATATCCCAAGAATCAATCTCAAAAAAATCAAATTCAACTTCTACTTCTTTATTTGCATAAAAACTACCCAAATCATATGTTTTTTCTATAGCTGTATTTCCTATAGTATATCTTCCTAAAAAATTTGTTACTGGTATCCTGCCAGCAGTCCCATCATCCACACTGTTAGTCAGATACATATCTTCCAAAATTCCATCTTTATAATATTGCCATCCATCAATATTACCATTATCAAAATTATCCCAAACATCTGTAATAACATGATCTAATTTATAAATTCCTACATTGGCAAAATTTGCATAGCTTTTACCATTATTTGCGTTGGATTTTGTATTTAACTCTTCTAAAGCTAAGCTAAATATTTTTGATTGTGATTCACTACAAGAACTTGATTCATCCGCTTCTCGACATTGAGTTAAAGAAGAACTTCCTTTTAGTTGCATATTTTCATCTACATACAAATAATAAAACTTAGTTCCACCAGCATACTCATAAATAGAAGCACTTAATGCACTGCTTGGAATAAATCCATTTAAACTCACTATATTAGTAGCATCATTATGAGTTCTATAATATATATTATCCGTCCCCCTTAAAATAAAATCACTGCTATTGATAAAAATCATATCAGGATTAAATGTTTTACCTGAAGCTACAAGAGTTGGTTTATAATATATAGTTCCATTTGGTCTTTCACCCCATATCCAGAACTGATTATTACTGTCTATTGCACCAAAACATTTTATATCTCTAAGAGCAAATATTTTTTTAAATGTCAAGGCACTATCAACCAAAGATGGTGTGGACTGATTCATAAATTTGTCTGTACTATTTATCCCTAAAGCACCCTTGTAATTTCTTCCAAAAGTATAAATTTTACCATCATCTGAAAGTACCGCTATTGTATCTTCAACCATTGCTATATCTTTCAAATATATTTCATTTGAATCATTTAACTTATCATCTTTACCAGTTGAAAAGAAGATATTTCTTTTCAAAATTGAACTCTTCCCAATATCTTTAACCATATCTTCAAAATTTTTATAATCTATTTGACCATTACAATATAAGTCCCCCCCATATTTTTTAGATACCCCAGCTTCTTCATAATCATAACTAGCCGATACTGCACATACATTAGTACTGTTCATAGACATTTTTTCAAATTTGATTCGATAAGGATTGTTATACCACATTTTAATACGTTGAGTCGAATTTGCTTCTAATTGAACTTTTAACATTACAGGCGTGTTGACATAATCTGGACTTAGATTATGGTCTAATTGCCCATAAGAAGATATACCTGCTTTCTTAAAGTCATTGTTTCCCCAACAATATATATCCCCGTTGGCTAACATGCATCCACCATCTCGTCTAATAACTAAATCTTTTGCACCAGGGATATAAGATAAAAGTCTATCTTCTATATTTAAAGTACTATCTTGATTTGAAATTGAACTTCCAAACTCAACAGGTATCCAAGGTACCTCTACATCTCCTTGATATATATATTCATACCATTGACCATTTTTTTTCACATAAGCTTTGTCACCCACTGTTGCTTTTATATAAGATAAATCATTCCAATCTTCCAAATATACAGGTGTTTTTTGATAAATATCAAAAGAAGTACCATCTGCTTTACAATATTTATATACCACTTTTTGATTTCTTAATTCATAATAATAGTTATTTTTAGAACATTGTTCAGAAGGTAATTTTATTTCATAAGTAGCATCAGTAAGTACTTTAACTATATCTTTTTGAAATTTACCATATAAGATATTTGAACCTTTGACGAGGTCAGATTTATCATTACTTTTAGGAGGAATAGTATTGATTCTAAATAATTTATTTATATAAAAATCATACAAATATTTATAGTTTGATTGATAATCAGAAACACTACTAAAAACTCCTTTTATTTGAAGGCTATTATCCCTATTAAACACAACATCAAAAGTCGCTGCAGTTAAAGGGTTCTTATTATCAAATGCAATAGTAAGATAATCCCCTAATATATCATTTTTAATCAATCTATCCCAATCAAGTTTATTATTCGATGTTTTTGGTATTTGACCTGTTTGAGCTATATACTTATTAACTGCAAGGGCAATATATTCCTCTTTTTGAATCACTGTTTTCACACTATTCATCAAAGATATATTTTCTGAATTTGCCATCAAAGAAGTTATAGTACAAACAATAATTAATATCTTTTTTATCATACTATTCAACTTTCAATATCTTATTGTCAAGTACTTTTACATACCTAGCTGCATTTTCAACTCTTATGTAAGTACCCAAAGGAAGATTGTTAAGCTTACTATCACTTAGTACTGTTTCTTTTTCTACAGTGACATTTGAAGTTTCAAAATTTCTTTTACTATACTCTATCCAGTTTCTATTTTCATTATACCAACGTATTGTATTTATAGAATTATTACAATAACTATTTTTAAGAGTTGAATTGCACGTTTTATTTATAATATTTCTTCCATGAAGAATATTATAAATATTTTGTCCCTCTTTTGATAATAGTATTACAACATAAGAAGATGTACCAGAATTTGCACTAAAAACTGCAGTTTTCTTACGATGAAGGTCTCTATTATATAAATCCTTTAAATATTGGTCAATGTGTGTATTACTTATTGCATATTTTAGTGATAAAGAGTTTTCATCATTAAAATTTACATCTCCTCCCATCCTATTTTTAAGAGTAAAATTCTCTCCCAAATAGCCATTTGTAACAAGTTTTGATATGGTTGGAATTTCAAACTCTGTAAGAAGATAATCCTCATACGCTTGTGCAATTTTTTCTTCTGTTTTTATCATATTTGTTACATAAAGAACATTTTGTTGCATAACAGTGTTTTCTTCACAATATGATATTGACAAAAACAACCACAAACACATAAAAAATCTTAACATACTATTTAACCTTCTCTATAGAAGTCGAAGTTTTTACATATTTCACACCATCCGTGTCATACATCAAAATACCCAAAGGAAGATTTTTAAATTCACTTCTTGTATCGTACAAGGTAGTATCATTGCTTATAATTATAGGTCCTGTTTGGAATTTTTCTGCATAATAATACATAAGTAACTTCGTATCATTTTGAGTGTTGTCAGTATATAAATAAATATGACCATTTTTTGTACAATATTGTGTTTTAGGTATATCTCCACAAATACTTAGCCCTGAATCTTGTGTTGAAATCAATACAAAAATATTTTTAGCAAAGTCATCTTCTAATTTAAAATAAACTTTATCTTTATATACATATGTTTTTTTTCTAAAAGTATCACTGTCATATATACTTTTTAGATTTGTATCACTTATAATGTTATCTTTTATGGCATATTTAAGAGCTAAACTTGCTGTAGTTGATAGTGATAAACTATTAAAATACGTACTATCAACCGTTCCAAAAGTAATACCTAAATAGTCACTTGTTTTTAATGTATTCAAATCATCTGGCAAAGAGTAAGTATTTAAAATATAAAACTCATAAGCAGTTGCTATAGCTTCTTCATCAAAAATAACTTGCTTTATTTTTTGTAAGACATCTTGTCTCGTAGAAAAATCTTGTAAATCGGCATATGAAAAAGTTATCAAAAATAGTAGTAAATACAGATATCTCATCATAAACCTTTTACTAAATTATAAACTGCCATATCTTTGGTGTTTTTACTAAGTTTGAGTTTCTCTTGTAATCTTTCTTTAAAATAGGTTTGTTTTCTTGTTTTTAATTCATCAGAAGAGATAGTTTCATCTTTACTTTCAAGCATATTTTGGTAAATGGCATTGTAAGGTGTATAATTATTCAATATTGTCTTCAAATCACTTACTCCATTGTCTATATACACTATATTGGTCACCTTTTCTATTGTTTTATTTATAATATTATCTTTGTACACATTGGTTTGATTATCTGCCCAGACATCATAAATAATATTTTTATTTGTATCTGCTGTGTAAGCATCCAAATCTTTGATTCTTTTAAGTCTATTTCTAAGAGTTAAAAGTTTTATCTTCTCATCTGTACTTATAACCATATCGCCATCTTCATTGATAAATTCATCCTTTGCCAAAGTAGAATTTGGGTCTCTATTTATCAACAAAACTTTTTCCCAATAATCCCCAGATGGAAGATGTGCAATAATCTCATCTCTTGTTATCTCTTTGATATTTTTATTATATTGTTCTGCCAAAAGTGATTTTATTTGAGATACTATTGTATAAGTTTCCTCAATTTGCTTTGCTTCTTGTATCTCTTCATAAGATTTATAAGAGGCACTTGCAAATATCATAGCAGCAATAACAAGACCAACAGAAAGAAATATATGAGAATACATCAAACACCTTTATAAAAATTACATATAAAAACTTCAAAATAAGTTTTTATATAAAACTTTACAACTTTTATAAAACTTAGGGGTAATCCCTAAGTTTTAAAATTATTTTACAATTTCAGCAGAAGAAAAGTCTTTATAATAAATAATAAACTTTCCATCAGTTTTATTAGTATCTGTTTCAGTACCTAATTGAGGAGTTCTTTTTTCAAGTGCAGTCAAGTCATCTCCTGTTTGTAAAGTAAGTGCTTTTTTACCAGTAGCAACTCTATCGATAATTGCTACGTCCTTTAAGTCTGTTGCAATTTGTGCCTCTAAGAATCCTGCATTAGTAGCTAAACTTCCAGCAAATTCAACATAAATACCTGGTATTGCACCTTTTATATTATCAACTAAACTAATAGTCATTGCAGGATTTGCAGCATCTGTGGTACCTCCAAATGAAATAGGAAAGTAATTATTAGCATTATCACTATTATTATCCTTAAGTTGTGTATTTATCTGTTCATCAAAGTAAGATAAAGCACCTAAAGTTTTCAAAGTACTACTTGTAGTGACATGACCAGTTTTTGCAGCTAACTTTAGCCCACCTTTAATATTGTTTATCTCTGTAACGATACTCGTTTTTTGAGCAACACCCTCTATCTTATCTCCTGTTCCACCAAATGTTTGGAACATATAAATCATCGCACCTACGACTACTATTACCATTGCTATGAGTTGTGGCATTTTTTTCTCCTGTTTTTATTTAAAGTATTCTTAAAACTATTTATATACCGTGCAGACAAACAAACCATCACTAGTCGTTCCTCCACTGTTCACAAAATCTTTCGCTGTTGCATCATAAGAATTAAGAGTATTGGCAAAATCACCAAAAAGGTTTTTTTGACAATACTCCCTTCCCACAAAGCTTTCTGAAAATATTGCTCTATTCATAAGTGAAGTATTTCCTCTCATATCGATAAGCAATTTATAAGAACTACCATCGCTAGGATTTGGAATAATCTGCCACTTAATTGAATTATTAGGGAAAGTAACTGTAGATTTAAAAGTATCTCCGCCTGCATCTTCGGTAACTGTCATATTATTTAGCAAAATTGCATTATCGCCTAAGACTTTGAAATTAATATCCGTAAGACTTGCACCAGAGTTTATGTAAGTATTTACAAAACTATCTACACTAGAAAGCATCACTTTCATGTGTTCAAGTTCCGACATAATCTCACTATCATCAGCTTCATATCGCGTAAGAAGGATAATAGTAGCAGCAACAACACTAATTATAGAAGCTAAAAAATAAGCCAAATTTTAAACCTAATATTAAATATTTAGTATATTATAAGAATACATAGGAAAATTATAACATCAAAATAGTCACATAATGGTCACATATAACTAAATAATAACTTAAATTATAAATTTTACAAAATCAAAAAGTTATTTTCTTATATTTATAAGTCATTGTTAAGATTACTATTATGAGTTTTTATGAAGTGACATGTGTAATTATGGGATATTTTATAAACTATTTAGTTTCATTCAACATTGTATAGTGTAGTTCTAAACCTTTTGAAGTTGCTACAAAACCGTTTACATTGATTTTTCCTTCATGTACTAGCTTATGGTGCTCTTTGCACAGTGGGATTAGGTTGTATTTATGGTTTGCATTTACGTGACCTATAAAGCCATCTTTGTTTGCTCTTGCTTGTTCTTTTATATGATGTACATCATCAACACTTCTTCCACAAATCACACAAGTAGAAACAATAAGGTCTTTATTGTATTTTGATGTTTTTCTTTGAGAAATTCTCTCAATTGGTTCATAATCATCAGTTAATTTTTTTCTTATATCATTTGCCATTTTTAAAAACTCTTTATCCATATGAAGGGATTTTGCGTATTCAAGTCCATACATACTGCTTCCACTTCCATATTGAAGTTTTCTATTAAAAATAAGTTTATCCTCATCATCTTCATACATTACTGATAGATGTAAACATATTATATTTTTAAGTTTTTCTATCTCTGGAAGTTCTGGCAACTGATGTAAGTGGGTAGCAAACATAAAAATAGATTCTAATTTTGAAAGTTTTAGTATAGCACTTGCCACAATACTAACTCCACTCATGGTTTCTGTACTATGACTTATTTCATCTCCAAGAATCAAAGAGTTTTTAGTAGCTCTATTAAATATATTTTTTAACTCCAACATCTCAACAGCAAAAGAAGATAAGCCTTTTGCGATATTATCAGCCCCTGAGATTCTAGTAAATACTGCATCAAAAATAGAAAATCTCATAGATTTACAAGGTACATAAAATCCAGCCTGAGCTAAGATAACTGCTATACCAATTGACTTCATAAGTGAAGATTTACCACTTGAGTTTATTCCATAAAGTAAAACTCCATGCATCTTGTTATTATACATATTTATTGGATTTGAGTTTTTTATAATTACATTATTTTTATACTCATCACTTGCAAGACTTAGCTCACCCAAAATAACATCATTTGGCACATAAATCCCCTGCTCTTCTCCATCTTCAATTATTGGATGTCGCAAATCAATTAGCTCTATAAAACTCTCATTATCTTTTGTTTTTACTATCTTTGGAGCTGTATAATTATTCTTTTTTGATGTTTTTATATTTGATACTGTTAAATCAATCTCAGCAATAAACTGAACCAACTCTTCTAGTAAAATTGCAAATTTTTTCTCAAACTCTAAGAGCTTTTCTTTAAAAACAAGTTTATTTAGCTCAATAATTTTTCTTAAGTTATGTACATATTTATCTGAAATATCTTCTGTAAGTTTACAAGTTATTTTTACTGAGTTTGTTTGAACTTTTATTTTAAAATCTTTAAATAATAGTAGCTCATCATCTAAAATAAGATGTGAATTTAAAAGTTCTTCACGTACTAGATTAAATCTACTTTTTGTAAGCCCTAAATAAAATCCCTCTTTATCAAGTCTTTGAACACTTACAAAATTTTCATCATTTGATTTTAAAAACCCTAAAATATGAAACTTCAAAATATCAAGTTTATCTTTTAATTCTTGGTTTTCATTCATAAGCTCATCAATTTTAGTATTGATTCCCTCACAAATCATATTAGCTTCCACATCTTTTAACATATATTTTCCACTAATAGATAAATCAAAAGTAGAATCAATAGAATCAATAAACATCTGTAACTCAGCAGAAGTACAAGGAGCAGTAAAAAACTTGTAATTTTCCATAAAAGTAACCACTTCTTTGATACTCAATAAGGAGTCATACAAATAGTTTAACTCAAAGGGATGAAGTCGTGCAAGTTTTATTCTACGTGTTAACCTTTCTATATCATAAATATTTGCTAACTCAGATTCAATGGGAGCATGATAATCATACAACTCTTTTGATAAAGCATAACGCCGAAGCAACTCTTTTTCATCTTTAACTGGATGAGTTAACCTCTCTTTTAAAAGTCTTTTCCCCATAGCTGTAGATGTATTATTTATGATTTTAATTAAACTTGGATTATGAGAGGTTTCTATTATATTTAATTGCTCTAAGGCATTATTTCCTAAATAAATATATCTACTAATATCTAGTTTTTGAGGAAATGAAAGTTTTTGAATAATCTTTGCATCATGTCCTATTACAAAATCAATCAATACAGAGAGTGATTCAGTTGCTAACGGTACTCTTTCCATATCAAGATGTTCAATTGAAGTCAAAAGTGATTCTATATTGAATACATTTTTAAATAATTCATTTTGATAAACAATTTTTGGTCTAAAAGTGCTTATATGAAAGGTTTTATGTGATAATTCCAAATACTCAATTATCTCTTTTTGATTTATATCTTTATCACAAAAAGAGACTACTACTTCATTTGTTTTATGCATATTCATGTAGTTAAAACACTCATCTAAAGCAAAGTTCTTATCTTCACTTGTTCCATGAACTTCATTGTAATAGCACTTTCCAGTAGTTACATCAATAGCACTATAACCAACAGAAAAGATACCTTTATTACAATCAATTATTAATGAGGTAATATTATTTTCATCTTGGTCTATTACAAAATCAAAATTTGTACCAGGACTTACAACTGTATCAAGGTATCTACTTACTTTTGGAGGAAGACCTTTTTGTCTTATTATTACTACAGTATATTTTTGTTCCCCAATTATTCTTGCAAGATGTTTTTCTAGAGAAATTGCAGGAACACCTGCCATGATTGGATTCTCTTTTGAGTTTTCTAATATAGCTTTATTTTTACGTGTTAGTTGGATATTTAAAAGCTCAGCTATCTCTTTTGCTTTTCCAATTTGTTCTTCTTCGTTATTTACTTCATAAACTTCAAAGAATGTTCCTATTTCCATAAGTACTACGGTATTTACTCCATACTTTTTTTCAAAGATTCTTTGAAGTTTAAAATATGTTACTGTTAAAAGCTCACCTTTATTTTGTAAAAGCTCATTTACTTCAGCATTTACCACTATCTTCTAACTCCTGTCCATGTTCTTATTAACTCTCTTTGTTCTTTTGATAATTCTGCTTTTTTATGCATAGAAACATAACTTGCAAGGGGCATAGCTGCATATACTGTTCTATAAATATCTTTTAATTTTTTAGTTTTTTCATCTTTGCTATATGACTCCCAACTAGTAAAATCTAAAGATTTTCTTCCATCATCAACATGTGACTTAATCATCCAAGAAGCTGGAGCAATTGAGCTATACCATGGCCAAACTGTCTGGTTAGAGTGACAATCATAACATGCATTTTTAAATATTCCCATAACCTCTTGGGGAGCTTGTATCTCTAAAGACTTATCAACTATTGGATTTGTTTTATCTATTTGTATTGCTTGCATTAAAAGTAAAATTATAAAAAAGACTAAAATTGTAATTTTCATTTATTCTCCATAAAACATCTCATAAGGTCTTTTTATTGTATTTAAAAAAGCACTTATACTTATATTTCTTCCTTCCCTTAAAAACTCTTTACCATCAAGATAAAATAAGATTGTAGGAGCTTGAAAAACTCCAAAATGAGAACTTATGGCTAAGTTCTCATCACTTTTTATTTCGTACAAATCTATTTTTGTAAAATTATCTCTTATCTCTTTTTTTATCTTTGGTTTTAGTACAGAACATACTACACAATTTTTAGATGAGAAATAGAGAAGTAAGGCCTCTTTTGAAGCAATTTTTTCTTTTATCTCTTCTAGATTATTTATTATCTTCAGGTTTTACTTCCTCATTTTCATCTTCATCTAGATTTTCATCTTTATGGTCTTTTCTATTCTCAAAAATATCATGTCTACTTAGACTAATACCTTTCATATGTGTTAGAGGGAAAGCAAAGGCAATACCTTTTCCTTCTGTTGTAATATGAAGTGAATGAATAATTGATTTTATAACTGGATTTACTCTAGCTTTTGGTAATAAAAACAGAAGTAAAGAGTCATTGGCTTCAAAAGATGTACGATAGAAATTGTGCATTTTCCCCAGTCCCATACCATCTGCTCTAAGAACAGTAACACCATTTGCTCCTGCTTTACTAGCAGCTTGAAGAGCATCTATTTTTTTATCTATTGGTACTATTATTGCAACAGCATAAAAATCCATTGGTAAAGAGTGTCTTCTACTACTTCCATCAATATTTACAGTAGATAAATCCATATTTTCAGCATCTACTAAATTATCTCTTAATATATTTTCAGCTTCAATTTGTGTATCTGATTTAACACCAAGTTTTTCAGTTAATATACCATAAAGCATAACTGTAATCATTGGAAACAGTGATGCAAAAGCAATAAGACCAAACCCATCAATAAGTGGACTTCTTCCTGGTATATTTGTAGCTAGTCCAATACCAAGTGCGGCAACTAAAGGAACTGTTACAGTTGAAGTTGTAACCCCACCACTATCATAAGCTATTGGAATAATATATTTTGGTGCTATAAAGGTAAGAACTATAACTAATAAATATCCTACAATAATATAATAATGAATATGTCCACCATCAACTATTCTAAATGCTCCAAGGGCAATACCAATTGCAACTCCTAAAGCAACAAAAAGTCTTAATGCAAAGTCATTAACCTTACCATCACTAATCTCTTTTGCTTTTTTTGCAATAGCCATAAGTGCAGGTTCTGCCATAGTAGTTGAAAATCCAATAGCAAAAGCAAAGGCATAAATCACAAATACTGAATCACCTTTTGTCAGTTGGTAAGCCATTGTTTCACCAAGGCTAAATAGTCCTAACTCAAGTCCTAAAATAAAAGCATATAAACCAACAATTACAAGTCCAAAACCTAAAAATACTGTCTTAACATTTTGGATACCCTTCTTTAATACTCCATATTGAAAAAATAGGATAATAAGTAAGATTGGTGTTACATCTTTTACAACTGAAATTATTCCAGTTATTACTGAAGTTACAGTTATATCTTTTGGAGAAGAGACAACTTGTTTTATAACTACTTCAGCTACATCTTTTGCATCAACTAAATTATAAACAGCTATTCCATAAATTTGTACAAAAATCATAGGAGTAAGAGAAGCAAAAGCAATAAGTCCAAATCCATCAACTACTGGATTTCGACCCTTTATATTTGAAGCCAATCCAATACCTAAAGCTGCAACAAGTGGGACGGTTACAGTAGAGGTAGTTACCCCTCCAAGGTCATATGCAAGTCCAATTATCTCTTTTGGTGCAAAAAAAGTAACACTTACAACCATAAGATACCCAGCTATAATATAATAGTGAATAGGATGCCCTTTGATTATTCTAAAGACACCAAGTAAAATAGCAAATCCAACAGAACCAGCAACAACATATCTTAAAATCGATGCATCAATTCTACCACTAGAAATAGATGCTGCTTTATCAGCAATTACAGCAAGTGCAGGCTCTGCAATTGTTGTACCAAAACCAATTAGAAATCCAAATACTAAAATCCAGACTGTCCAACCTGATTTTGCAAAATCTCTAGCAAGTCCTTCCCCTACAGGAAATATACCTATTTCCAAACCTTGCAAAAATATTGCTAAACCAACCCCAACAATAAGTAAACCAATAGTTGTTGAAAGCCAACCATCTGGAACAGTTTGTATTATTGCTAATTGAAAAAATAGAATTACTAAAACTATTGGAAGAAGATCTCTAAATGAATCTTTCAATAATTTTAAAAAAAAGTTAAACTGCATCATAACTTAAGCGCACCTTTTTATTAAATTTATATATATTAGCGAAAAAAGATATAAGAAGAGTTTTAAGAAGAAGAAAATTCAAATAATCAATATAAGAGAATAAATCTCTTATATTAAACTTGGTGTTCGCTTTTTTTAGCTAATCTTTCTTTTTGAGAAAGGTAAGAGTTAAGTGCTCCTAAATAAGCTTTTGCAGTTGCAAGCATAGTATCAATGCTTAAACCATGTCCTACAAAAGATGGTGAAGATTTGTCAAAAACAACTCTTGTAGTAACTTTTGCTAAGGCATCTTTACCTTCAGTTACAGAAGTTACATTATAACTTTGTAATTCTCCATTATAACCTGTTAGTCTATCAATTGTTTTAAAGATTGCATCCATAGTTCCATTACCAATATTTGCTTCTATCATAACTTCATCTTTATGTTTGATAGAAACAGAAGCCATTGGAGTTCCTGATGAACAATCTGAGATTTGTAATCCTACTAATTCATAAGTTTTGTCATGATTTAATGCTTCATCTGTAATTAACATTCTAATATCATCATCAGTAACATCTTTTTTCTTATCTGCTAAAATTTTAAATCTTTCAAATGCAGTATTTAACTCAGTATCAGGAATTTTATCAAAACCTAAATGCTCTATTTTATCTCTAAATGCAGCACGTCCTGAGTGTTTACCTAGGATTAAAGTTGAGTCCTTATAAACACCTACATCTTCAGGTTTCATGATTTCATATGTCTCTTGATGTTTTAACACACCATCTTGGTGAATTCCACTTTCATGAGAAAATGCATTTTTACCAACAATAGCTTTGTTTTGCTGTGGTTCAACACCTGTAATTGTTGCTACTAATCTAGAAGTTGCATAAATCTCTTTTGTGTTGATTCCTGTATATAACTCACCAAATGCATCTTTTCTAGTTTTAATAGCCATTACAGCCTCTTCTAAAGCTGAATTTCCTGCTCTCTCACCTAAACCATTAACTGTAACTTCTATTTGTCTAGCACCATTTAAAACAGCACTCAATGTATTTGCAGTTGATAATCCTAAGTCATTATGGTTGTGCACAGAGATAATTGCTCTATTTCCTGCAAAATCACTTAACTCTTTAACCATAGCACCTAATTCTGTTGGTAATCTATATCCAACTGTATCAGGTAAGTTAATAGTACTTGCACCTGCGTTTATAACTGCATCCATAACCTCTTTCATAAAAGAGATTTCACTTCTTCCTGCATCTTCCAATGAAAATTCAACATCATCAACAAATGTTCTTGCATACTCAACTGCGTGAACTGCTCTTTTTATAACTTCATCTTCACTCATTTTTAACTTGTATTTCATATGTATTGGTGAAGTTGCAATGAAAGTGTGAATTCTATGCTTTGCAGCTTTTCCTACTGCTAAACCTGATTGTTTAATATCATTGTCAATTGCTCTACTTAAAGAACAAATGCTTGAGTTCTTAACAACTTCTGCAATTCTTGAAACTGCATCAAAGTCCCCAGGACTTGCAGCTGCAAAACCAGCTTCAATAACGTCAACTCCTAATTTTTCTAATTGTAAAGCAACTTTAATTTTTTCATCTGTATTCATAGAACATCCAGGACTTTGTTCACCATCTCTTAATGTAGTATCAAATACTATAATTCTATTTTTATCCATGTCATAACCTTTGTAAATTGGGCATATTATATCTTTTTTTAAATAAAAGAAAAACTTGTACGAGAATTAAATTATATATTGAACTATATGTTAGAGGAAATTTTTGAGTAGAAGTAGAGAGTTTACACTTTTTATGAAATTATTTTTGTAAAAATTAGAATTTTTCACTAGACTCTCCTATTAGTTTTGATGACAAATTATATTTTATTAAATATAATTTGTCAAGTAAAGTTTATAAAACTTCACCTGCTTTTATTTTTTTACCTTGTTTTATATTTAATTTATAAGATGTTGGAATATATATTTTCACAATCCCATTTATAAAAGTTCCCATTTTTTGGTATTGTGACACCTCTTTTTCTTTAGAGAATGGATGAGAAATATTAAATCTTCCAGAGATTAATTCAACTTTCATATCATCAAAACTTAATACTCTTTTTTCATTTAATTCTTTAGCTTTATAACTATCGCTACATAAATTTAGACCATTTCTATGTGGTTCTTCTTTGAAAAATGAATCTTTTGGAGCAATTAGGATATGTGAATCCAATAATGAAACATCTAAATATATAACATTTTGTGAATCTACTTTATCAATTGCAATAACTTCTCCACTTACTGGTGAAACTAAGACATCAACTTTTGCTTTTACTTTTAGATTATCTCTATAAATATAAAGTAAAAATATGCATACAAATAAAGCAAGGACTGCTAAAGTATCACAAATGAAAAGATATGAAAAGATAAAAATAGCAAAAGAGATATAAATATATGGTATCCCCTCTTTTGCTACAAATTTATTAATCATCTTTTTTGTCTTCTTTATCTTCTTTGTCTTTAGCATCTTCTTGACTATCTAAAGACTCATCTTCTTTTTTATCATCAGAAGTATTTGTACTATCTACATCTAATTCTACATTGTTTTCTATTTTTCCAGAATGTAAATCTTCCTCTTCAAAAACAACTCCACCATTAGCTTTAATAACTTCTCTTACTCTCTCACCTGAAATAACTTCCACTTCAAGTAATTCTTTAGTCATCTCTTCTATAGCATCACTATTATCTCTTAAAGCCTGAAGTACAATCTCATATCTTTCATTTAACACAGACTTAATATGAGTATCAAGATCTTTTGCCATGTTATCAGAGAAATCTTTTTGTGTCTGTCCACCTAAGAATTGATTTGATCTTTTTTCTAAAACCATTAATCCTGCAATATCACTCATACCATAAATTGAAGCCATAGATTTAACAATATCAGTTGCTCTTTCTAAATCATTACCAGCACCCGTACTAATCTCTTTTATAAATACTTCTTCAGCAGCACGTCCACCTAACAATACATCAACTTCAGCTACAAGTTCATGTTTTTGCATTAAATACTTATTCTCTTCTGGATTATTTAAAGTATAACCTAAAGCTGCAAGTCCACGTGGCACTATAGATACTTTATTTACTTTTTTAGCACCTTTTGTAATCTCTGCAATTAAGGCATGTCCTGATTCATGATAAGCTACAATTTTTCTCTCTTTTGGAGAAATTCTTCTTGATTTTTTCTCTAATCCTGCAATTTGTCTCTCAACGGCTTCTTTAAAATCATTGTATGTCACTTCTTCTTTTTTAGCTCGTCCTGCTAATAGTGCTGCTTCATTGATAATATTTGCTAAATCTGCCCCAGCTAGTCCTGCTGTCATACGAGCAACTTCAACTAAGTCAACATCATTTCCTACTTTTACACCTTTGATGTGAACATTTAAAATCTCTTTTCTACCTTCAAAGTCAGGTTTATCAACTAAAACTTGTCTATCAAATCTTCCTGGTCTTAAAAGTGCAGGATCTAGTACTTCTGGTCTATTAGTTGCTGCTAATACAATTACAGGTGCAGATTCAGTTGCAAAACCATCCATTTCTGCTAAAAGTTGATTTAGAGTTTGTTCTCTCTCATCATTTCCACCCATTGGACCACCACTTGCTCTACTTTTACCTATTGCATCAATTTCATCAATAAAAATAATTGCAGGAGCAACTTTTTTTGCTTGTTCAAATAAGTCTCTTACTCTTGAAGCCCCAACACCAACAAACATCTCAATAAATGCAGAACCTGAAACTGATAAAAACTCAACATCTGCTTCACCTGCAACTGCTTTTGCAAGTAGAGTTTTACCTGTACCTGGAGGTCCTACTAATAAAACACCTTTTGGTATTTGAGCACCAAGTTTCACGTATCTTTCTGGGTCTTTTAAGAAATCAACTACTTCTTGAACCTCTTCTTTAGCCTCTTTATTTCCAGCCATATCAGCAAATTTTACATTTGGTTTTTCTGAGTTTATCATTTTTTTAGAAGAACCAATTCCTAGGATTCCTCCACTTCCACCACCCATTGATTTTGACATTCTTTTTGCCAAAAACATCCAAATAGCAAAGAATATAAATATTGGTAAGATCCAACCAAATAAAATATCTGCTAAAACATTTTCTTCATTAACTCCACCATATGCAATTGCATTTTTTTCTAATGTTGGAATTAAAGTTTCATCAGGAACAACTCTTCTTGCTGTATATGTTGTAACTTCTAATCCATTTGATTTTGATACGGCTTTAATATTTGTATTACCAATACCTACGTACTCAATTTTTCCACTTGTAATTAGTTTTTTCAACTCTGAATATGCAATATTTTTATGCTTTGTTTGTCCGTAAGCTTGAATATTTTTATTTGCAACATTTCCTTGATTTTCGGGGAAAAGTGCTTTAAAAGCCATTATTGTAACAAGTGAAAATAAAACAAAAACTAATAACGGATTATTATTAAAAAAATTATTGTTGTTATTGTTATTATTATTGTTGTTGTTTTTATCTTGTCTATTTTTATTTCTATTTCTCAATCTAAACTCCTTTTTTTAATACCAAGGTAATCCATTCATTTTTTTGAATTACCTCGATTTTTTCTAAATCTTCAAATTTTTTCAAAACTCTATTTAAATGCTTATCTAATATACCTGATAATACTAATGTAGCACCATCTTTTAAGCACTTTTTTAACTCTTTTGCAATCATTACTAGAACATCTGCTACTATATTTGCAATCACAAAATCATACTCTTTATTAGACTTTGAAGCACTTCCTGTCCAAGTATTATTGTACTTAGTATTATTTAATACAAAGTTTGATTTTGAACTCTCTATACAAACTTCATCAGTATCGCAAATATCAACTTTCGCTCCAAGCTTTGCAGCTGCAATTGATAAAATCCCACTTCCGCAACCAACGTCAATTACTTCATCATCACTTTTTATATATTTTGAAATAGCTTCTAAACAGCTATTTGTTGTTTCATGGTGACCTGAACCAAAAGAGAGTGCTGGATTTATTATGATATCAATTTTACCATCTTTTTCTTCAACCCACGATGGTCTTACAAAAAATTTTCCAACTTCTATTGCTTTTACAGATTCTTGATACTTTTTTATCCAATCTTCATTTCTTTTTTTTACTAAAGATGTCTCACACTCTACTTCTAAAGCTTTTGCAAATTCTAAAATACCAAACTCTACATCTTCTAGATTTTCTTCACTTCTTGAGATAAGTTTATTTTCATCAATTTCAACAGCACCTTGTGTTAGTTGCTCCAATAAATCTAAGAACAAATCTTGTGAACTTTTTGTATTTATAGTTAATTCGTAATAATATTCTTCCAAATTTTGTCCTTGTAAACTCTATTTTATAAATTTATTTATTAATTTTGTAAAGTGTTTGAAGTAAAAAAACTTTCAATAGTATCTCTCATAATGTCTGGTTCTTTTACTGTATTAATTATATCTCTAAATTCCGCAGCACCAGCATATCCTTTAGAATAAGAGTGAAGTAGTTTTCTAAACATAACAGCACCATGTATTCCATGAAACTTTAATACTTCATCATAATGCTTTAAAATTATAGCTTTTTTTATATCTTCACTTATATCTTCTACCCCATGTTTTAGTTGATAAAAAACCCAAGGTTTTCCAATGGCTCCACGACCTATCATAACTCCATCAGCATTTGTATGTGCTAAAACTTCTTTTGCTTTAGCATAATCTTTTATATCACCATTTGCAATTACAGGAATAGATACGGCATCTTTTATGGCTTTGATTGCATCATAATCAACAGGAGCTTTATATTTTCCAGCCCTTGTTCTTCCATGAACTGATATAAAGTCTACTCCACAAGCTTCAACAGCTTTTGCAATATCCACTGGAATTTTCTCATTTACACCAATTCTCACCTTTGCACTAGTGTAGATTTTTTTATTATATTTTTTTACTGTACTTAAAATCTCTTCAAGTTTTTTTAAATCACCTAATAAATTTGAACCACTTCCATGATTAAAAACTTTAGGAGCGGGACAACCACAATTTAAATCAATACCATCAATGCCATCAATATCATTTAATATCTCAACTGCATCTCGAACTAGCTCTGCTTTATTTCCAGCTATTTGTACAAAATATGGATCTTCCGATGGAGATTTTTCTATCATTTTATAAGTTTTTTTAGAGTTGTAAACAAGTGCATTTGATGAAATCATTTCAGAAATTGTCAAATCCGCACCAAATTTTTTCACAACCGCACGAAAAGGTAAGTCTGTATATCCTGCAAGGGGAGCCAACACCATAAGGGGTTGGCTAAAATCAAGTTTATTCATTTTATTTGTTATAACAAAGATTCTCTAGAGTGTAATATTTACCTGAGTTTTTTAATTCTAAAATAGCTCTATATGGCTGATACTCTTCATTTGCATAGTTTGATAATGTCTCTCTTGCTTTATCAATCATTTCATATTCAAATAAAATCACTAAATATGCATCAACTGCCAATTCATTTTCATTTGAAATTGTTTCAAACATCTTAATAAGTTCATCTGGTTTAACAGATTTTTTATAAAGTTTTGCAAAAGTTAAATAATCTTCTTTATTAAACTCTACTTCTTTTGTATATTTGATAATAGCATCATGTTCTAAAGCAAAGTCAGAATTTTCAGAATCTTTTTTCATAAGCTCTAAAACCATCTCTTTATCAAGTTTTAAACCATCAAGCAATTTCTTAATTGTAGTCATACTCTTATTCTCTACAACATTAGCAAATGCAGCTTTTACTACTTCTCTTGTAAAATCTTTTGATTTCTTTAAAACATCAATTGAATAGTCCACATCAATTTTTACTCTATTTAAAAGATTTTTGTGTGCAATTTCACCATTTTTATTAAACTTAAAAGATTTATCACTTACATATTCACCAGAATTTATTTTAATGATATTATTTACAATACTTTTAATATCGCTATTTGAAGAATCAAAATTATCTGTTTTTGGAGATAATTTCATTTGTTCTAAAATATCTGCTAACTCTTTTAAAGATTTTTGTTTAAACTTTTTATTAGAATTATTTTCAAGTAAGATATCTTTTAGAAATTCAATAATATTCTCTTCATCTTTTTTTATAGCACTTGTTTGTAAATAATTCTTGAAGCCATAAAAAAGAATATGTAATATAGTTACTAAAAATAGCACAGCAGCAGGTAATATAATCCAAACTGCAATTGGTAATTCAATTGCATAATCTAAAATATTAACTGTGTAATTAGCCGTTTGCATACTAAAAACAAAAATATAAACTGCAATAATTAACAACAATGAAAAAGCGACATATTTTTTAAGTCCCATAAATTATCCTTTAGATCTAGTTATTCTCACTCTCATAAATCTCTCTACAAGGTGTACAAAATTTTGCAAATGGTTTTGCTCTTAGTCTTCCAATGGCGATTGACTCATCGCACATCTCACAAATACCATATGTTTTGTTATCTATTCTTTTAATCGCATCTTCAATCTCTTTTAACTCTTTTGATTGTTGATTTGCGATTATCCCTTCTTTAAATGAATCACTTGAAACTTCAGCATAATCATAATCATCATTACACTCTGAATTTTTCAGAGAATCAATACTCTCTCTACTTCCTTGAATATTCTTTTCTATTAATTCTTTTCTTTGTGCTAAAGTAATCTTTAGCTCTTCAATTTGCTTTGAATTTGCCACATTAAACCTTTTTCTAAAAATTTTGACATTATACTAAAAAATATCTAAATTATTTATGATAAGGATGATTACTAATTATACACAAACCTCTAAATATTTGTTCTAGCAAAACAACATTCGCTATTTTATGAGCCATTGTAAGCTCACTTAAGCTAATTTTTTTATCACATTTTTGTAAAAATTCTGTTTCAAATCCATAGGCACCGCCAATAAAAAAGTTAATAGTTCCATTACTTTGTAATAGTTTTGCAAATTCAAAGCTATCAATTTTTTTGCCAAGTACATCTAAAGCAATATTATACCCACTATTTAAAAAAGGTTCAAAAACTTCACTATAAGATTTTTTTGCTTCTATATCAGATATAGTTTGAGCTTTTGCAATTTTTTTGTTAAATAGATTATAAATCTCAACTTTTGAATATTTTGAAGACATTTTAATAAAATCCTCAATAATTTTATTAAATTCATCATTGGAAGATTTTGCGATTTGATAAATATTTATTTTATTCATATAAACTGCTTCCTACCACATTAAAAGAGATGTTTTTAATTTCTTCAGCAATTTTTACTCCACCTATTGCACATACAGGATGATTAGAAATTTTAGCTAAATATGAGATTTTCTCACCTAGCATTACAGATACATCTTTTGTTGCTGTAGCCCTATATGCTCCTAAACCTATCATATCCAAATCTAAACTATTTGCTTCTAATATCTCTTTTTCATTGTGTGTTGAAAGTCCTAGAAGTTTATTTCCTATTTTTTTTCTTATTAGTTTTACTGCTAACTCTTTACTTGAATAAAACTTATTAAAATCTTCTTGTCCTAGATGTAAACCTTCACAAAACTCTACTAAATCAATCTCATCATTAATAATAATTGGAATATTTGTTTTATTTTTTAAATATAAAAGATTTTCTTTTTTTGTTTCAAAAGTAGAGATTTTATCTCTATATTGAATTACTTTTGCATCAAATTTAAGACACAGTTCTAAAAACTGTTCAAAGGAGATATTTCTATTTTTTAAAGTTTGAAAATCACATAAAGCATATAGATTATTTGAAGAAATTTTAGGGTTAAAAGCTAAAACTTCTTCAAAACGGGTAAGATTCATTAACTAACTTGAATAGTATTACTTGAAAACATTGTTAATAAATCAGAAAGTGTTTTTTTCATATCTGCTCTGTTAACAACCATATCAATTGATCCCTTTTCAAGTAAGAATTCTGCTCTTTGAAAGCCTTCAGGAAGGTCTGCTCCAATAGTTTGTTTAATAACCCTTTGACCTGCAAATCCAACTAAGGCACCAGGTTCTGCCATAATAATATCACCTAAGAAAGCAAATGAAGCAGAAACACCACCCATAGTAGGATCCGTAAGAACTGATATATAAGGAAGTCCTACAGAGTCAAGTTTTTTCAGTGCTGCTGAAGTTTTTGCCATTTGCATAAGGGCAAAAGTAGACTCTTGCATTCTTGCCCCTCCAGAAGCAGAAACAATAATAACTCCTTGTTTCTTCTCTAAAGCACGATTTACACATCTAACAATCTTTTCACCCTCAACAGAACCTAAACTTCCACCCATAAAAGCAAAATCAAAAATTGCCATTTGAACGCCAATGCCATTTATCGTACATTCACCACTTACAACAGAAGAGTTTCTTCCTGTTTTTTTAACAGCTTCATCAACTCTTTTTTTATAAGATTTACTATCAACAAATTTTAATGGGTCATTTGGCATCAAGTCATTGTCGTATTCAACAAAACTATTCTCATCACAAATAACTTCTATTCTTCTTTTTGCCCCAATTCTCATATGAAAATTACATTTAGGACATATATTATTTTGAGATTCTACCTCTTTAAAAAACATCAAAGAACTGCATTCTGGACACTTTATCCAGTGACTTGGAGCATCTTTTTTTGTTGGTTGTTCTTTTTTACTATCAAATTTTATTTTATTAAATAGATTCTTCAAATCCATAATATATCCTTTTAAAAACTATTTTTTAAGACTTTTGAATTTATCCAATTCATCAAGTTGTTCCCAAGGGTAATCTTCTTGCCCAACTTGTCCACGTGCAGCAACATCTGCGTAAAGGAAAGTATCAGCACTTGGCTTATCTAGGTTGAATTTCTTAGTAATCCAATTTGGAGTTAAAGAAAAGCTGTCATGAACAAATGCAGATAAAATATCATCATTTAGTCCATCTATACAAGTTCCACAAGTATCAACTGAAATTGAAGTTGGTTTTGCAACACCAATTGCATAAGATAATTGAACTATTGCTTTTTTTGCAATTCCTGAAGCAACAATATGTTTTGCTATCCAACGTCCTGCATATAATCCACTTCTATCAACTTTTGTATAATCTTTAGAAGACTGAGCTCCACCACCAATAGGTGCATATCCACCAAATGAATCAACTATTAGCTTTCTTCCTGTTAATCCTGAGTCATGTAAAGAAGAGTGTGATATATATTTTCCAGTTGGATTAATATGAATAATTGTTTTTTCTAAACAAAATAAATCTTCTGGTAAATTTGTCTCTTTGATTAATCCTAAGATTAACTCTCTTACTTTTTCAATACTCATAGTTGATACACAAGGAGCTGAAACTACTACAGTATGAATATGTTTTGGAATACAATTCTCAAAATTCTCTTTTGTTTCATAATCAATTGTAACTTGCGTTTTAATATCAACACCTAAAACGTCTGGATTAGCTAAAGCATACTCATAAACTTTTTCCATAAGCATTCTTGCATATGTAATTGCACTTGGCATAAAGTTTGCTGTTTCACTATTCGCATATCCAAACATGATACCTTGATCTCCAGCACCTGTTTCACCATCTTCTTGGTCAACACCTTGGTTAATATCAGGAGATTGTCTATTTAATAGAACTTGTACATTTACATCATCAGGGTGTAAACACTCCTCTTTTGTAAAATGAGGATGTCCGTTATATCCAATTTTTGCAAGAGACTCTAAAACTAAATCTTTATAATCTTGCTCAGATAAATTTGTATGTGATGTAACCTCACCACCAATAACAACATATTTACCTGCAACAAAAACTTCTGATGCAACTCTACTTTTGCTGTCTCCGATAATTAACTTATCAACTATACTATCTGCTATAATATCTGCACATTTGTCAGGATGCCCTGGACTTACTACTTCACTAGTAAATAAATATTCTGTTTTGTTTTCCATTTTTGTTTTCCATTCTTTTGTTTTCCAAAAGCTAAAATCGAATTATTTTACAATCTTATCTTTATCGTTTTCCATTCTTTTGTTTTCCATTTTCGTTTTCCAACTAATTAAAGTTAAAATAAAAAATAAAATTAAAAGTTTGTATACTTTTATAAAAAGTAATGAATTTTATCTAAAATTTACTTTTATAACTTTAAATTGTTGATTAATTATAAATTTTAAGTAAGTTATTCAACCGTTACACTTTTTGCTAAATTTCGTGGCATATCTACGTCATTACCAAGTCTTACAGAAATTTCCATAGAAAATAGTTGTAGTGCAACTAACATCTCAAAGAACTCAAGCATATAATGATCACACTTATTTATTTTGATAAAATCATCTGCTAATTCAAAATCTAACGGCGAAACTGCACAGATAGTACTATCCCTTGCACTTAGCTCTTCTACATTTGATTTGATTTTATCATACAATAAATTTTGGGGCATAAGAGCTATTGTGAAAAGCTCAGGATCTGCTAAAGCAATAGGTCCATGCTTCATTTCACCTGCAGGATACCCTTCAGCATGAAGATATGATATCTCTTTTAATTTTAGTGCTCCTTCAAGAGCCAGTGGGAAAAATACATCTCTTCCTATAAAGAAAAAACCGTGACCATGAAGATACCTTTTAGATAATCTTTTTGTTTTTTCATGAACATAGTCGTAAACTTTAAGTGATTTGGGAACTTCACGTAATGCTTTTAATTCACTACTTAAACACTCAACACTAAGTGAGTTTTTATATTGAGCAAAATAAAGAGCCATCATCCATAAAACTACTGTTTGAGTTGAAAATGCTTTTGTTGATGCAACTCCCTTCTCTATTCCCGCTCTTGTTAAAACAGAATAGTTAGCAGTTCTTGTCATAGAAGAGTTATCTACATTACAAACTACTATTGATTTTAGCCCTGCTCTTTTTGCCATTTTAAGAGCTTCTAAAGTATCAGCTGTTTCACCACTTTGTGAGATTACTATAAAAAGTGTGTTTTTATTCAAAAGTGGTTCTTTATATCTAAATTCACTTGCAATCTCTACACTACATCTAACTTTTGTTAACCTTTCAAATAAATATGAAGCCGTAAGTCCTGCATGAAAAGATGTACCACAAGCACAAATTTTAATCTCTTCAATACCTTCAATTATAGAAGAATCAAACTCTTCAAAATCTACTTTTTCATCACCCATTCGGCCAAGCATCGCATCACTTGTAACTACACTTTGTTCATGAATCTCTTTTTCCATAAAAAAACGAAATCCATCTTTTTGAGCAAACTGTTTTGAAGTTGGTAAAACTCCCCATGATATTTTCTCATTCTCAAAAAACTCTATACCTTCTGCACAAGCAACTCCACCACAGCCATCTTCTAAATATACAACTTCATTTGCAAGTCCTATTAGGGGTGCATCAGAAGAAGCAAATAAAACTTCCTTTTTTTCATTTCCACGGGCAATAATTAAAGGTGAACCATGCTTAAAAAAGTATATATCATTTGGACATGATTTTGAGATTAGAAGTATAGAAAATGCACCTTCAAGTCTTTTAATAGTGTTTTGAAATGAGGCTTTACAATCATTTAGTTTGTTATTATAATATTCAAAAAGATGAACAATAACTTCTGTATCAGTTTGTGATACAAAGTTATGTCCAGCAATTTGTAACTCTTCTTTTAGTTCTTTATAGTTTTCTATAATCCCATTATGAACTACATATGAATACTCACCTAAATGTGGGTGGGCATTTAGTTCTGTTGGTTTACCATGTGTTGCCCATCTTGTGTGTCCTATTCCTATATTGTAGTTATTTTGTGTGCTTACTTTTTGTTCTAGATTTTTTAGTTTTCCTAAAGCTTTGAAAACTTCAATTTTTTCACTACTTAATAGTGCAATTCCTGCACTATCATATCCTCTATATTCAAGCTCTTTTAAACCATCTAACAAAATATCTTCTGTTTTTTTATTTCCAATATATCCAACAATTCCACACATAAATAAGCCTTTATAATTTTAAAAAGATATTGTACAAAAATATTCATGATATATTACTTTTAGCATTTTTTGATACAATTCTTTTTTATTTTAAGGGGTTAAAATCAAATCATTTTTAAAAGTTGATAAAGATATCTTTTTTTCTAGCTGTGAAACTTGTGAAGCAAGGTGTTGTGATGGAAGAAAAGGAAGTATCTATTGTCAAATTATTCTTGAAGATTTTTCTAATGTATATAAAAACTTTCCTATTTTATTTACCTTTGGTGATATGGGTTATTTAAAAGCGATCATTTTATTAAGTGATGGGAGAAGTTTATGTCCATATATAGAAAACTTCAAATGTACTATTTATGAAAATAGACCAACTGTTTGTAAAGCTTACCCTCTTAGTACCAATATTGATAATATTGTCTATTATGATTTAAATTGTCCTGGTATTAGTGAAATTGGAAGTGAAGTAATAAAAAATGGAGAAATTTCACCCTCTTTTGACTCTTATATTTTTGATGATTATCAGACAAGATATATAAATACCCACAAAAAACTTGAAGAATTTAACAAAATCGAAGATTTTGAATTAGTAACTACAATCAATAATAATAAATTTTATAAATATGTAGGAAAAGAGATAAATCCCTATATTACAATGCATTTGGACTCTTTAAAACACTTGAAAAAGTATAATATATAGATATTAGTTTTACTTTAAGTTTATATTTGGATATAATTACAGTATCAAAACAGTATGGAGGTTTAAATGACAGGACTTCTACAGTGGTAGAATTTATACCAAAATTTATTGTTAATATTTAAAAATAAAAAGGTTTTATTTTACTAAAGCTTGAGCTTATAATGTAAATAAGCTTTTAAAATTAGAAAGGCTCTTCAAATGAAGAGCCTTTTTTTATGGGTATTTTCTTCTAAATAAGAGGAAATAAGTAGCTCTTTTGGGTTCAATGGTGCCTTTGGCACATCACATTCACCTGCTCAAAGGACAAAAGAGACACAAGTCTCTTTGTCAGCCTTTGATTACATCATTCCACCCATTCCTCCCATTCCGCCCATACCACCCATGTCTGGCATAGCAGGTGCAGCAGGTTTATCTTCTTTAATATCTGTTACTGTAGCTTCTGTAGTTAATAATAATGAAGCAACTGAAACAGCATTTTGTGTTGCAATTCTTTCAACTTTTGCAGGATCAACGATTCCAGCTTCGAACATATCAACATATTGTCCAGTTGAAGCATCAAATCCAATATTTTCATTTTCTGATTTTTCTACTTCATTTACAACAACACCAGCATCAAATCCAGCATTGATTGCAATTTGTTTCATAGGTGCTTTAATTGCTCTTAAAACAATTGCAGCTCCAATAGCTTCATCACCTGTAAGATCAAGTTTAACTTGTGCCGCAGCTCTAATTAATGCAGCTCCACCACCAATTACAATACCCTCTTCAACAGCAGCTCTTGTTGCACTTAATGCATCATCAACTCTATCTTTTTTCTCTTTCATTTCAGTTTCACTAGCAGCTCCAACCTTAATAACAGCAACTCCGCCACTTAGTTTTGCAAGTCTCTCTTGTAATTTTTCTTTATCATAATCACTAGTTGTGTTTTCAATTTCTGATTTGATTTGTGATACTCTAGAATTTACTGAATCTGTACTTCCTTCACCATCTACAATAGTTGTATTATCTTTATCAATTACAACTTTTGCAGCAGTACCAAGTACTTCAACACCACAAGTTTCAAGTTTCATTCCAAGTTCTTCAGAGATAACTGTACCATTTGTTAAAACTGCAATATCTTGTAACATTGCTTTTCTTCTATCTCCAAATCCAGGTGCTTTTACAGCTGCAATATTTAATGAACCTCTTAATCTATTTACAACTAATGTTGCCAATGCTTCACCATCAACATCTTCTGCAATAATTAATAAAGGTCTTCCCGCTTGATTAACAGCTTCTAAGATTGGTAACATCTCTTTTAAGTTAGAGATTTTTTTATCATATAATAAAATATATGGATTGTCCATTTCTGCAATCATTTTTTCAGAATTTGTTACGAAATATGGAGATAAATATCCTCTATCAAATTGCATACCTTCAACAACTTCTAATTCATCAGAGATACCTTTTGCTTCTTCAACAGTAATAACACCATCTTTTCCAACTTTTTCCATAGCTTCTGCAATCATTGAACCAATTGCATGATCAGAGTTTGCAGAAATTGTAGCAACTTGCTCTATTTCAGTCTTGTTTGCAACAACTCTTGATGCTGTTTTTAGATTAGCTAAAATCGCATCAGTTGCTTTATCCATACCTCTTTTTAAAATAATTGGGTTTGCTCCAGCTGTTACATTTCTCAAACCCTCTTTATAGATAGAGTGAGCTAAAACAGTAGCAGTTGTAGTTCCATCACCTGCTTCATCAGCAGTTTTTGAAGCAACTTCTTTTACTAATTGTGCTCCCATATTTTCTAAAGTATCTTCTAATTCAATCTCTCTTGCAACTGAAACACCATCTTTTGTGATTGAAGGAGCACCAAAAGATTTTTGTAATAATACATTTCTTCCTCTAGGTCCCATTGTAACTTTTACTGCATCTGCTAACTTCTCAACACCTGCATATAATCTATTTCTTGCTGAATCACTAAATAATACTTCTTTTGCCATTACATAACTCCTATAATATTTTCAATTTCTAATACTAGATAATCTTGACCATCTAAAGTGAACTCTGTACCTCTGTATTGTTCAAATACAATAGTATCACCCTCTTTTAATTCTGTTACTTCAGATCCAACTGCTTTTACAACAGCTGTATTTGGTTTTTCTTTTGCAGAATCAACTAAAATGATTCCGCTTGCAGTTTTACTTTCTACTTCAGTTCTTTCTACAAGAACCCTTTTTCCTAGTGGTTTAAAAGTCATTATATACTCTCCTATCAAGTTTGTTTCTAATTTTTATAAGTTTTAGCACTCTATTTTTTTGAGTGCTAAATTGTAATAAAATTTTTGATTTTTGTCAAGTAAATTGAGTAAAGATGACTAAGAGTTTGAGAACTATTTTATTTGTGTCTATTTATATATTTTATGAGTAAATTATTTAATGAATTATATAAGTTTTCATCCAGTGATTTTAGAGTTTTTTCACACTTTAAAGCTAGTTCATTTGCAGCATTTATTGCACCGCTAAGTCCCAATAAGTTTACAAAAGAGTTTTTTGCTCCATCATTATGTGTAGTTTTACCAGCTTGTTCATCACTTTGTGTTTCATCAAGAATATCATCTTGAATTTGAAACAGAAGTCCAATATCTATTCCAAAGTTATAAAGCTTATTTTGAGTAGCTAAATCATAGTTAGCAATTATTGTTCCCATTTTTAGACTTCCAGCTATTAGTTTTGCAGTTTTATGTATATGCAAAAATTCAAGTTGTGAAAGCTCAAGTTTTTGATTTTCAAAAAAACAGTCAATTGCTTGACCAATAATCATACCATCAATTCCACCATCACTTGCAAGCACTTTTACACACTCTATTTTAACATCACTAGATAATGATGCATTTGCTATTTTACTAAAAGCTTCAGTATTTAAAGCATCACCTACAAGTATTGCAGTTACTTCATCATACTTTTTATGCAAAGTTTCAAATCCTCTTCTTAAACTTGCATCATCCATAGCAGGTAAATCATCGTGAACTAAAGAGTATGTGTGCAACATCTCTAGTCCTAAGGCAACAGGAAGTGCACTTTTTACTAAAAGAGAGTTTTTAGAGTCTACTACACTTAATAAAAGCATAGGTCTAAATCTTTTTCCACCAGCATCTAACATAAGACTTAAAGCATCTTCAAAATGAGGATGGAAAGTTTTTGATACTGGAAGATTTGATTTTAGATAGTTTTCAAAAGTTTCTAAAAGATTATTCATTATTTATTTTGAGACGATGATCCCATGCCACCCATCATATTCATGGCCATCATTTTTTTATTTTCATCTGATTGTTTTATCACATCGTTCATTGCTGAGATTAATAAAATTTGTAAAGAGTCTTTATCATCAAGTAAAGAATCATCTATTTGCAAATCAATTACCTCTGAGTTACCATTAATTGAAAGTGAAATCATTCCACCACCAGCTTTTGAAGTAAATACTTTTGCTGCATTATCTTCTTTTGCTTTATTTGCCATATCTTGAAATTGACCCATCATTTCATTAAGATTTATTTTACTTAAATCAATACCATCAAACATGGTCACTTCCTACTAATTCATTTGTAATTGTTGTAATGTTATTTTTGTCATCAACAAGCACAACTGCTGGTTTATAATTTTCTAATTCACTCTCACTATATGAAGCATAAGCTATTACAATAATTTTATCACCAATTTCTACTTTTCTAGCTGCGGCTCCGTTTAGACACATATCTTTACTTCCAGCTTTACCTTTTATAATATATGTAGAAAATCTTTCACCATTATTAACATTTACAATTTCTACTTTTTGGCCAACTCTTAATTGAGCGGCTTGCATAAGCTCTTCATCAACAGTAATTGATCCAACATAATTTAAGTTTGCATCTGTAACTGTTGCTCTATGAATTTTGCTATAAAGCATATCGAATGTCATATATACCTCTTTATTTTGCTAAATTAATAGGCTCTCCCCAGAACTGTTCTGGTATTATAAACTCCTGAACAGGATTCCCACCTATAATGTGTTCTTGTATAATTCTATCTATTTTTTCCTTAGATAAATTACAATACATAGTATGTCCTGGTTCTACAAGTAATACAGGTCCCATTTGACATCTTCCTAAACATGAAGTTCTAATTGGTTGAACCGGTCCCATTAAACCATTTTCCATTAGTTTTTGAGCCATATGATTAAATAAATCTTTTGACTCTTCTGTTACACAACTAGGTTTTGGCATACCTGGAGGTGCACTTTGTTCACACTTGAACATATAAAATGTTGGTTGAGGGATAACTGGCATTTCCATTTGTTTCTTCCTTACTACATATAATTTTGCAAATTTTATCCAATAAATATTAAAGTCATCTAAAAACTCAATTTTAATAAAATATTAAAAACTATAATACTATACTTTAAGCCCAATAAATGGTCAAAAAGGTAAAAGAATGAAAAAAATATTTATGTTAGCAATTATGTCTGTGTTACTATATGCTACTAATCCAATAGCAGTTGTAGAAACTACACAAGGTAAAATAGAGATAGAATTAAGACCTGACATGGCACCACTTGCAGTAGAAAACTTTACAACGCATGCAAAAAATGGTTATTACGACAATCTTATTTTTCACAGAATTATAAAGAACTTCATGATTCAAGGTGGAGATCCAACAGGTACAGGAAGAGGTGGAGAATCTATTTGGAAAAAACCATTTAAAGATGAGTTTTCACCAAATGCAGTATTTGATAAACCAGGTATTTTGGCAATGGCAAACTCTGGACCAAATACAAATGGAAGTCAATTTTTCATTACAACGGTACCTACATATTGGTTAAATGGAAGACATACGATTTTTGGATATGTAAAAAGTGGTATGAATGTAGTTAAAAAGCTTGAAAATGTTCCTGTATTAGGACAGACTCAAGGTAATAAACCTTTAACTGAACAAAAAATCATCTCAATTGAAATAAAGTAGAACTTCTACTTTAGGGCACCTCCAAAAATTCTATACACCAATAGAAGCCAAAGAAGAGGTGCCTTTATTTTAGTTATATATTTTTGATAGAGTTTGAGTATCTACAACATGCATAATTCTTCTCTCTAACTGTTCTATTTTTTGAGTTTCAACTTTTGCTTTATCTTTCCAAAATTCTAATTTCTTAGATAAAACCTGAATGTCAGAAGAACCTTTTGATAACTTAAGTTTTTCTATGTCTTTTTCAAGTTGGTCAATTTCTATATTTGAAGCTATTTTAATTTGATTAATCTTTTTTTGAGAGTTTGCAACAACATTTTCCATATTGTCTCTTAATTTTTTCATCTCAATATTTAAACTTGCATTCTCTTTTTGGATTTTTATTACGTTAATCCCTTTAATATTTGATACGTCTTCTTTCTCATATCTATCAACTTTTGTTTTTAAAATATTTACGTCATCTTTATATTTATCTAAAAGATATAGATATTTTTCCTTATCAAGTTCTGCACTCTTTAACTCTTCTTGTAGCTGTATTATTTGATTTTCTAAATCATTTATTTGTAGATTGTTTTTAGCAAAAGTCTCTTTTGTTTTTATAAAGATATCACTTTTTTCTTTCATTAAAGCAACTTGAACATCTCTTTGTTTCTTAATATCTTCAGTTATATCTCTTTGAATAATTATAGTTCCAATAATATTTGCATCTTCATCATGGGAAGGTATCATATATGTATCAAGTATTAAAACACTATTTTCTTTGCTTATTTGTTTTAACTTCCCTTTCCACATCCTATTATCTAAAACTTTTGCAAACATATTGTTATAGACTTTTATGTCACTATCATGACTTTTTAAACTTAAAAACTCTTTTCCTATCAACTCATCTTTAAGAAATCCTAAGAGTTTACAAAAATGAGAGTTTACATAAGTTATATTCATATGAATATCAGTTTTAATAACTATACTATTTGCATCAATTGCTTTTTTATATAAAGATAGTTCGTCATTTTTTCTTTTTATAATTCTTTTAGCCAATAAGTTTTCTGCAAACTCTTTTATTGATTCAAGTAAGGCTCTTATGTCTATTGGTTTAACTGCATAATTAACTACTTTTAATTTAATTGAATCCATCAAAAATTCTTTATCAGAATATGCTGTTGCAAAGATAACACCAACTTCTTTATCAAACTCTCTAATTTTTTTTATCATATCAATTCCAGACATAGTTGGCATATTGATATCACTAATTATAAGGTCGATTTTTTTTTGATTTTTTTTGAATATTTCTAAGCCTTCAGCACCATTACTAGCACAAAAAACTTGAGAAAAAAAGTTTGTTAATAAAGAAGATAATTCTGTTCTCATTACATCATCATCTTCTACGTATAAAATAGAGATTTGTTTTAATAAGGTCTTATCTAAAGACATTTATTTTAGCTTTTTATTATTGATTAACTCGATAAATTTTATGAAATCAAATGGCTTTAGTAAATAGTCAGTTACACCATACTCTTTTGCTTCTGTCATATATTTAGATTCAGTATGGGCAGTCATTATAATAATTTCTAAATTTGGATATAGAGATTTTACCTCTTTTATCATTTCCAAGCCATTCATAATGGGCATACTAATATCAGTAACAATTATATCCACACTATTAGAATGTTCTTTTAAAATAGCTAAACCCTCTTCACCATTATTGGCTGTCAAGAAATCTACTTGCAACTTTTGTAAAGTCTCTGAAATAATATCCATTAAATCTTTTTCATCTTCTACAAAAAGAAACTTTAATTTTTTAAGTTGTGATATACTTTCTTGTAAATTATTTGTCATTATTTTACTTTCACTATTCTAGTTCAGCTTTACTAACAACTGCTTCAATATCCATAATAACTAACATTTCATTATTATGAAGTCTAACAAAACCTTTTAAATATTTTGAAGGGATTGATGAGCCAATGTCAGATACTGGTGACAATGCTGATAAATCAAGTCTTTGAACATCATCAACTTTATCAACAACAATTCCAATCATTCTTTTATCTTTTGTTACAACTGCAATTACAGCTGTATTTTGATTGTTTACAATATCACCCGTTTTAAATTTAACTCTTAAATCAACAACAGGTACAACTTCACCTCTTAAATTAATAAGTCCTTTTATATATGAAGGAACATTTGGTAAGATAGTTATCATTTCTGGATAAGTTAATATTTCTCTAATCTTAGGCAGCTCAATTGCGTATTGCATAGAACCTAATACAAACTTCATATACTCACTTGTGTTTGCATAATCTATTATTGCTTCGTCGTTGTTTTGATTTTCCATATGATTTGAACTCCTATTAGTAGTATGTTATCATTTTTTGTTATATTTTACAATATTTATCTTAAATTTTATATTTTTTTAATGCCTAAAATATTACATCTAACAGATAACTTTGTAGTTTCTAGTGTGATCTCTTCATCAACTTTAACACTATCTAAACTTACAATTTGGTTATTTTTAGATAATTGCACATATCCATCAATAACTTTTCTATCTGGATGATTAGATTCATATGCACTTTTTAAATAGTTTAGTTCATTTTGTTTTTGTCTATAAACTTGACTAAAAGCACTTATTAAATTTGACTTTATAAAACTTATCTCTTTTTGGATAAAGGAGAATTTTCTATCAAGGGAGTGTTGTTCAAAATGTTTTTTTAAATTTAATAAAATTTGTTCTTTGTTAAAAATCACTCTTTTAAATCTATTTTCTAATTCAACTTGTAAATTATCTAAATATATGAAATGTTCATTTTTATCAGGTAGTGCTATTTCCATTGCATTTGATGGAGTTGCAGCTCGAACATCTGCTACAAAATCAGAAATCAAAAAATCAACTTCATGACCAACTGCAGATATTACAGGAGTATTTGCTTCAAATATAGCTCGTGCAACTATTTCTTCATTAAAAGCCCAAAGATCTTCTATGCTTCCTCCACCTCGTCCTACAATCATCACATCACAATTTAAGCTATCAGCTTTTTTTATGGAGTTTACAATATTAAATTTAGACCCCTCACCTTGGACTAAAGTAGGAATCAAAATTAATTTAATCAAAGGCCATCTATTTTGTGCTACTTTTTTCATATCTTCAATAGCTGCACCAGTTGCAGAGGTAACTAGAGCTATTTTTTTAGGATATTTTGGAAGAGTTTTTTTAATATTTCTATCAAAAAGTCCCTCTTTTTGTAACTTCTCTTTTAACTGCTCAAAGGCAAGAGCAAGTGAGCCTTGACCATCTGGGTCAATCTTTGTACACATAAGTTGATAATTCCCCCTTGGAATATAAGCAGTGATACTTCCTGAAATAATTATCTTCATACCTACTTCTAATCTAAACTTTAAGTATTGGGCATTGCCTCTAAACATTACACAAGAAAGTGTAGAGTTTTCATCTTTTATTGAAAAGTATATATGCCCAGAGGAATGATATGTTAAATTTGATATTTCACCTTGGACATATACACCTACAAAAGTAGTCTCAAGTAAAGACTTTATTTGATTATTTAGTGTTGAGACACTAAGAGCTTGATTCATGGGTTAAATCAAACCTTTCTTGCAATAAATAGTGTAGATATATTCATAGAAAAACCTTTTACATAAATAGGTTCCAATCCAGCTTCTCTTAGCTCTAAACAAAGATTATCTTGAGTTAAAAACTCATCAATTGAGTTTGGTAAATAAGTGTATGCTTCTTTATTTTTTGAAATCATTCCACCTAAAGTTGGTAAGATTTTATTCATATAAAAATCTGTAACATAATCAAGTGGAGAGTTCTTTTCATTTTTTGTAAACTCTAAAATTACCAAAAGTCCATCTTTTTTTAAAGTTCTTGCAAACTCATGGAAAGCTTCTTGTCTTTTAACAACATTTCTAATCCCATATGAAATAGATATAATATCAGCAATTTCATTTTCAAAAGGCATTGACTCAGCACCTGCTTCTATAAACTCAACATCTGGCAGTTTTGTTTTTGCTACATCCATCATACCAACACTTGGGTCTACTCCAACTCTATTTTGTACTTCTATTGCATTTTTATCTGCTATTTTTTGCCAAGTTGTAAGCATATCACCAGTTCCACAAGCTACATCAATAATCTTCTCTATTTTGTTTTTACCATAAAAAGAAAAAGCTAAATCACAAGCTTTATTTCTCCAAGTTTTATCAATACCCATACTTAAAACTCTATTTGCCACATCATAAGTTCCAGCTATTTCGTTGAACATTGATACTATTTTTTCTTGTTTACCCATTATAAATATTCCTATTATTTAAATAAAAAAACTCCCACCAATAATCCAGCTATAAACCCGATATTTAAAAAAACTAATAGTTTTAAAAAATCTAATTTTTTATCTTTTATTGGCATAAGTTTTACAATTTGTTCTTGTAGTTTTAAAGCTTCATTAAACTTTAGTGTTGACCTATCAATATTATCAGCGGTCTTTTTTAGTGTTAATTCTGTAAATTCTATTCTTTCCACAAGCTCTTTTGCTTGTTTGAAACTCATATCACTCATCTATTTTTTTTCTAACCATTTATCCAAGTCACAAAAGATTTGATTTAAAACATTTAAAACGTAATCTTGAGCTTCTGACTGTAATCTTCTAAAAAATATAAACTTTTTAGCACTCTCAACATCTCCTAACTCTTTTGCTTTTATAGCTTTTTCTCTAAAGTCAGTATTATTGTGTGCCATCTCCCAAACCGTACTACCTAAGTATCTACTCATAGTAATAACTTTATCATTTTTTACTGTAAAATATTTTGGGTCTTTCATAAAATCAAACATCACAGTATTTGAAGCTAAATATTTATGTCCAAAGAAGTTTATAAACTGCTCTTCCACATAATCTTTTTCCATAGATATTGCTCGGTTTAGAGCAAAAATAATATTATCATCAGGATTTTGTTCTATTTTTCTTATTTTTTTCATAGTTGCAATTGCATTTTTTCCATCAAGTTCACCATCACCTAAAGGAATAATCCACTTTAGATTTCCAAAAGAACCAACTTTTTTAATCTCATCTAAAACCAATGATGAAGTTTTATTTCCACCAACATCAATGATTATTTCGTGATTATCATCCATTAAAATAAGTTCATCTAGCTCACTTACCTTGTTTGTTCGTAGCATTCTTTTATTAACTATTTGTGTTGTTGTAAATGATTGGCTATCATTATTTTCATCATCAATTTCTATGTAAGTAATCTTTTTCCCATGCTTTTTGTATAAGTATGGAGCTATTACTTGCATAGCAACAGTTGATTTACCAACACCACCTTTAGTTTGAGGAATAATAATCATCTGAACTAATCCTTTAAGATTTTTTTTGATTTTTCATAAATTCTACAATCTTTCCATGAAATCTACAATATATCATGTTTAATGAGATATCATAATCATAAAGCGATTCAATTTTATCGAAATTTTCATTAATTCCATATTCTAACCAAGCTTTGAGTTCATCATAACTTTCAAACTCATATCCAAAGCTTTTTAGCAATCTATTTGTGTAAGAATCAACTACCATCTCTTCTTTATGACATGAGTAACAAAGTATTGCATCAGCAGTTTCTTCTCCTATTCCTTTTTGAGAAAGTAACCATTCTCTACATACATTTTCTTTAAAAGTTTTAAAATCACCAAATTCTTCAATTATATTTTCACAAATCTTTTTTATTCTTATGGATTTTTGGTTTTTAAAGCCACTTGGTGTGATTGCGTGAATTAAAATATCTATATCCACTTCTATTAGTTTTTCTAAATCAAGAAGATTAAGTCTACTTAGGTTTTCCAAAGATTTTTCTACATTTATCCATTTGGTGTTTTGAGTTAAAATAGCCCCTAGAAATATCTCAAAGTCGTCATTTCTAGGCCACCAATATTTATATTTTGTATCTATTAAATTTTTATCTTTTAAAAAAATAAACAAATCATAAGAGTCTACAATACTATTCAAAAATTGCCTTAGTTATTAGCTCATCACCTTTATCACATAAAACTTTTATCTTAAATGCATCTACTGTTTTTCCTTCTTTAATATCCATAACAATCATTTGCAGTATAGATTTACAAGAGTTAGGAATAGTAAAATGTCCACCAAGTCCAGTGGTTGCTTTTTCTATTGGGATTTTGGAATCCATTCCTATAACATTGTCTCTACAACCTGTTAGTCCAATATCTGTCAAATAAGTAGTTCCATCAACTACTTGTAAATCATCTGTTCCAACATGGGTATGACTTCCGCATATTCCACTTACTTTTCCATTAAACATCATAGCCATAACTCTTTTTTCACTTGTGGCTTCTGCATGAAAATCTATAAAGATATTTTTTATATTTTGCTCTTCTAACTCTTTTACTATTTGGCTTGCCTTATTAAAAGGATTATCACAAGTTGGCATTGAAAAATTACCCATTAGGTTTATGACTGCTAGTTTTTCACCAGCAACTTCAAAAACCTTATAACCTTCGCCTGGCACGCCATTAGGATAGTTTGCAGGTCTTATTACATTTTGGCTTTCAAGTAGACCTATTATCTCTTTTCTTTTATCAAAAGTGTGATTACCACCTGTAAATAAATCAACACCTATTTTAAATAGCTCATTGGCATTTTTAACAGTCAAACCAAAACCATGACTTGCATTTTCGCCATTGGCAATTATAAAATCAATCTCATATTTTGTTTTTAATTTTCTTAAATTTTGTTCAATTATTTTTCTACCAGGACGACCTACAATATCACCAATAAATGCTATTTTCAATATATTTTTCCTTTGTTTTTCTATTGGGATTGTATCAATTAAAAAGTTAGTTTTTTCTTTTGTTTCTTTCTTTTTTTATATTTCTAATCATAAGTAATAGAAAAAATAGCCCTATAGATAAGCTAATAATTGTAGGTGTTAAATTTGAAGCATCATAAAAATTGTATGCAATTACAAAAGAGAGTATGGATATAACTAAACACATCTATTTAACTTTTTTGCACAAACTACAGCAGAAGAAAAAGCAAACTGAAAGTTAAATCCACCAAGTTCTCCAGTTACATCTAAAGCCTCGCCAATGAAAAACAAATCCTTTTGAAGTCTACTTTGCATAGTTTTTACATCTACCTCATCAACTTCAACTCCACCTTTTGTAACTTCTGCTTTTGTATATCCAAAGTTTCCAGCAGGAGCGAACTCATAGTTTTTTAAAACTTCTAGTTTATTTAACTCTTCACTGTTTAATTTACTAATTGGCTTATCATCTAGTTGAATTGAAGCTAAAAACTCTTGCATAAATCTTTTTGGTAGATTAAAACTTGAAGAGATATTTTTATTGCCTTTTAAAAATGATTTGAAAGTCTTATTTGGTAAAAAATCAATACTCATTTTTCCTTTTTTCCAATACAAAGAACTATTTAAAATCACAGGTCCAGTTATACCTTTATGGGCAAAAAGTAGACCTCCTTCAAAGGTTTTATTTTCTACATATGCTTTTACAAACATAGAGATACCGCTTAGGTTTTTAAACCAAAACTGCTCTTTTTGTACAGTAAATCCAACAAGGGAAGGATTTAAAGGATTGACTTTATGTTTAAACTTCTTTGCTATATCAAAAGCAATAGAAGAAGCTCCAAGTGTTTGATAACTTAAACCTCCGCTTGCTATTACTACTTTTTTGGCTTCTATGATTTGATTGTTTGTTTTTACTTTATAAAAATTATCAAACTCTATATCACTAACTTCACTATTTAAAAAAAGTCTTTTGCCTTTTATTAGCTTTAAAAACATATCAATAACGTCTTGGGAGGTATTACAAAAGAAAGTTCCTTTTACTATTTTTTCATTAAGTTTAAAACTTAAGTTTTGTTTTTTTAAAAAGCTTATTAAATCCTCATTTGAAAACTCTTTTAAAACAGAACTTACAAAAGTACTATCTCCTAAATAATTATTAGCTGTAACTTTTTTGTTGGTAATATTACACTTTGCTCCACCTGATACTTTTATTTTAGCACCTACTTTTACATTGCTATCTATTAGGCATACATTACTGCTTTTTAGTTGAGAAGCTAACATAAGTCCACTAGCTCCTGCTCCTATTATGGCTATATCAAATATTATTTATCCTTCTTTTCAAGCTTTACAATAGTAAATATATTTGTCTCATCTTTATAGTCATATTTTAGTACATAATCATTTGCTTTTAGAATTGAGTTTACGATATAAAGTCCAAGTCCAAAGCTATCTTTGTTTTTATTTTCATTTGCAAAGAATGGCTCAAAATAGTCTTCCAAAGGATATAATAAGCCCTTTCCTCTGTTTTCAAATATTATTTCATCTTTATCATTTGTTTTTATGGTTACTTTTTTATCATCTGAGTATTTAATTGCATTGTCAATAAGGTTTTTTATTGCTACACAAAAAAGTTTAAAATTTACATTTAATTTTTTGTTTTCATATTCTGAGATTATTACATCATCTTCTAGCATAAGCATATCTTCTGCATTGTCTATAATATCATCTAAAAAGTAGTTGTTTTTTACTATATTTTTAGTGGAAGATATAAGCTCTTCTATTTGTGTAAACTCACTAATAAGTAGTTCTAAACGCGTAAATACTCTTCTCATTTTCTCGGCATTTTCATCACTATTTTCTAATTCACTTAAAAATTTACCCTTTGTAATTGGAGTTTTGAGTTCATGCATAATATTTCGTATAAACACATTTCTAGACTCTTTTATATCTTTTAATTTTTGAGCTGTATTTTTAAACTCTACTGCTAGTTGAGAGACTTCATCTTGGGCAGTAATATTATGACACTCAAAATCAAACTCTTCATCACCTAGAGTTTTTACTTTATCTTTTAGAAGTTTTAAGGGATAAAGCTTTTTCCAAGTGGTTATAAAAGAAAGAACTATTGCTAAAAATAAAACCGCAAAAACTGCTATTAAATATACAAGTGGATTTACATGCTTATAGTCTGTATCTTTAAACATAATCTCCAACATACCACTTTTTATAAATAGATAGCTCTCCCCTTTTAAGTCTAAAACTCTTACCAATATCGTCCTATATTTTCTCTCTAAGGCAATCTTTGTTTTTGGATTATATAAAACTGCTTTCATTTGTCCAACATCATTTATAAAATCCATATCCATATTTGATAAGGAATCTACAAAAAACTTAGTCAAACCATTTCTTCTTTGTTGCTCTAGTACCATCTTAGCAACTGGTAAGTATTTCTTTGACAGATGTTTTTCTTTATCCTCTTGAGTATGTAAAACAAGCACTACAAAACTTGCTATTACTAAAAATAAAGAGATTATAAAACTAATTGTTATAGTAAAAAATATTGAATCTTTTTTCATTGTAAAAATTTATACCCCATTCCTCTTATTGTATGTAAATACGACGGTGTTTTTGGATTATCTTCTATTTTATGTCTAATTCTATTTATTATAACTGCAAGTGAACCTATGTTGTCATAATCACTATTTAATAAATTGCTATTTTCAAAAATATCATCCCTTGATACAACAAAACCTTCTCTTTTTATCAAAAGAGACAGCACTTCATATTCTGCTGCAGTCAATCTTATAAACTTATCATCTTTTCGTATCTCTTTTTTCTCTTCATCAAATATAAATACTTTTTGTGGTTTTTCTTCTGTTTTTGAACTTGTATTGTATCTTCGCAGAATAGTTTTAATTCTAACTTCAAGTTCTCTTGGGTCATAGGGTTTTGGTAAATAATCATCAGCTCCAAGTTGTAAAGCAGTTACTTTATCTGTAATATCACTTCTTGCACTTGAGATTATTATTGGTATATCATGATTTGCAATAATATCTTTACAAACATCTAAGCCATCCATACCAGGAAGGGTTAAATCTAAAATTATCAAATCAAATTTATTTATTTTTAGACTACTTAGAGCCAAGAAAGGCTCTTCGTAATTTGTTACATTTATATTAAATTTACTTAAGTATTGTGTTAAGACTTCTGCTAATTCAGCATCATCTTCCACCATTGCTATGTTTATCATGTTTCATACCTCTTTTACCTTCAAAGCTATTTGAATCAAGCATCTTTTTTAACTCATTTTTTTGTTCAATTGTTAAAATATCATAAATTTTATCTATCAAAGTAGCCTTGTATTCTACCATATTTTTATACTTATTCAAAGAGATGTCAATATATCTATTTTTATCAAACTTTCCATTTATAAAGGCATCAGAATAAGATTGAATTTTAGGTTTAGTATCTTTCATGATAGCTTTTACTTTTGATACTTGTTCATCACTTAAATTTAGATTATGAATATATCTCATTATACTAAAATGTGTGTTTTTCTTATCTTTCATATGACAATATGAATTCTCTTTTTTAGGTTTACAAAGGTGCCCTTTTTTCATATCAACAGCAAATAAAAACGTTGAAACCAAACTACTTAACAAAACAACTGTTACTAAAATTCTTTTCATAAATTCTCCTTAGTTTTCATAAGGAAATTGTTACATTACTATATATCCATTCATAAATGAAAAGTTAACTCAATGTTAATAATAAAATTTTAAGTATTAATCAAAAGGGAGTAAAATGGTAAATTCGGCACCTGTATAAGTTTTACCTTCATACTTATAATCAACATTTAAAGCACTTATTTTACCTTTCATACTCTCTTCTATTATTTGCTTAGAAATATATAAACCTATTCCTGTACCACCATCTTTTTCTTTAGTGGTATAATGTGCATCAAAAATATTATCTATTATTTCACTTGGGATTCCAGAAGCATTATCTCTTATTTTTATAGTAATATTACTTTTTTCTTTATAAACATCAACAAATATATATCTTTTTTCAATACTTGCCATTTTTACAAGTTCTTCTTTTGCATTTTTAAATAGGTTGATTAAGGTTTGCAATAACTCATTCTTTGAGCCAAAGAACTCTACATCTTTAATATTTGATATTACCTCGATATTGTTATTTCTAAGTTGTGAACTTATAAGTTTTAAAGTGTCATCTATTGCATCAGAGATTTTAAACATACTTTTCTCTTTATTTGGATTAAAAAAGTTTCTAAAATCATCAATTGTTTGGCTTAAGTTATGTATAGATTCATCAATATCATCAATTGCAGAATCTATCTCTTCTTGGGTAGAGAAGTCTTTCATCTCTCTATTGATTCTAAGCAAACCATTTGCCATAGAAATTACACTCAGTGGCTGTTTCCATTGGTGAGCAATACTTCCTATCATCTCTCCCATTGTTGCCATTTTTGATTGTTGTGTTAATAATTTCTCTTTTTCTAAACTATTTTTCATCTCATTATATATTTTTAACCTATACTCACGAAACACTGTAAAAATTGTTTTAGATAAATAAAATGAACTTAGAATTACTATTATAGTAATAATTAAACCTATGAGGATTATATTTTTTACAGATTCTTCATTTGATAAAATCAAAGATTGTTTTTTTTCTTCAATTTGACTTTCTAACTCTTCTAGATAAAAACCACTACCAATCATCCAATCCCAATCTTCATATAGTTTTACAAAGGACATTTTATCATTAGATTTTATTGCAGTATTAAGTTTTACAGTAGAAGTATATTTTATAAAGCCCTCTTTATTTTTCTTTGTATAATCAATAATATCTCTTAAAGTATATTTTCCATCACTATTCTTAACATCATATCTATTTAGACCAATTAACTCTTTTTTTGGATTTACTAAACATAGACCTTTTAAATCATATAAGAAAATATGCTCAGGTTTTTTAAGTTCAAAACTATTTAGTTTTTTTAATACTCTTTTTTGTGTTTGTTTTTTAAAGTCCTCTTCATAATACCCAGCACCAATAAACAAATCATATGGTTCAAACTTTTTGAAAAATCCGATTTTTTTACCTTCTTTTTTATCACTAGAAGTTTTTTTCCAATACCACTCATAAAATGTTTCATCTTTATTACTTAATATTTCATTCATCTCTTTTAAAATATAAGTTCCCTTTGAATCTTGAAAATCCCATAGATTTTTTCCTTCCAAATTTGGAAATCCTGCATTTAAAATATTTTCACCACTCATTTTATAAATAAATATATACCCATTGTTATTAAATCTTATTGCTTTTAAAGCAGATTTTATTATCTGAATTGTTTCTGCTTTTGAATAATCAGCTCTTTTTATATTTTTATTATAAATTAATGTTGCAATCGCATGGGCTTGATATACCTCTTCTTTTACTAAGTTTTTAAAATCTTCTTTTTCAAACTCTCTTTCTAAATCGATAAGTTTATGTGCTTTATTAACTAGATTTTCTACCATTATTTTATTATGAGATATATAGCCTTCTTCTTGTTTTTTTATTTCATCATTTACTTCTTGTTTTTTTTGATAAATAACTACCTCAATTACTATAAATGAAAAAACTATAATGCAGATAATAGCCCCATATCTTATAAAATTTAATAAACTCTTTTCATTTTTTAAGATATTCAAACTTTCTCCAATCCTTCATATAAATTATCTAAATCATACATAAATATTATATCAGAATTCTGTTTTTTTGTATATACTTACAAAAAAGATAGTTACGTAAAAATACTACGTAATATGTTACAAAAATATTCAAATTACTTACATCTTATATCATAGATAAAAAAATTCAACTTCATAAACAATAATTAGTTATAATCTACTAATTTAATTACAAGGGGCATCTAAGATTATGGGAAAAATAACAGAACAAGATATAATAGATAGTATAGCAGACGCATGTCAGTACATCTCTTTTTACCATCCAGAGGATTTCGTAAAAGGAATGGTTGAAGCATATGAAAATGAGAAATCAGAAGCTGCAAAAAATGCAATAGGACAAATTTTAATTAATTCAAAAATGTGTGCAATGGGTCATAGACCTTTATGTCAAGATACAGGTAGTGTTAATATATTTGTTAGAGTTGGATTAAATGCTAACTTAGATATTAAAGAAGAGCTTGTAGATTTATTAAATAAAGGTGTTGCAAAAGGGTATACAGATCCAGACAATACATTAAGATACTCAGTTGTATCTGACCCAGCAGGAGCTAGAACAAATACAAAAGATAATACACCTGCTGTTATTCATGTAACAGTTGATAACTCTGATGAGTTGGATATCACAGTAGCTGCAAAAGGTGGTGGAAGTGAAAACAAATCTAAATTTGCAGTATTAAATCCTTCAGATTCAGTTTATGATTGGGTAATGGACAATGTTAGACAAATGGGTGCAGGATGGTGTCCCCCTGGTATCTTAGGTATTGGTATTGGTGGAAATCCAGAAAAATCTATGCTTTTAGCAAAAGAGTCTTTAATGGGTCATGTTGATATTCATGAACTTCAAGCAAGAGGTCCTCAAAATGCTTTAGAAGAGTTAAGATTAAAACTATATGAAGATATCAATAAAATAGGTATTGGAGCTCAAGGACTTGGTGGTTTAACAACTGTTGTAGATGTTAAAATTTTAGATTATCCATGTCATGCTGCTTCACTTCCTGTTGCTATGATTCCAAACTGTGCAGCAACAAGACATATTCACTTTAAATTAAAAGGTGATGGACCAGCTAGATTTAACAAACCAGATTTAGACCTATGGCCAGATATTGAACTTCCTATGGATACTATTAAAAGAGTTAACATAGAAGATTTAACAAAAGAGAATTTATCTCAATTTAAATCAGGTGATACATTATTACTTTCTGGAAAAATCTTAACAGCAAGAGATGCAGCTCATAAAAAAATAGTTGAGTACAAAAATGCAAATAAACCCCTTCCTAATGGAGTTGATTTAAAAGATAGATTTATTTATTATGTTGGACCAGTTGACCCTGTAAGAGATGAAAAAGTAGGACCAGCGGGACCAACAACATCTACAAGAATGGATAAATTTACAAAAGATATGATGGAAATAGGAATCATGGGAATGATTGGGAAAGCTGAAAGAAAGCAACCAACAATTGATTTAATCAAAGAGTACAAATCTATGTATTTAATCGCAACAGGTGGGGCTGCATATTTAATCTCTCAATCAATCAAAGATGCAAAAGTTCTTGCTTTTGAAGAGATGGGTATGGAAGCTATTTATGAATTTGAAGTTAAAGATATGCCTGTTACTGTTGCTGTTGATACAGAAGGTACTTCTATTCATACAACAGGTCCTGCTAAATGGAGAACAATTTAATAATTTTATGTATAAAAGGATTATTCCTTTTATACATTCGTACAAAAGACTCTGTATTTTCATCTTATTTGTAATATAATGAAAAAAAATAATTAAAGCCGTATAATGAAACTATCCAACCTAATCTTAAAAGCAATCTTTTTTACTGCACTTGTATCTACTTTTCTTGGATTTATAATTAATACTATTTTTGAATATAATAATTTCCAAAAAGAAAAAGAACATATAAAAAAAGAGTTCATCAAACAAAAAAAGAGTGAAGTAAAACGTGAAGTAAACAAAGCATTTAATTATATTTTATATCATGAAAGTATGATTAAAAGTGAGGTAAAAAGAAAGCTCAGAAATAGAGTATATGATGCATACAGTATTGCATATAAAATATTTAATGATAACAAAAATAAAAAAACAGAAAAAGAAATCAAATACCTCATAGTAGCAGCTTTGAAAAATATCTCATATGAACATGGGGCATATTTTTTTATCAATAGCAATAAAGGAAGAGCAGTACTTTTTGATAAAAACTCTTTTTTAGATACTTACAAAGATGTTTGGAACCTTCAAGATATTAAGGGAAACTATATAATAAAAAGACAAAGTAACATAGCCCAAGTACAAGCAGAAGGCTTTATAAACAATTACTTTAAGAAGCCAAACCAAAGCAATGACAAACAATATGCAAAAATATCTTTTATCAAACTATTTGAACCGTATGATTGGCATATTGGTATGGGAGAATATATTGATGAAATCACTGTAGACTCTAAAAATGAGATTTTAGAATACATCTCATCACTCAGATTTGGCAAAGATGGATATATTTTTGTAAATTCAATGGATAAAAAAGCTTTAGTTTTTGATGGCAGAAAACTAAGCCCTCCAAAAGATTATCCAAATGATATCTTATTTCAAAAACAAACAGATACAGTTAAAAATAAAGATGGTGACTTTTTCTTTTATAAATTTAAAAAATTAAATACAATTAAAGAATACCCTAAATTAGCCTTCGTAAAGAAATATGATAATTGGGGTTGGATAATTGGAGCTGGCGTTTATATTGATGAAATCGATAATGAGTTAGCAAAAAAAGAGAGTCAGATTACAAATGTAATTATTTCTCAAACTATAACTATCCTAATTATATTTTTTATTATTTTGATAATTATATTTTTTGTATCTAAAAAAATAACTTCTTATATAGAATCAAATATTTTAAATCTTCTTCAGCTATTTAAAGCCTCATCCTATAGTTTAGAAGAGATTGATGTTAGTAAATTTACTTTTAAAGAGTTTAAAACTATTGCAAAAAGTCTAAACAGAACTCTGCGACTTAGAAATAAAGCTGAAAAAAAAGTTAATGACCTTATGGATATTATTAATAAAAATGTAAATATATCCACAACTGATACAAAGGGTAAAATTATTGATGTAAATGACTCTTTTTGTAAATTATCTGGTTTTTCTAAAAAAGAGCTTCTTGGAAAATCCCATAATATAGTTCGCCATCCAGATACACCAAAAGAGATTTATAAACAGATGTGGGAAAGTTTATCAAATGGTATAAAATGGGATGGTGAATTAAAAAATATAAAGAAGAATGGAGATACTTATTGGGTTTATATAACTATTCACCCAAATTATCAAAATGAAAAGCTAGTAGGATATACAGCTATTAGACAAGATATAACAGATAAAAAAAGAGTTGAATATCTCTCTATAACAGATGAATTAACTCAAACATATAATAGAAGGTATTTTAATACAAAAATTGAAGAAGAGATAAATAGAGCAAAAAGAAATGACTATTATCTTGGTTTTTTGATGCTTGATATTGATTATTTTAAATTTTATAATGATACCTATGGTCATCAAGCTGGAGATATAGCTTTAGAAAAAATTGCAACTATTTTAAAAAGTCATACAAGTAGAGCTAGTGACTTTGCATTTAGATTAGGTGGGGAAGAGTTTGGTATTCTTTTCTCATATAAAGATGAAGAAGAGTCTTTAAACTATGCAAATTTAATCAGAAGTGAAATTGAAGGCTTAAAAATAGAACATAAAACAAGTGCAGTAACACCATTTATAACAGCATCATTTGGGCTAGTGGTTAGAAAAGGTGAAGATATCCAAAGTGTTCATATGATATACAAATTGGCAGATGAAGCACTATACAATGCAAAAGCAGGTGGAAGAAATAAAGTATTTGTGAGTAATTAATTTATATTAGATTTTTAAGGGAATTCCATAAAACAATTAATTTATTTTAAATAATATAAAAAATAGTAGATTTTATTAAAGGTCAAGGCGAAGAGTTAAATTTGAGAAGGAGCTTACAAGTAGTAAGTGACTGAACAAATTTTACTCTTCAACGCAGAGATTTGAGAAAAGATGCTGTTTTATATTTATTTTTTTCGCAAGTACTTTAAAGCAGTAGCAATAACATCATCATCATCTTTACTAGGACTTTTTATTGTCTCTTTTGTATCATCATTTTTTGTAAACGTTACATTCATCTCATAACTTGATACTGTTTTTATCTCTTTTTGTAAAGCTAAGATTTTTATCATAATTAGTTCTAAGAACTGCTTTGTTGGAGTGTCTGGTTTGCCAAATCTATCTTCCATCTCTTCTTCTATTTCATAAACTGCTTCTTTTGATTTTGCTTTTCCAAGACGTCGATATAATTCAAGTCTTACTCTATCTTCTACTATATAATCATTTGATATAAAAGCAGAAATTGCAAGTTTTATATCTACAATTTGGCTCTCTTCTTTTGATTCCCCACTTAAAGTTGCTAAAGTATCTTCTAACATCTTAAGATATAGTCCATATCCTATTTGTTTGATATGTCCACTTTGAGCTTCACCTATGATATTTCCACCACCTCTTATCTCTAAATCTTGATGAGCTAGTGCTGTTCCACTTCCAAGGTATGAGTTAGACTCTAAAGCCAATAACCTTTTTATGGCATCACTTGTGATTTTTTTCTTATCTTCAACTATAAAATAACAAAAACCTTCTTTATGACCTCTCCCTACTCTTCCTCTTAGCTGATGTAAGTCTGCTATTCCAAATCTATCTGCTCCATCTATTATCATAGAGTTTGCATTGGGTAGGTGAAGTCCTGATTCTACTATTGAAGTTGCCAATAAAATATCAAATTTTCCATCATTAAAATCTTCTATTAGTTTTTCTGCTTTTACTTGAGAGATTTTAGAGTGAATCATCTCTATTTTTATATTTGGGATTAGCTCTTGTATATCTGCTTTTTTAGCTTCCATTGAAACAATATTATTATGCACATAAAAAAGTTGTCCACCTCTTCTTTTTTCTCTTAAAACTATCTCTTTTATGAGTTTTTCTTCAAACTCTTTTACATAAGACCTTACGCCTAACCTCTCTGTTGGTGGAGTTAAAAGTGAACTCATACCTTTTAGTTTTGACAAGGCTAGATTTAGGGTTCTAGGAATGGGTGTTGCACTCATTGAGAAAATATGTACATCTTCTCTTAGTTCTTTTAATTTCTCTTTTTGTTTTACCCCAAACTTATGTTCTTCATCAATTATGACTAAGGCTAAATCTTTTGTCTTAACACCAAGTAGAGAGTGAGTTCCTACTACTAAATCTATATCTCCACTCTCTAGTGCTTTTTTAACATAAGCTTTTTCTTTTGCTGTAGTTTTGCCATCAAGCTGAGCCATTTTGATGCCATACTCATCAAATCTTTTTTTCATACCATGAAAATGTTGAGAAGCTAACAAAGTAGTAGGACATACAAAAAGTGCTTGGTGTCCATCAAGTATAACAGCTAAAAGTGCATTCATAGCAACTTCTGTTTTACCAAACCCCACATCACCAGAAAGCAATCTATCCATTACTCTTCCACTTGATAAATCATCAAATAACTCTTTTACACTTCTACTTTGATCTTTTGTATAATCAAATCCAGCACTTGAAGCAAAATCATTTAGTATCTTTTTATTGCAATCTATTTTTATACCTGTTACAAGTTCTCTGGCCGCTGCTAATTTTATAATATCATTTGCTATGGCAAAAAGTCTATCTTTTACTTTATCTTTTAGTTTGGCAAAACTTCCCTTACCAAGTGTATCAACAACTGCATAAGAACTTCCATCTGCCACATATCTATCTATAAGGTCTATATTTTCAACAGGTATTAAAAGCTTGTCTTCATTTGCGTAAGAGACAATTACAAAGTCTCTTTTTGCTCCCATTACAACAACAGGCTCTATACCTTTGTATTGTCCAATACCATGCTGTTCATGTACTACAAAATCATTTACAAGTAGTTCATCAAGGACAAGTTTGATTTTCTTTTTTCTTTTTTTCTTTATCTCTTTATTTAAAGAGATAATAACCTCATCATCACTTACAAGATTTATAATATATGGTTCCAAAATATATTTTATATTTTTATCGCTCAAATCTAAATCAAAACTTTTTATCTTAGCTTCAGTTGTTGAAATGATAGTATGTTTTTTACCATCATGAAAGCTCAAAAACTCTTTTATATTTGCAGGTTCTATTACTTGATATTTTTTTGCTTTAGGTACTTTTGGAAGTGTTAAAAACTTATCTTTGTCTATTCTTTTTGCTTCAAAAATATATGCCTCTTCTAATTCATCAAGGGCATTATATGTAACATATGAATTAAACTTAGATGGTAGATACTCTCCCAAATCATCCAAGTACCAAAATCCAAGAGAATGAATATCTTTTATAAAAGCATCACTCTCTACACTTTCTAGTTCTTCATTGATTCTATCTATCTCTTCTTCATCTAAGGCCAAAAATGCAGGGGTAATAGAAAAAGCTTCTATCTCTTCTTTTGATGACTTTTGGTCTTCTATATCAAACTCTCTGATACTTTCAACTTCATTATCAAACAAACTCACCCTAAAACCTTTTACAGCTCCTAGTGGACAGATATCAAGAATATCTCCACGTAAAGAGACTTCCCCTTCACTTGTAACAATATCTACAAAATAGTATCCCCAGTTATAAAGTTTTTCTTTGAGATTTTCTAGGTCAATAGTTGAAGCAAACTCTATTTTAAAAGAGTCAAAACACTTCCGTACGGGCATTTTATATGAGGCTGTTCGTAAAGGTACAACTAAAACTTTATTCTCTTTTTTATAAGAGTAAAATTCATTTAAAGTCTTTGTAATATTTTGTAACTCTTCAGAAAAAGAGAGTAAATCATCTCCAAAGTTTGCTCTAAAATCAGCTAATACAAAAGGCTTTTTTTGATTGAAAGATAAAACGTCATAGGCTTCTTGTGCCTCTTTATCATCACTTACGATTAATAATTTACAGTCATTTTTTTCTTTAAAAAACTCAAATAAGGAATTCAATACTATTTAACCTCTTCAAAATCATTTGTAGTTCTATCATAAGTATATGGTGGGTAAGGTGTCTCATTGAGTAAAAACACCATATTACAAGAGTCAAGCTCGGTTTTTTGTAAACCTTTTTTAAACACTTCTAATATATAAGCTTTTGTAGAAAAAGTGGTAGTAGTTGACTTTGCAGTATAAACAAACTCTTCATTTGGTACTGTTTGAAAACCCTCTTTAATAATATGCTTTTCAAAAAGCTCTTTATCTTTTAAGTTTTCTACTTCTAATATTACTAATACATCTATGCCATTCATATTTTTCCATTTAATCTCTAATTTTAAAAATGTATTGTATTTAAATAAGCATTAATTTGGGATTTAAGAACTTGAATTTATTTTAAGTATTTTTATCTATTTATGTACCACAATAAATAATTACTTTTCTAATCTAATAAAAAATAAATTAAAGATATTTATATTAATTGGGATAAAATACTAATAAAGGAGTCTGTTATGAAAAAGAAATCTAGTTTTGGGAAAAAACTCCTAATAAAAATACTCGGAACTGTCTTTGTTGTTTTAACTCTTGCCTCACTTGCAATTGTAAACTTTTCATATAAAGCTGCACAAAAAGATGCAGAAGCATATAGAGAAACATTTGCTGCAAAAAATGCAATTGAAATTAAAGGAGAGCTTGATATTGCAATTTCTGTTGCACAAGCATTTGCTTCTAGAATTCAAGCAGCAGCAGTTAATAATACTCAAATAGATAAAGATGAAATTATCTCTTTACAAAAGTCTATTTTAAATACAAATGACACTATTAATGGTATTTGGTATAGTCCAAAGTATGGAGAAAATCTAACAGCAAAAATCGAAAATCCACAGGCTGGAAGTCTATATGATAAACTTGGGATTTTTCATCCATTTATTTCAAAATCAAAAAATGGTTTTGAAATTGTTTCTGGTGCTCCATATGATGAGTCAAAAGGCTGGATTAAAGGACCTAAAGATGCAGGGAAACCCTTTATAACCGCACCATATTTTTGGAAGATTGCTGGGGTTGATCAATTACTTGTATCTGTTACTATACCTATGTATAAAGACAGTGAGTTTATTGGTTCAGTAGGAGTAGATTTTCTTTTAAAAGGTTTATCTAACTTGGCTTCTCGTATCAAGCTATATGAAAACGGATATGGTTTTATTGTTAATAATGATGGAATAATAATAGGACATCCGAAAACAGAACTTCAAAATAAAAAACTGCTTGAAGTAATAAAAAATGACAAAGATTATGTGGAAATGCTTAAAAAAAGTACACAAGGAAAGAATCATTTTTTCTTTAAAGATTCATTTATCACAGGTCAAACATCAGTTTACTATTCTCACCCATTTACTTTAAAAGATACTGGTACAAATTGGACTTTTATTATCTCTGCACCAAAAGAAGAGTATCTCGCAAATGCCAACTTTATTAGAAATATATCAATCATATCTTCAATAATAAGTTTAATTGTAATTGCAATAATTATTCTACTTTCAGTAAAACAGTTAAATATTTATCTTGAAAAAATATCCACTGGATTGGAAAGTTTTTTTGAATTCTTAAATACAAAAAAATCTGCAACTAAAGAGATTGATATAAACACAAGCTGTGAGTTTGGAGTAATGGCTCACTCTATCAATGAAAATGTTGAAAAAATAAAAACATCTACACAAAAAGATATGGATTTAATTGAAGATGTTAAAGGTATTGCAAATACAATTACTGAAGGAAAATTTGATAGTAGAGTGACTAAAACAACTTCTACTGATTCATTAAATGAATTAAAAGAGATCTTAAATCAAATGTTAGAGCAGTTGGAAACTCAAGTTGGTAAAGATTTAAATAAGATTATAAATGCACTAGAGAGTTATTCAAATAGGGATTTCACAGTAAAACTTGGAAATGATTCAGGAAAAATTGGAAGTGAAATTATGCATATGAATGATATGATTACTAAAATGCTTCAAGATAGCCAAGAAGATGGTCTTTCTTTAAAATATAGTGCTGACAATTTATCAAATAGTGTTAGAACCATTAGTAGTAATGCAACTAAGCAAGCCGCTTCACTAGAAGAGACAGCTGCTTCAATTGAAGAAATTACAAGTAATATTGAACAAACAAATATTAAAGCACAACAGATGCATTCAATCTCAAAAGATACTAGAGATTCATCTAATAAAGGTAAACAACTAGCAAGCGATACTGCAACATCAATGGATGACATAAATAACACAGTACTAGATATAAATGAAGCTATAACTATGATTGATCAAATAGCATTTCAAACAAATATATTATCACTAAATGCAGCTGTTGAAGCAGCAACTGCTGGTGAGGCTGGAAAAGGTTTTGCAGTTGTTGCACAAGAAGTGCGAAACTTAGCTGCAAGAAGTGCCGAAGTTGCAAAAGATATTAAAAACTTGGTTGAAAGAGCTACAGAAAAAGCAAATAGTGGTAAAACAATTAGTTCAAGTATGATTGAGGGATTTGCTACTTTAGAAAGTAAAATTATAGAAACTAGTAATTTAATTAATGATGTAGCAAGTGCAGCAAATGAACAAAATCTAGGTATACAACAAATTGCAGATGCAGTTAATATGCTTGATAAAGTTACTCAAGAGAATGCATCTATTGCAGAAGAAACGAATAGTATAGCCAATAAAACTCAAACAATATCTGATAATGTAGTTAGAGGTGTAAGTAAAAATAACTTTGATGGCAAAAACTTAGGATAATATTTATTCCTAAGTTTTAACTTTGGCTAAACCACTAAAGTTGAAACAAGTCCAATAAGTCCACCAAAAACTCCACCCCAAACTACTAGCCATCCAAGATGTTCTTTTATCATCTTTTGAACTATCTCTTTTACCATTTTTGGAGTTAACTCTTCAAGTCTACTATTTACTATTAGACTAACTTTTTCAAAAATGTCATCACTAACACTTGAAGAACCAAGACTTTCATGAAGTGAAGATTGAAAAGATTCATTTTTTGAAATAGTAACTATGGCACCTTTTAGTTTCTCTACAAAGGGCTCTTTTAAAGGATTCAAGGCAGTTTCTCCACCAAACATTCCAAGCATTCCACCAAATTGAGACTCTAATACAGCTTGTTTTAAAGACTCAAAGGCAGGTGTAAAATCTGTTTTTTCTAAAACTGGGGATAAATCAAAGTGTGATTTCTTTGAAGTGATTTCCTCTTCAAAAAACTTTTGGAGGTTCTCTTTTGTAAAAAATTGTTCCATTATAAGTGAGTGAATCCCCTCTTTAAATTGAGAAAATCTATTTTCAACAACACCAGAACCATATAAAAAAGGAACCTTTTCAAAAAGCATATGTATGGCTAAAGCGTTCGTAACTGCCCCACTTAAAGCAAAAAGACCTACCATAAAAAGCATATCTTGTTTTAAAACAAAACCTAAAATAACTACTAATAAAGCTAGCAAATTTGTACCTAATGATTTGTTCAAAAACTTCTCCTTAAATTTTTGTGGAGTTTACCATAATCTAACAAAGGAAAAAATCAAAAAAAGAGTAACCATCATGTAATCATTTAAATATAAAATCACAAATAACAAAAGGATACAAATGGTTGATGTAGAAAACGAAATAAAGAAAAAATTTCCAAAGATAAATCTTGAATCATCTTTTATAAATAAGTCTTTAATCAAAATTGCAAAAAAAGTAGTGCATGAAGAGTCTATAAATGACTTCTTACAAATAAATTCACATAAAAAAGGTTTTGAGTTTGTAGATGCAGTTTTAGATAATTTTGATTTTGATTATACTGTTTCTAGTAATGATGTACAAAATATACCAAGTTCTGGAAAAGTTGTGATTATTGCAAACCATCCATTAGGTGGATTAGATGCTTTATGCCTTTTAAAACTTGTTGGAAAAGTAAGAAAAGATGTAAAAATTGTAGCCAATGATTTTTTAGCTGGTATAGAAGCACTTAGTTCTTTGTTTGTACCAATAGACAATTATAAAAAAAGACAGAGTAAAAAAGATATAAAAGCTATATATGATACGTTAAATAGTGGTCATGCTATTATAATCTTTCCAGCAGGTGAAGTAAGTCGTGCAACACCAAAAGGTATAAAAGATCCTACATGGAATAAAGGATTTTTAAATTTTGCCCAACACTGTAATGCACCAATACTTCCAATACTTGTAGATGGTAAAAACTCTAAATTGTTTTATACTATTTCTATACTTAATAAAACTTTCTCAACTCTACTTTTATCAAATGAGATGTTTAAAAAGAAATCTAAAAAGATAAGTATTAAAATTGGTCAAATTATTCCAAATGAAAATATCATGCCAAAAGGTATTGATAAAAAATATCTTTTAACTCTTTATAAAAAACATCTCTATGCCCTAAGAAAAGGTAAAAGATCATTCTTTGTAACACAAAGTGCTATTGCTCACCCTGAAAGTAGACAAGAGATAATAAATGAACTAAAAAACTCAAAAATCATTGGTGAAACATCTGATGGTAAGCTTATATATTTATATAATTATAGCGATGATTCAATCGTCTTAAAAGAACTAGGAAGATTAAGAGAGCTCTCTTTTAGAAGTGTAGGAGAGGGAATAAATAAAAAAAGAGATACAGATAGATATGATATCTATTATGAGCACATTATTTTATGGGATAAAGATGCTTTAGAAATAGTAGGTTCATATAGAATAGGTAATGGTGAGTTTATCAATAATAACCTTGGTATTTCAGGCTTTTATTCAAGTACCCTATTCCAATATAAAGATGATTTTGTACCATATTTAAATGACTCAATTGAACTTGGACGTAGTTTTGTTCAACCAAAATACTGGGGAAGTCGTGCTTTAGATTATCTTTGGTATGGAATTGGTGCTTATCTAAAAGCAAACCCACAAATAAGATATATGTATGGTCCTGTTTCTATTTCAGCATCTTTACCCAAAATAGCAAAAGATATGCTTGTATTTTATTATACTCTTTATTATTCAAGCAATAAAAACCTACTAGACTCAAAACTTCCTTATCAATACTCTGTTGATGAAAAGTCTATAAAAGAGATGTTTTCAGGAGGAGATAAAAAAGAGGATTTTAAAAGACTAAAAACTGCCCTTTCAAGTATGGGCGTTGCTGTTCCAACACTATTTAAACAATACTCTGACCTGTGTGTTGATGGAGGAGTTAACTTTCAAGGATTCAATATAGACCCAGATTTTTCAAACTGTGTTGATGGTTTGATTGTTGTAGAAATTGATAAAATAAAAGATAAGCAAAAATCTAGATATATAAAATAAGATACTAAAGTATCTTATTTTGTGAAAAATCTATACTACAAACTCTAGTCTCTTCAACTAAAGCTTTTGCTACAACTTCATCATCTACAATTATATGTTCTAAATGTAAACCCTCTAAAAGTTTCTTATCTTCTGATTTTGTAATTTTTACTATTGTTTTTGTATTTTTAGTCAAATCATTTATTGTCTCGCACACAATTCTTATTTGCTCTTGATTATCAATTGCAACAATTACAGCACAAGCTTTTTTTATATTTACTGATTCTAAAATATGTTTTTGGGCAGCATTTCCAAAAATAATTGGCTCATTATCATTTTTTCCCATTTGGTAATATAAAATTTTATTTTCAATGATAATATAATCATTTCTCATATCTTTTAATTCTCTTACAAGCTCTTGCCCCAAGTGTCCATATCCAAGAACTATAACATGACCTTTTAAGTCTTTATCAACAGCCAATGTTGCAGGTACCTCCATCACATCATCAGGAAGCAAAGAACTTGCTATTTTTGATAGATTTTTAAGTGCAATTGGCGTTAAAATCATCGATAAAACAATAGTCACAATCAATATTTGAGCATGGGTTGAACCTATTAGGTTTCCACTTCTTGCTAACTCTAAAATTGCCAGAGAAAACTCACCTATTTGAACTAAAGAAAAAGCTGTTTTAAAGGCAACTCTTTTTGTATCATCAATTCTAACAATGGCATAAATTATAAAATATTTTAAAATCATTAAAACAGGAAGTAACAGTAATATTGTAAACAGATGTTCATAAATCATAATAAAATTTATTTGCATACCAACAGTTACAAAGAAAACTCCAAGTAAAAGATTTCTAAAAGGTATAAGGTCAGACTCTACTTGATGTTTAAATTTAGTCTCAGAAATCATCATCCCTGCAATAAAAGCTCCAAGTGAGTATGAAAATCCAAAATAGTGAGCCATGTATGAAGCCCCTATTGCTATAAGTAAAACAGAGCCTACAAAAAGTTCTTCTGAGTTTGTTTCACTCACATGGGTAAAAAATGGTTCAAGTAAATATTTTCCAGCTAGATATAATATTCCTATTAAAACAACTGCTGCAATAGTTGTTTTGATAACTATATATAAAACACTATCTCCTGAGTTTGTTGTAAAAATTGATATCATTAAAAGTATTGGAATTACTGCAATATCTTGCATAATAAGAATTCCAAGAACTCTTTGTCCATGTCTTTTTTTAATATCTCTATTTTCATTGTAAGTTTTTAACACGATTGCGGTTGAAGACAATGAGAGTGCAGCACCTATTATCATGGATGTTTGAAAATCAAAATTTAAAATGTAAAATGAGATTAATACAACAATTAAAGTTGTAATTATTACCTGTAAACTTCCTGTTATAAAAACTTCCCGCTTCATTCTAACAAGGGCATCAACAGAAAACTCTAATCCAATTGTAAACATCAAAAATACAATACCAAACTCTGCAATCTCTTTTAAATTATGGTTATTTACAGCATCATGTAAACCAAATATATAAGCAATAATAGTACCTGTTACTATATAGCCAATTATTGTTGGTAAGTGAAATCTTTTTAGTATTAAATTAACAATAATTGCAATAAATATTGTTGCTACGATAATTCCTAACATTTTTTTCCTAATATATTTTATAATGCATCTGTTTATATCCTTCAAGTCTCTTTTTAAAGCTTGAATTTAACATTGCATTTTTTGAGTCAAGTAAATCTATGGCTAAACACTCTTGTCCATCACGACCAACTCTTCCTAGGTACTGAACAAGTCTTCCATAATATGAAATTGGTGTTACAAAAATAATTGTGTTTAAATGTGGGAAATCTATCCCCTCACCAAAATATGAAGTTGTAGCAAGAATTAAATTACTAGATTCAATCTGTTCTAGATTTTCTTGCTGTTCTTTTTTACCTAAACTTCCATGTATACTAACATATTTTAAATTATTTTTTATTAATAATTCTTCTAATATATTTATATGTTCTATTCTATCTGTTAAAATTAGGATTTTTCTATTTATATAATCTTTCACTTCGTTTATAATTAAGTCATTTCTATGTTTATCTACTGTTATTTCATTGATTAATTGCGCATAATTATCTGCTTGGCTTTTAAAATCTGTATTTACAACTTTTACTCTATGAGTAATTGTTCTTTTCTTTTTATACTCATATGATATTTGACCTAATTGTTGGAAAAGTATTGGTTCTAATCCATCTTTTCTGTTTGGAGTTGCACTTAAGCCCAATACATATTTACCACAAAAAAGTTTTATAATTTGTTCAAAGGTAACAGCAGGGATATGATGGCATTCATCAACTATTACAAAGGAGTAGTTTTTGATAATCTCAGGCTTATTTTTTAGACTTTGCATAGTAGCAATATCAAGCTTGCCAGTTAGTTTGTTTTTACTTTTTCCTAAAAACCCTATCTCTTTTTTATTCATTCCAAAATAATCAACAAATCTTTGAATCCATTGGTCTAATAGCATGTTTTTATTTACAACTACTAAAGTGTTTACTTTTCGCTGTTCTATCATTTTTGCACCAATTAAAGTTTTACCAAAACCAGGAGGTGCTACACAAATAGAGAAATCTTTTTTTAGCACTTTAGAAATTGCTAAGTTCTGTTCCTCTCTTAACTCATATTTTATTAAAGGAAATTCCTCTTTATTTACTACTCTTTTATCATCAATAGAGTAACTAACTTTATTTTGTTTTAATATTTTTAAAACAAATCCTAAAACTCCCCGTGGAAGTTTTAAATACTCTTCATCCTCTTCATAGTTTTTTATCTGTTTAGGAGTATTGTAAAGGGGCTTTCGCAAAGCTAATAAGGTTTTAATTTGGGGGTTATCAAAAACTGCTAGGTTTTTAAGTTCATTTAAAAATGTTTTTGATAAATTTTTTGAAGATATATATACATAATCATAAATAGTAATATTTAGTGAAAAGTTGGGATACTCTACACTGCTTTGTTTTTTATTCTCCCAATTTTGTAATTTTTTCTGTTCATTTGATTTTGCTATATTTAATATTATATTTTTTGGTATTTTTTTGATATTTGATAAAAAGTTCCATTGATCTTCATATACATTTAAAGTTTTGGGGTCAAAAAAGACTGTTTTATTACTTTCTCGAAGTTTTAAATGTAAAGGTAGTTCTATATATGTTCCAAAGTTTGAACTATTGACAAACTCACTATTTGGATATATTTTTGCACTAATATTTGCACTTTTGATTATGTTTTGCAAAAACTCTTTTGCTTGTGATGCGAAAATATTCTCTTCAAAGAAAAACCACACTAAGATGTCATTATAAGAATCATACTGATAACTTGCAGAGATATTTAGTCTATTTGTAATATCTTCTATTTTAGGTATATCATTTTTTGAGATTTTTAAAACTGCATATTTACACTGATTTGTTATGGATATTGTATAAGTTGAAAGCTGGACTTTTCCTCTTAAGTGTTGTTCAATATCATGATTTAAAAGGGGAAGGTAATCACTACCTTTAAAAGTTTTAGTAACTGGGAAATAAGACTCTTTAGTGAAGTCTTTACTTACCCATTTTTTTAAGTATACATCAGGACGCGATATAAATAAAGAGTTAAACAACTGAATTTTTTCATCTTTATTTAACTCTTTTTTATTTAACTCTTTTTCTAAAAGAGCTATCTCTTTTTCAATATTTTCTTTGTCTTCGTAAAGTTTAGTTAATCTTTTCTGCACTTGGATTTGCATGTGGGTTATCTTCTTGTTTAGTTGATACAAAACCGCCAATTCTATTTTCAATTTCGTTATATCTACTTTTAAGTTCAGAATTCTTTCTACTAACTCTTCCCTCAAATTTTGCATCTTCTTCAATAATTAAATCATTATAAGTAAAATCACCAATAACTTTTCCTGCTGATAAAACTTGCATAATATTACAATCAATTTTGCCATCAAAATAACCACTTATAACAACATGATTAGCTTTTACATCACCGATTACTTCACCAGTTTTACCAATTGAAATTGCATCAGCTTCTAATATTACACCCTCAAACTTACCATCAATATGAACTGTACCTTGTGTAGAAATTCCACCAATGATACAAGTCCCTTTGGCAATTACAGTTGCCCCAGCTTGTGATGTTCCTTTATTAGCTTTACTAAATACTCCCACTTTACTCTCCTTTGTTTAGTAAATATTGACTCATACTTTTTTAAATTCCAATTTATAAAATCCCTTGGATTTAAAACCATACTTGCATATCTAACTTCATAATGTAGATGTGGACCAGTGCTTCGTCCCGAATTCCCAGTCATTCCAATAACTTGGTTTTTCTTTATCACATCTCCAAGTTTAACCTTAGTTTGTTTTAAATGAGCATAAACTGTCTCAAATCCAAAATTATGTGAAATAATTATAACTCTACCAAAATCTCCACTATCTCTTGACTGCACATATCTTACAACTCCATCTGCTGTTGCATAAACTGGTGTTCTAAGATTTGCTCTTAAATCAATTCCCCTATGAAATTTTCTCTCATGTGTTACAGGATGGATTCTATAACCAAAACTAGCTGACACACTTATTCTTTCAAGTGGTTTACCATTTGGTATAGTTGAAAGCATATACATTTTTTGTGCTGATGTTATTTTAGTCAAAGTAGCCTTTGTAATAGATATTTGCTCATTTGAATCTCTTTTTAACCCAACAATCTCTTCAATAGTATCTAGTTTGCTACTTAACTCTTCAATATCTTTAACTTTACCCTTAATTTGCATAGAGTAAAAAAGATTTTGTGCTTGAAGCTTTTTTTCTTTTTCTGTTAATATTGAAATCTCTTGCTTTTTTTTAATTTTTACTTCGTTAATCTCAGTAGTTAAAAAAGATATAAACCAAAAAGCACCAGTTATTACAAGAACAGTTACAATAATTACAATTAAAATAATCTTTCTAAAAAGTTGATGAATATTGTATGACTTAGTACTATTTACATCCGAAACTGTAATAACTAATCTATTATTTAATATCTTCATCTACTTCTATTCTCAATCTTCAAAAATTTTTCTACTACTAAAAATGAGCCAAAGACCAAATAATCTTCACTTTTTAAAACCTCATTTTTAAACAATTCTGATATTATATTCAAATTTTCACAAACATTTATTAAAGTAGCTTCTTTGACTACTCTTTTATCCTCTAATGGCAAAATATACAACTTTTTTATAATAGGTTTTAAGATTTTCAATACCTCTTTATAATCTTTATCTTCAAAACTGTTATAAATTAGGTTAATTTTTTTTCCTTTAAACTCTTCTAAAATACTCCTTGCAGCAAGGGGGTTATGTCCTACATCTAAAGTAATATTTTTTTTATATTTTTCACATCTTCCTGCCAAGCTCATCATTTCAAACTTCTTGATATCAAGCTCTAAGTTTAGGTATTTTAATGTAGCTATTACTAAAGAGATATTTTTAAGTAGATATTTCGGGAAAAATTTACAAAGACTACGTGTGTCTATTTTAAAGTCATCAAGAGTCAGAAGTTTTATATCTCTTTGCTCTTTTATAGTTTTAGCATGGAAAGGAACTTCATCATGTATTTGAGAGCCTACAATCATGACTTTATCACAAGAACGCATTTTTGTTAGAGATATCTCTTTTATGCTATTACCAAGAAAGCTTTGATGGTCATAATCTATTGTAGTAATAAGTGATAAATCATTGATAGCAACATTTGTAGCATCAAACTCACCACCAAGACCTGCTTCTAAAATAAGATAGTCTCGATTTGAACTTAAATAAAATGCCAAAAGAGTTGTATATTCAAAATATGTAAGTTTTTCTAACAAAGTAATATCTAATATATCTTGCAAAAATTTGTGTGCAGTATTTAAGTCATCATCACTAACATCAAAACTGTTTATCCAAATTCTTTCATTGAACTTTTTTATATGAGGAGAACTATAATGAAGTACATTTTTATCTATAGCAAATAAATATTTTGCTAAAAATCTTCCCGTACTTCCTTTCCCATTTGTTCCAACAATATGGATTATAAAGGGAAGTTTTATTTTTTGTTTTAAAATTTCAAAAGAGTTTTTAACTATGCTAAAATCTATCTTATCATAGTACATTGTTTTGTAATCTAAAAACTCTTTTAAAGGTATAGTCTTAAAATCAATCTTCACGTTTTATTTTTTATCTAACTTTTTTTTAGGTTTTTCAAACGACATTATTGCTATTTTTGAGATTACTTCATCTAAAGCTTTTGTTGATGCAATTTTAATTGCTTCAAATCTTTTTGCATCTGAAATTGTTCCACCACTATCTATTGAGAAATCATATGTTCCAGATACACTAAAACTTCTTGATGTCTCGTCATTTTGGTAGTTTACGCTTATACTTGAGCTTGCCTTATATAGTTTTACATAACCATCACTATCATATTGTAAAGCACTAAATCCAGTAGAGTTTAAAGTCACTATTACAATTGTATCAGCTAACTCTTTTTTATTGACTAATTTTGTATCTAATTTATGAACTAAAAGTTCATTCATAGCATCTTTTATCAATACTGAGTTTTTAGGGTCTTCAATATTAACCTTCAAATCAACAAATACTTTCCCATTAATCTCTTTTTTTGCATAAGTTGAACCTGGTTTATAACCACATGAGGTAAAAACAAGCCCGATTAAAAATGCTAATACAATTGCTTTTAATTTCATAATTATCCCTTAATTACTAAGTTTACCAATTTATTTGGAACAACTATCTCTTTTATTATCTCTTTACCTTCTATCCATTTAGCTGAAGTCTCTTTTGCAATAACTAAAATTTCTTCTTTAGAAGCATTTGGAGCAACTTCAATCTCAGCTCTTTTTTTACCATTTATAGTAATAGCTAGTGTAATAGAATCAGATACAAAAACTTCTTCTTTTACTTTTGTTTTGTTGTTAAAGTTTTTTAACTCAAATAGTTCATTTGATAACTCCCAGCAAAGATGCGGAATGATTGGTTCTAAGATATTTGTTAAAATATAATACCCTTCAGCCCAAACAGTTTTGTTATCTTGTGCATTTAAAGCATTCATAGCTTCCATTGAAGCAGCAATTAGTGTATTGAAAGCATAAGTCTTATCAAATACTTCATTTGACTTTTGTAGTGCTTCATATACTTTTTTTCTAGCTTCTTTTTCTTCTTTTGATAAACTATTATGTTCAATAGCATTTATCTCATCAATTGATACACCATGTGCCATTTCAACTTTTGAAGCAAATCTTTTAATAAATCTAAATGCTCCATCAACTGCACTATCATTCCACTCTAACTCTTTTGTAGGAGGAGCTGCAAACATCATAAACAATCTTGCAGTATCAGCACCATATTTCTCAACAATCATATCAGGATCTACTACATTTCCTTTTGATTTTGACATTTTAGCACCATCTTTTAAAACCATACCTTGAGTAAGAAGTCTTTTAAATGGCTCTTTTGAGTTTGTGTATCCTAGTTGATTTAAAGCTTTTGTAAAAAATCTTGCATATAAAAGATGTAATATAGCATGTTCAATTCCACCAATATATTGGTCAACATCCATCCAATAATCACTATCATCTTTTGAAATACCTACATTATTCCACTTTTTATTATTTGTTGCATATCTTAAAAAGTACCAAGATGATTGAACAAAAGTATCAAGAGTATCTGTCTCTCTAAGTGCTTTTTTACCACATTTTGGACATTTGCAATGTTTCCAAGTTGGGTGAGTATCTAAAGGATTTCCTTCACCTGTAATCTCTACATCATCTGGCAAGGCAACTGGAAGATTTTCAAGTTTTTCAGGAACTAAACCACATGTTTCACAATGAATAAAGGGAATAGGTGCACCCCAATATCTCTGTCTTGAAACACCCCAATCTCTTAATTTATAATTAACTTTTTTTATTCCAAAAGAGTTTTGTTCAAAGTGATAAATAATTGCTTTTTTAGCTTTTGTATTATCTAAGTTTGTAAAACCTTCTGAATTAATCAAAGTACCAGCTTCAGTATAAGCTTCTTTCATATTAGAAATTTCACCATCTTTTCCAACAACTACTTGTTTGATTGGTAACTCATACTCCCGAGCAAATTCAAAATCTCTTTGATCATGGGCAGGCACCGCCATAACAGCTCCACTTCCATAAGATACCAATACAAAGTTTGCAACCCATACAGGGATAGACTTTCCTGTTAGTGGATGAAGAACTTCAATTTCTAAAGAGAGACCTTCTTTAGGCATAGTTGCTCTATCTCTTTCGCTAACCTTTTGCATTTCTTTGATTTTAAATATTTTATTTTCATCAAGTAATTCATTATCAAGCATATATTTTACAATAGGGTGTTCTGGTGAAAGTGCAGTATAAGAAACCCCATAAATAGTATCAGGTCTTGTTGTAAATACATCAAATGAAGCAAAATTTTTATTTAATTTATATCTTGCTTCTTTTGTAAGTTCAAAGGTAAACTCTAAACCTTCGCTTCTTCCTATCCAGTTCTCTTGCATAGTTAAAACTTGTGATGGCCATGAATCCTCTAAAGTTTTTAAATCATCCAGTAACTCTTGGGCAAACTTTGTAATTGCTACATAATATCCAGGCATCTCTTTTTGCTCTACAGGAGTGTCACATCTCCAACAACATCCCTCTTCTACTTGCTCATTTGCTAAAACAGTATGGCAAGGTTCACACCAATTTACCGTTGTGGATTTTTTATATAAAAGACCCTCTTCATACATCTTGATAATAAACTCTTGTTCCCATTTTGTATAAAGTTCATCACTTGTAGCAAACTCTCTTTTTGCAGAAAAGCTTAAACCTAAACCATTAAGCTCTTTTCTCATGTAGTCTATGTTTTCATAAGTCCATTTTTTTGGATGAAGTTTGTGCTTAATAGCTGCATTTTCAGCAGGCATACCAAAACTATCCCAACCAATTGGATGCAATACATTAAAATTAGATTTTCTAAAAAATCTAGCAAAAGCATCACCTAAACAGTAGTTTCTAACATGTCCCATATGTATCCTACCACTTGGGTATGGAAACATACTTAAAATATATTTTTTATCTTTTTTTGTATCATCACTTGGTTCAAAACTACCATTTTCAATCCAATAGTTTTGCCATTTCTTCTCTATCTCTTGTGGATTGTACTCCATTAAAACTCATCCTTTTCCTGACTTTTTGCACTCTCAATTAGTGCTAAGGCTATAGAAAATATATTTGCAACAATTGCTCCAATAGCAAGAGCTATAGCCAATCTTTCATCACCCATAAAAGTAAGAACCATAAATGCAGGTATCAAGTGTAAGTCAGCAACTAAAGAACTTGCAAGTAATTCTGCAGCCAATAAGTTTTTAACACCTATTTTTAAAATTGTTGATATAACATTAACCCCAGCTGCTAAAAATAGTGCCAAAGAGTTTGGTTCATATAAAAACCCTGCCGTTGTAGTTAAAGACATTAGTGAAAAGAATATATAGGTTACTTTACCCCAATCCATGTTCATCCTTTTAAAGTATTTCTAAAAGCAATTATAATAGCTAAAGTATGATAAAAAAGCTCTTTTATAGTTCTAAAATTTAGAACTATAATTGATTAGTTTTTGAAGCACGAAGTGATTTAACCACTTGAAAGATTAGATAAAAGATTATGAGTTTGAAAAAAAGTTGAATAATCAGATTTATTCCCGTATCGCTTTGAATTAGTCTAAATATATTGATGTTATTTATAAGAAAATCAAGAAAATAATCATGGGTAGTAATCATATAAATACCAATAAACCCAAATAAAATAAGATATAAAATAGAACTCTTGTCCCAAAAAATAAGATTATAAACACACAACCAAACATATATAGTAACAATAAGTCCAATAATTATTTCTGAATAAATCCCATCAGGAATATGTAACATAGTAGATGATGTTTGATGTACAAAAGAGTACTCAATTAAAGAAGCAAGTATCTCAAACAAAACTATCCAAAATAGTGCTAAACTCCAACTTGCAGAGTTATTTGAAGTAATTTTATCAAAGTTATTTTTTAAAGCGATATAGTTTTTCATATTTAATCCATTGTAAAAATTATATTCTATACTTTTATCTTTAAATTATATATTAAAAGCATGTCATTTTTATAACATTTTATTATACCTAGTTAAAAACTATTTACGCCTTGTATTTTGCCTTATTGAAATAATTAGTTGGTAGATTAGAATCCAGTTATTAAAAAATCAACAGCTTCAATTATCTCATTTCTTCTCTTTTCTAAAGAGCAAACCTTTTCACCTATTTTATCACTTGAAATACTTGCAAGTTCAGCAGTTGACATAATAAGTTTTTGATTTTCTATTTCAAATATAGGGTTTAAAATTTTTGCACTTTTTGAATTTAAAACTAAAGGAACAACAACACGAGAAGATAAGTTTTTTAAAATATCATTTTGAATATCTAGCAAATAAGGAATATCATCTTTTGAACTGTTATTTATATTTTTATATACATCAAACTGTGCCATTAGAAACTTCTTAAGCCATCACTAAAAAGACCATTTTTAGATACTCTTTCATTATAGTCATTAATTGCTTCTTTATTTTCTTCTTCCCATTTTTGGGTTTCTTTTTCTTTTACTAAGACTTCTAAAGTTTTTTCTATACTAGAAGAAATATTTATCTTATGAACTTTTGCTTTTTCCAATAAATCTGAGTTGATAGAAACATTTGTAGCTTTTTTCTTTGCTGTTTTGTCATAAATAGCAGTCATGTGCACTCCCTATGTATATGTTTTATATACATAATTCTATCATAAAAAATTTAAAAATAAAAAGTATTGGGTTTTTAGGGGAAACGTGGTTTATAAATATTAGATTATCTTAAAAATTAATTATAAAAGATGATGTTTATTCTTATAAGAGTTATATTTATATTAGATTTTAGATTTAGTGGAGGCGGAAGTTTATCTTCAAGCGGAGTGTACAATTAGTACATGAGCATTGAAAATAAATTTCCAACGCTCAATAAATTTAAAAGATGATGTAAAGATAACTCTTATACGGTTCCCTGCTCAAACATAGCCCTCATCTTTTCCTTCTCTTTTTGCTTCTTCATCTTCTCTGCTTCTTTAGCTCTAAAGTTCTCAATAGAGAACTTTAATTGAACTAAAAACGAAGCTGCTACGAAGATAGATGAATATGTACCAACAATAATACCAACTAATAAAGTAAAGGCAAAACCATTGATAATCTCTCCACCAAAGAAGTATAAAGTTGCAACCACAAAGAATGTAGTCAATGAAGTAAGTGTAGTTCTTGATAGTGTTCTTGAAACAGATTCATCAACAATCTTTTCTAAATCACTCTCTTTAGATGTTTGAACACCCTCTCTAATTCTATCAAATACAATAATTGTATCGTTAAGTGAGTATCCTAAGAGTGTAAGAATAGCTGCTAAGATATCTAAGTTTACTTCTACATTAAACAAACTAATTGCACCTAAAGCAATAGTAACATCATGGATTAAGGCAAAGATTGAAGCAAGTGCAAATCTCCACTCAAATCTAAATGAAACATAAATCATAATCACTATTAGAGATAAACAAAATGCCATAAGACCTTTTTCTCTTAGCTCTCCACCAACTTTTGGTCCTACTATATCAACTCTTCTAATCTCATAATTTCCAGTATCAACTAATACTTTTCTTATCTCATCACCTAAGTCATTTGATACGTTACTTGTTGATGTTGATACTCTAATAATTATCTCTTCATCACTACCAAATTTTGTAATAGATGAATTTTTATACTCTTTTGTATTGTTTAAAATATCTCTTATTTTATCAATAGGAGCAGGAGCATCATATTTTACTTGAACTAAAGTTCCACCAGCAAAATCGATACCAAAGTTAACACCTTTTGATAAAAGTAATACTATAGAAGCTACAACTAAAATAGCAGAAAAACCTAAAAATGGTAATCGCTTACCCATAAAATTGTATATTTTATCACCTTTAAAAAATTCCATTATTTTATCCCAAACCATTTTCTTAAATTTTTCTCTCTATTCATCTTTGGCAATAAAGACTCATAGATACCGTGTGTTCCTAAAATAGCTGTTAACATAGATGCTAAAATACCAATAGAGATTGTAATAGCAAAACCTTTAATAGGTCCAGTTCCATATGCATATAATATAACTGCAACAAGAAGCGTTGTGATATTTGCATCTAAGATTGCTCTCATTGCATTTGAGTATCCATCTTCTATAGCTTTTGTAATTGAAGCACCATTCTTTAGTAACTCTTTTATTCTTTCACTTATAATTACGTTTGCATCAACTGCCATACCCACAGTAAGTACAATCCCCGCCATACCAGGCAGAGTTAAGGTTGCCCCAAACATAGCCATTACTGCTATTATTATAAAGATATTTGTTATAAGTGCAATATTAGCAACGATTCCAGCCATACCATAATATAAAACCATAAATACTACAACAATAGCAAACCCAGCAATAAGTGCTATCATAGATGCTTTTATTGAATCAGCACCTAAAGATGGTCCAACACTTCTTTTTTCTAATAACTCAACAGAAGCTGGCAGTGCACCAGATCTTAAGGCAATAGCAACATTTCCAGCTTCAACTAAAGTAAAGCCACCTGAAATCTGTCCACTTCCACCACCAATTCTCTCTCTAATATTTGGTGCAGAATAAACTTTTCCATCTAAAACAATAGCAAGTCTTTTTCCTATACTTTTAGAAGTAAACTCTCCAAATACCTTTGCTCCAATAGAGTTTAAAGTAAAGTTAATAATTGCTTGGTTTGATTGGTCAAAAGCAACTTGTGCATCTGTTACTTGGCTTCCATTTAAAATAGGTATCTCTCTTACAAGATATTTTTTTGAAGGCTCTTTTGCATCTTCTAAAATAATATCTCCATATTGAGAAGCTTGAGAAGCGCTCATTGTATAAACTTGGTCAGATCTCTCTTCATCTACAGCCATAAGCTCTAAGTTTGCAGGTTTTGAGATAAGTTCCCTTGCAGCTTTTTCTTCTGCTTGGTTTTTTATACCTGGAAGTTCAACAACAATATCAGTCTCACCTTGTCTTATAACAGTAGGCTCAGACAAACCAAATTGGTCAAGTCTATTTCTTATTGTTTCAACAGCTTGAGAAACAGATTGATCTTTTGTTAAAGCTATCTCTTCTTGTGTTAAAGTTAATGAATAGTTATTATCTTCTGATTTTGAAATAACTAGACCTTTTATGTTGCCTAGCATCTCATCTACTCTTTTAACCTCATCTGGGTCAAGTACTAAAAAATGTACACTATCAGAGTTTATAGTTAAATCTTCTATTAATATCTCTTCATCTTCTGAGTAATATTTAACTGTTGCTGCTATTGATTTGATTTTAGATACAACTGCCTCTTGGGTTTTAACACCTAAAAGCATATGAAGTCCACCTTGCAAATCAAGTCCTAATGAGATTTTTTTTCCTGTATCGGTTTGTAAAAATGAAGGTACTGAGAATACCACACCGAAAATAATGCTTAAAATAAATATGATAAGTCTATAATTTAAGATTTTCAATCTTTATCCTTAAATAGTAAGTTTGTTTATAGGAGTACGTGGTAAAACATGTAAAAAATTTTTACATGTTTTAATTTTTATTCAGCAAGTCTGGCTACAAACTCTTTTGCTAATTTCATTTCAGAACCATCTACATTTTTTACAGTAAAAAAAGTCTCTTCTACTTTAGTAATTTCAACGATTAAGCCACCATTTGTTACAATCTTATCACTTTTTTTAAGATCAGCCAACATCTGCTTATGCTCTTTAGCTTGCTTTTGTTGTGGTCTGATAATTAAAAAGTAGAATATTGCAAATAATGCAACTAGAGGTAATAATGAACTTATTAAGTCACCGCTTTCACCCATGGTACTTCCTTTATAATGATTTAATATGTTTTTCCTAAAACGCGAGTATTTTAACAAAACCTATATAATAAAAGGCTTGATTACAGCTTTATTGTTTTCAACTCCTATTTATTTAACTTATTTTGGGCTTGAAATAAAAGTAATAAATACTATTTTTCTACTCTCATCTTTTTATTTTATACTCACTATAAATAGACCTTCTCTATTTTTTGCAGGCTTTTTTGTAGGAATTTATTGGTTTTACTGGGTAAGTTTTTCTTTTCGATATTATGATTTAACTTTTTTAATTCCTCTTGTGATTTTTGCCTTTGCTCTTGCCTATGGACTACTTTTTTTATTGACTTCACTAAAAGATAACATATATATAAGAGCTATATTCTTTTTTGCTCTAAGTTTTATTGACCCCTTAGGATTCAATTGGTTTAAACCTGAGATTTTACTTTTAGATAGTTTTTTTGAAACAAATAAGATAATTCTTGCTTTGCTTTTGTTTGCTACTATTTTTTTAGTCAAAAAAAGAGTTTTTCTTTATTCTATTATTATAATAGCTATCTCTTTTGTAACTATAAATCCAAGTTCTACACCACTTAGTGATTTAAAAGTATCTCTTCCAAAATACTTTATAAAACAAGACTACAAATGGGATAAAAAGAACCTTGCTAGTGTTATAGATATAAATTTCGCTCAAATAAATAGCGCAATAAAAAACAAAGATGATGTTGTGGTACTTCCAGAGACTGCTTTTCCTTTATTGTTAAATACCCAAGATTTTGTTTTACAAAGTCTTCTTGAAAAATCTCACCTTATTACAATAGTAACAGGGGCACTTTATTATGAAAATGGGGAATACAAAAACTCAACATACATTATCAAAAATGGAAATGTAAAACTTGCCCATAAAGTTGTACTTGTTCCTTTTGGTGAATCTATTCCTCTTCCAAGTATAATAACTAACTTTATAAATGATATCTTTTATAATGGAGCAAAAGATTATACAAAGGCAAAAAAACCAACAGACTATAAGATAAAAGATACTTTTTTTAGAAATGCTATTTGTTATGAAGCTACAAGCGAAGAGTTATACAAAAACCTAGGAGATACAAAAAATATAATCGCCATATCAAATAATGCCTGGTTTACCCCTTCCATTGAACCTACCTTGCAAAAACTTCTACTAAGACTTTATTCAAATAAGTATGGGGTAAATATTTATCATGAAGTAAATGGAAGTGAAAATTATATAATTAAAAATAATCAATAATAATTTTTAATAAAGCTTTTTAGTAGTAACATTCCAAAAAGTTTTAGGAAAAATATGCACCTTTTAGCAAATGATTTTAAATATGCCCTACTAGCTGTATTTCTTTGGTCAACAGTAGCAACTGCTTTTAAGGTATCGCTGCAAGCCTTAACTCCATATGAACTACTTTTTTATTCTAGTTTAGTCTCTAGCATACTTTTTTTATCTATTATTATAAAAAAAAATCAACTTACACATTTATTTAACTTTATAAAAAACAATAAAATAAATGTTCTTTTATCATCATTGCTAAATCCTTTTTTATATTATCTGATGCTTTTTAAAGCCTACGACTTACTACCAGCCCAAGAAGCACAAGCCATAAACTATACTTGGGCTTTAGTTTTGGCATACTTTTCAGCAATTTTCTTAAAGCACTCTTTAACCCTAAAAGATATAATTGCAGGAATACTATGTTACCTTGGTGTTCTTATCATATCAACCAAGGGAAATATACTTGGCTTAGAGTTTTCAAATGTAGAAGGTCTTTTATATGCCATAATTTCAACTGTGTTATGGGCAACTTATTGGATAATAAATACAAAAAATAAATTTGACCCTATAATTAGTCTATGTGCATACTTTTTAGTCTCACTTCCTTTTATAACTATATATATACTTATTTTTCACTCTTTTTCACTTCCAAGTATCCAAGGACTCTTAGGAGCTACTTATGTTGGTCTATTTGAAATGGGTATTACCTTTTTATTATGGTTAAAGGCCTTACAACTCACCCCTAAGGTAAGCAGGATTTCAAATTTGATATTTATTTCACCTTTTATATCCTTAATCTTTATCCACTTTATTGTAGGAGAAGAAATTTATATCTCAACTTTAATAGGTCTTATTATTATAATTTTGGGATTAACTTTACAACAGCTTAAAAAACGCCACTAATTTAACAAAAATAATTACCATAGCATTAACGTAGCAACAACATAGCATTTACATAGCATTTTAGAAAAAACCCTAAATTGTATAAATTTTATACAGCTTTTGCTCTTAATCTAAGTTTTACTTAAGTTTCACTATGAAATAATCACTAATCAAAAAAAGGTAGTACTAAAAGTAGTACTAAAAAATAATTAGGAATTTTAAACTATGGCAAAGTTGAAAAACAATAGAGCAGTTATTCAAAATGTAATTCATAAACATCTCAAAAAGAATAAAAAAGAAGTTTCACAACTAACAATTAAAATTAATAGTGAATTAGACAATGCACTTATTATATTAAGTCAAAACCTTGGTATCTCTAAAAACAAACTTATTGAAGAAGTTTTATTTGAAAGTGGAATTATTCAAGAAGTTGATGAGAACTATAGGGAAGAAGACTAATGAATATTTTTCCAAAACAAGAAGAAGTAATTGATGCAGTAGTTGCAGGATTAAATAAAGCAAAAAGAAACTATAGCTTTTGGACATCTGATGAACTATATCTTTCAAATGCAAGTGAAAACTTTTTGACGATTCATGTTGCACAAGAAATTGCAAAAATAGAAGATACTCCTGAAATATTTATAGATGCAACAGTTTCAGATATCTTAAGATGTTCTTTACCCAATAGATCTTCATTTAAACTATTTATGAAAAACAAATCAATTACAGATAGATATTTATCAATAACACTCGATACTAGATTTAAACATATGACTGATAATGATTCCATATCAAAAGTAGTTATGTCAATAAGAAATGGTGTTAGAAATGCGCAAGAAGAGTACAGAAATGATATACATCTTATGTGTAAAATGTTAGAGAGAACAAATAAAGAGGACTCAACTTTAGATTATGGCTTATTTTCTTTTTATTTAGATATCTCTAATAGTGCTAGAAAAGATGCAAAAAAAAGATTAGAAGAGATAATCAAGTCTTTTGATGAGATTGTTAATTCATATGAAAATTTAAAATCAAGTTTCAAAGGAGGCGATATAAAGAAAATAGAAAAAATTGGTGAATGGTGTATTGGTTGTTACATCATAGAACATACTTTATAAATCAAAATAAAAAAGGAAAAATATGAATATTAAAAATATAACAAAAGCAATTGCAGTAAGTGCAATCGTAACTAGCTCATTATTAGCTAGTGATGTAGTAAAGATTGGTGTACAAGCTCCAATTACAGGTCAGTATGCTAATGAGGGACAAAGTATAGATAACTTTGTAAGACTAATTGTAGATGAAAAAAATGCTGAAGGTGGTCTTTTAGGTAAACAAATCGAAGTTGTGACTTGTGATGATGAAGCAAAAGCTCAAAAAGCTGCTGTTTGTGCTAAAAAACTTACAAATGCTGGTGTTATTGCAGTAATTGGTTCATACACTTCTGGTGCTACACAAGCAGCACAAACAACATATTACAGAAAAGGTGTTTTACAAACTTCTGATGGAACATCTGATGATTTAATTAAGAAAAAATACTGGACTTTCTTTAGAAATTCTTTTCCAAACTCGTCTCAAAGTGATTTTACAGCAGACTATATGGTTAATGCTAAAAAATATAAAAATATCGTAGTTATTTCTGATTACTCTTCATATTCAGCAGGTTTAGGTGATGCTACTGAAGCTTCAGTTAAAGCTCTTGGTGGAAATGTAGTATTTAGAGGAAAAATCAAAGCTGGTACTCAAAACTTTACAGCAATGTTAACTAAAGTTAAAGCAATGAATCCAGATGTAATTTACTTCTCAGGTTATTATACTGATGGTGGACTTTTAAGAGCTCAACAAAAACAATTACAAATCAATGCTGACTTTGTGGGTGGAGATTCAAATGATAACCCTGATTTCTATAAATTAGCAGGTGCAGCAGCTGAAGGTACAGTTTTAATTAACTTCCCTACTCCAGAAATTTTACCATATCCAGAAGCTAAAAAATATTTAGCAGCTTACAAAGCAAGATTTAAAATGGATCCTCCATCAATCTGGCCTGTAACTAATGCAGATGGATTAAGAGCAGTTATTGAAGGTGTTGAAAAAACAAAATCTTTTGATACTAAAAAAATTGCAGAATACGTTAGAACTATGAAAGACTTTCCAGGGATTACTGGACCGTTTAACATTAGAGAAGATGGTGAAAGAGTTGGTGCTAAATTCGTTGTTTACAAAATGGCTAATGATGGTACAAAAAGCGTAGTAACTGAATAATAAGGCTAAATGATATGGATACTTTACTTCAACAGTTAATAAATGGTTTAACAGTAGGAAGTCTGTATGCATTAGTAGCATTAGGTTATACAATGGTTTACGGTGTGATGAAGTTAATCAACTTCGCACACGGTGACCTTGTTGCCTTTTCTGCTTATGTAGGATTGACTATTTTTACACAGTTTTATGGTTCAAATGCATTGTCATTAGTAAATATTGTTATTGTATTTACATTAACAGCATTAGTTGTGGCTTTTGTGGGTGTTCTTCTTGAGCGTCTTGCATATAGACCTTTAAGAACGGCACCAAGATTAAGTGCAGTTGTTTCAGCACTTGGTGCATCACTTGTAATACAAAATGGAATAATGCTTATTTGGGGTCCAAATATGGAAATTTTTCCAGCAGATGTATTTCCAAGTACGTCATGGAACCTTGGTGGAGTTATCATATCATTTACACAATTAGTTATTTTATCTCTATCAGCAGTACTAATGGTCTCATTATATATTTTCATTAATAAAACAAAAATGGGAACAGCAATTAGAGCAACTGCAATTGATCAAGATGCAGCAAAACTTATGGGTATCAATGTAAATAGAGTTATTATGACTATTTTTATTATTGGTTCTATGCTTGGAGCTATTGGTGGATTGTTTATTGGTATTTACTATAGAGGTTTAACATTTGATATGGGATGGCTTTATGGTTTGAGTGCATTTATTGCAGCAATTATTGGTGGTATTGGTAGTATTCCAGGAGCTATGCTTGGTGGATTATTATTAGGATTATTTAATGCCTTAATTTCAGGATATGTTTCTACAACATGGGCAGAAGCATTTACATTTATTTTATTGATTATTATTTTAATAGTAAAACCAACTGGAATTCTTGGTGAAAAAACGGCGGAGAAAGTATAATGAATAAAACTACACTTATTGCTACACTATTTATAGTAGTTATGGCTGTTTTTCCTTTCTTAGTTGACTCAGCTTGGCTTAGTATTGGTATTACGTTTTTAGTATTTGCAGTTGTTGCATTTTCTCAAGATATTATTCTTGGACGTGCAGGGGTATTTAATATGGGTCATGCAATATTCTTTGGAATGGGTGCATACACAACAGCAATACTAAATGTAAACTTTGGTTTTTCAATTATTGAAACAATTCCATTTGCAATTTTAATACCTGTTGTTTTTTCAATATTACTTGCTGGTCCTATTATTCATCTAAGAGGTGATTATTTATTAGTTGCAACTATTGGATTCAATATTATATTTGAACAAGTTTTATCAAATGATGTATTTGGTTTAACTGGTGGACCAAATGGGATTTTTGGAATTGATTTTGTAAATGTGTTTGGTTTTGAATTTACAAGTGATACTTCAGTTTATTATATAGCATATGGTTTATTGATTATAACTCTATTTATAATAAGAAACTTAGATACTTCTAAGTACGGAAGAGCTTTATACTATATAAATAAAAATGAAATTGCAGCAAAATCTATGGGTATTAATATCTCATATTACAAACTTTTTGCTTTTGCATTAGGTGCAGCTATAGCAGGTGCAGCAGGTTCTGTATTTGCTATACAGTATTCTGCTGTAAGTCCTGAGTCATTTAACTTTATGCAATCAGTTATGTTCTTTGCAATTGTTTTAGTTGGTGGATCTGCTTCACTTCCTGGGATTATTATTGGAACATTTGTAATGTTTGTTCTTCCAGAATTATTTACAGAATTTAAAGAATCAAGATACTTAATCTTTGGTCTAGCTATGATTCTTACAATGATTTTAAGACCAAATGGTGTATGGCCAGCAGTATTTGGAAATATCCCAAAATTTCTTAAAAAGAAAGCAAGGGAGGCAAAATAATGAAATATGTATTAGAAATAGAAAATGTTTCTAAATTTTTCCATGGTTTAGTTGCAATTGATGATTTAACAATAAACGTAAAACCAGGTCAAATATATGGAATCATTGGTCCAAATGGAGCTGGTAAAACTACACTTTTTAACTGTGTTACTGGTATTTATACTCCTGAAAAAGGAACAATTAAATATAAAGGCGAGGATATTACAGGTATGGCTCCACATAAAATTGCCCAAAGAGGAGTTTTAAGAACATTTCAAAATATTCGTCTTTTTAAAGAGATGAGTGTTGCTGAAAATATTATTGCAGGTTGTCACACAAAATCTAAGCAAAAATGGTACCACTCTATTATTCATACACCTTTTTACAAAAAAGATGAGCTAAAACAGTGGAAAAAAGTTGAAGAACTAATGGACTTCTTTGGATTAACAAAATATGCCAAAACACCTGCAGGTGATTTATCTTATGGTAATCAAAGAAAAATAGAGATGGCAAGAGCACTTGCTGCTGACCCAGAACTTCTTATTTTAGATGAGCCAGCAGCGGGACTTAATGAAAATGAAACAATTGAACTTACAAATATCATCTTAAAGATAAAAGAGATGGGACTTGGAATAATGATGATTGAACATGATATGGATATGGTTATGAAATTAACTGACTATATTACAGTTATAAACTTTGGAAAAGAGATTTCTCAAGGGCTTCCTTCATTTGTTCAAGATGACCCAAAAGTAATTGAAGCATATATTGGAATAGATGACGATGAAGAGGAGGATGCATAATGGTAAATCATGAAATATTATTAGAGATTAGAGATCTACATGTATCTTATGGAGCAATATCTGCTATTAAAGGTATCTCTTTAAAAGTATTACGAGGAGAAGTTGTAACAATACTTGGCGCAAATGGTGCTGGGAAAACTACAACTTTACAAACTATATCTGGACTTTTAAAAGCAAAATCAGGAAGTATTATTTTTGATAAAAATGATATTACAAAATCTGAAGCTCATGATGTAGTTAGTCTTGGAATGTCTCACTCTCCTGAGGGAAGAAGAGTTTTTGGAACATTAACTGTTGAAGAAAACCTTATGATGGGTGCATATACACTAAAAGACCATGATAAAGAGACCTTAGAGTGGATTTATGACATTTTACCAAGATTAAAAGAGAGAAAAAAACAACTCGCAGGAACGCTAAGTGGCGGTGAGCAACAAATGCTTGCTATTGGTAGAGCTATTATGAGTAAACCTAAACTTTTAATCTTGGATGAGCCCTCACTTGGATTAGCTCCTATTTTAATAAAAGCAATTTTTAAAGCTGTAAAAGAGATTGCATTAAGTGGTGTTACAGTTTTATTAGTTGAACAAAATGCAAAAGCTGCACTAAAATTAGCAGATAGAGCATATGTATTAGAAGTTGGGAAAATCACACATGAAGGAACAGCAGAAGAGTTGTTAAATTCAAAAACTATACAAGAAGCTTACTTGGGTAAAAAACATTAATATGAGACATAAACGTAGATTACAATCAAAAGTACAAGATTTACATAAAGGCCAGAGAATCCTTAATTAAAGTAGTAAAATGGCAATACTTACCAGTCACTGGCCTTTTTGAGCACATATAAAGTGTGCTCTCAAGCTACTTAAAATTAATTAAAAAAAACAATAAATTTTAAGGATACTAAATGAAAAATGAAATAGAAATTATAGATTCAGCTATACAATTAGCAGAAAAATGGCAAAACAGAGCAACTGAGTTGATTACTGATTATGAAAAAGAGTTTCATAGTAAGATGCAAATAATGTTAGCAAATCCAAAAGATAAAGTTCTTTTGATTGAGTTAATGGATCAATCTTTTAGATGTGAATCAAACTCAAGAATTGCTGATCAGATTTTATTCTTATTTGATAAGTATGGATTAGCTAAGTTCTTTACTTCAAAAGATAGAATATTATTATGGTTTTTTAAGAATATTGGGGTTTATATACCTGATGTTTCGGTTCCATTATTTGTTGATCAAATTAGAGATGATACAAAAACTGTAGTTTTAAAAGGTGAAGATGCACCTTTCAATAAGCACCTTAAAATGAGAAGAGAAGAGAAAACTAGAGTAAATGTAAACCTTATAGGTGAGGTTGTTCTTGGAGAAGAAGAAGCCCAAGAGAGAATTGAAAAATATTTAAAAGCTTTAGAAAACCCAAATATTGATTATATTTCTATTAAGATTTCAACAATTTATTCACAAATCAATCCTTTAAATTTTGAAGGTACAGTTCAAGTTTTAGTGAAAAAATTAACTAGAATTTATGAACAAGCACAAAAACATCCTTATATTGCACCAGATGGAACAAAATCAAATAAGTTTATAAACCTTGATATGGAAGAGTATAGAGATTTAGATATTACTGTTGAAGTATTTAAAAGAACTTTAGACTTGCCACAATTTAAAGATTTCTATGCAGGAATTGTACTTCAAGCTTATATTCCAGATTCATTTTTAGTTCAAAAAGATTTATGTAACTGGGCTAAAAAAAGAGTAGAAAATGGTGGATATCCTATCAAGTTTAGACTTGTAAAAGGTGCTAATATGGAGATGGAAGAAACAGAAGCCTCTCAAAAACATTGGGAAATGGTAACATATACAGATAAATCTGATACTGATTCTAACTACAAAAGAATGATAAGATATGCACTTGACCCTGAAAATGCAAAATATATGCATGTGGGAACAGGTTCTCATAACTTATTTGAACAAGCATTTGCTGTAATCCTAGCAGAAGTTAATAAAACAGCTGAATATCATACAATTGAAATGCTAGAAGGAATGAGTGATTCAGCAAGATTAGCAATAAGAGAGATTTCTAAAAATCCTATTTTATATGGACCAACTGCTTCAAAAGAACAGTTTACAAATGCAATTGCATATTTAGTAAGAAGACTTGATGAAAATACAGGTCCAGACAACTTTATTAGATACTCTTTTGGATTAAGAGTTGGTTCAAAAGATTGGAATATGCAAAAAGAATTATTTATAAAATCTTTTGAAAATGAAAAAACTTCATTTGTAGGTTCAAAAAGAACTCAAAATAGACTTGAAGAAAAATGGGATAATTTCAACCATTCATCTTATGATACAAAAGAGTATCATGCTGAAGCTGATACAGATTTTATTTTACCAAAAAATCAAGAATGGGCTAAAAATATCATCAATAAATGGCAATTTTCTAAAGATACAGAACATAAAATCACTCCAATAGTTATTGGTGGTGAGGATATAAGTGAAGATAGAAAAGTTGTTGAAGCTCTTGATAAATCTCAAGCAAAAGATGGTGTTCTTGCAGGTAAATTTGCAAATGCAAACGCAGATGATCTTAAAAAAGCTGTAGAAGTTGCACGTGAAGATAAAGATGGTTGGAGAAGCTTAACTCATGAACAAAGACATGCAGCACTAAAACTTGCTGCTATTAAAGTGCGTGAGAGAAGAGATGACTTAATTGGTGTTGCCGCTGCTGAAGTTGGTAAAGTATTTACAGAAACTGATGTTGAAGTATCTGAAGCAGTAGACTTTTTAGAATTCTATCCATACAGTGCAGATTATTTTGATAAATATCAAAACTTAGAATTTACAGGTAAAGGTGTAGGGGTTGTAGTACCACCTTGGAACTTCCCTGTTGCTATTCCATTAGGTGGAGTTGCTGCAACTTTAGCTGCTGGTAATACAGTTATTATAAAACCTGCTTCAGTTGCTGCATTAACTGCATATGAGATGTGTAAATGTTTTTGGGATGCAGGTATTTCTAAAAATGTACTTCAATTTGTCCCTTGTCCAGGAGCACTTGCAGGTGAACATTTAATTGCAAATAAAGATGTAGATTTTGTAATCTTAACAGGTGGAGAAGATACAGCAGCTAGTATGTTAAAAACAAGACCTGATTTAATGTTATCTGCTGAAACTGGTGGAAAAGATGCAACTATTGTAACAAACATGGCAGATAGAGAACAAGCCGTTAAAAATGTATGTTTAAGTGCATTTAATAACTCTGGTCAAAAATGTTCTGCTACTTCACTTTTAGTTTTAGAAGAAGAGGTTTACAATGATGAAAGCTTCAAAAAGGCTTTATTAGATACAGCAAAATCTATGAATGTAGGTTCTGTTTGGGATTTTAAAAATAGAATTGGAACTTTAGCAAATCCTGTTTCTGGAAACCTTAAAAAAGCTATTAGTGAATTAGAGGGTAATGAAAAATGGTTATTAGCTCCTGAATATGCAGAAAACAATGAATATATGCTAAAACCTGCAATTAAATGGGATGTGGATGAAGGTAACTTTATCCATATGAATGAACTATTTGGACCAGTATTAGCAGTTATTAAAGCAAAAGATTTAAAACATGCTGTAAAAATTGTAAATGATACAGGTTACGGATTAACTTCAGGAATTGAATCACTGGATGAAAGAGAAGTTTCTTATTGGAGAGAAAATCTAAAAGCTGGTAACTTATATATTAATAGAGGGACAACAGGGGCAATCGTTATTAGACAACCTTTTGGAGGTATGGGTAAATCTGCAATTGGAGCAGGAAGAAAAGTTGGTATATTTAACTATATTACACAATTTGTTAATTTTAAAGAGACTTCACTTCCAAATGTTAAAAGAGTTTATAACAATGAATTGACTAGCTTTATTGCCGATTGTAAATCTTCTAAAAATAATAAAGAAGATTTTGAAAAACTTGAAGTTGCATTACAATCATATTTAGAAAACTATGAAAATGAGTTTTCACAAGAGAAAGATTATTGTGAAGTAAGAGGAGAAGACAATCATTTCAGATATCTACCTCTTAAAAATGTAGCTATAAGAGTTTCAAGTGATGATTCTATTTTTGAAGCAGTTGCTAGAATTTTAGCAGCTATTGTATCTGGTGTTGAATTTAAAGTATCAGTAAATAACAATAAACTTGTTAAGTCATTCTTAGAAGAAGCAACAATTTTATTCAAAGGAAATAATATTTTAGTTGAAGAAAATGATGAAAAATTCCTAAAAACTATTAGTAGTTTTGATAGAATTATTTATTCAAATATCTCTAAAGTACCAACTATTGCCTTTGAAGAATCAGCTAAGTCTTTAACATTTATTGTAAGACAGCCTGTTATGATGGAAGGTAGACTAGAACTACTAAATTACTTCATTGAGCAATCAATTTCTCACTCTTTTCATAGATATGGAAATATTGGAGCTCGAGAAATAAAATAAGAAGGAATTTCCTTCTTATTATTCATCTATTTTAACCCCACCATTTTTATATTTTGTGATGTTAAAATCCTAAAAAATTTATAGGAATTATCAATGGAAACATGGTTTATTGTTTTAGTTATTTTATGCTTAGTCATTTTTATGTGGTATGTACATGATAAATATGTACAAAGAACACACCAAATTTTAGTTAATTATCCAATAATTGGACGTCTAAGATTTGTTTTTCAAGAATTTAGAGAGCCATTTAGACAATATTTTGGTGATGAAAAATTTTATGAATCAATGGATAAATTAGACTGGGTATATAGTGCATCAAGAGATAAAGTGAACTTTTCTTCTTTTTCTCCATCACAACCTTTGCCTAAGCCTAAATTTATGCTTAGACATGTAAATATTGTATTAAATGATAATGAAGTTGATGATGATTTTTCAGTTACTTTTGGAGAAAAAAGAGAAAAACCTTTTGTGACATCTTCTATAATTGGAAGAGCTCCTATGAGTGATGGTTCTATTTCACCTGAAGGAACAAGAGCTTTTGTATATGGTTCACAAAGGGGAAATTTCCCTATCAACACAGGTGAAGGTGGACTAACATCAAACTTTTTCGTAACACATAATAGTTATGATAAAAGCTATATGGAAATTGTAAGAGGAAGTAGTTTTGCATACAAAATGTTTAAAATGGCAAAAATATTCTTTAATGAACCTGTTGCAATTGATTTTTATAGAAAACATATATTTAAGAATAATAAAGAAGCAGATACATATGTATTTAATAAAGAAAAAAAATGTTTTTATAGACCAAACTGGAATGCATCATTAGAAAGTTTTCCTAAAAACGTCCCTTCTGATATGCCAGATATTATTTTACAAATTAGTTCTGGACTTTATGGTGTTAGAGATAAAGAGGGTAATTTTGATATGCAAAGGTACAAAAAGCAAATGAGCTTTTGCAAAATGACAGAGATTAAACTTGCACAAGGAGCAAAACAAACAGGTGGAAAACTTATCGCAGAAAAAGTTACTCCATCTATTGCATATTATAGAAATATAGAAGCAAATAAAGATCTTTTTTCACCAAATAGATTTCCATATGCTACTTCAAATGAAGAACTGTTTGATTTCATTGGAGAGTTACAAAAAGCTTCTGGTAAACCTGTTGGAATCAAAATAGTAGTTTCTGATTATGACAATATAGTTCCAATTGCAAAAGAGATAAAAAAAAGAGTGGGTTTAAACTTGCCATTTCCTGATTATATTTCTATTGATGGAGGTAGTGGAGGTAGTGCTACAGCACCCTTAGAGATGATGGAAAGAATTGGAATGGATATACGAGATGCTTTATATCTAGTTGATAAAGTGTTAAAAGACTATGGAGTAAGAGAGCATGTCAAAATATCTGCAAGTGGGAAGATATTGACCCCTGATGATGTTGTAATTACTTTATGTTTAGGAGCAGATTTTGTACAAATTGCACGAGGTTTTATGATGAGTGCAGGATGTATACGTGCAAGGTATTGTTCTGGGGCAACAAAACATCAATGTCCCGTAGGACTGGCAACACAAGATATTAAAAAAAGACGACATTATTTTGTAAATAAACATTCAAACTATATAAAAAACTATCACAATAATGTTTTAAAAAGTATGAAAAGTTTATTGGCTGTAATGGGATTAAAAAATATTAAACAACTAAATAAAGAGAAATTGATATTTTTAGATATTGATTCAAAAATCCATGATGATATGGATGCTTTATTTGAAAGAAGAATTTTACTTAAAAAATAATTTATTGTTTTGTATCTACTGGTGAGTAGGCATATTTAAAAGACACCCCATATGTCCTCTTTATATTCCGTCATATGCCTATTCACCAGTGGATACATTCGAACGTCAAAATTTTCTTCTATAGTAAAGTATACATGTGTATTTACTTTAAGAAAATTTTAGAATTTAAGATTAGTAGGTAAAAAGAGGAACTATTAATTTTAACAAAAGAAAGGGATTAAATGAAGAAATTAACAAAATTAAGCTTAGTTGCTAGTTTAGCACTAATTACAACTCAAGCATTTAGTGCAGATACAATTGCAAAAGCTTTTGAAGAAGGTAAAATAAGTGGAGAGATTAAATCTCAATATTTTCAAAAAGAAGTTGGAACTTCTCATGATAAAGTTGGTATTTGGACAAATGGTGGTAACTTATCTTTTGTTACAGGCTCATACTATGGTTTAAAAGCTGGTGTTACATTTCAAGCAGCAACTGTAACTTCTGATGATCTAGATAAAAGTCCTACTGCATATAACAGTGACCAAAATGTTTCTGGTGCAGTTGCTTCGCAAGCATATTTAGAATATACAAGAGAGAATACAACTGGTAAGGTTGGTAGACAATATATATCTACACCTCTAGTTGCAGGTTCTGGTTCTAGAATCTTTAAAGAATCTTTTGAAGGTATTGTTTTATCAAATACGGATATTCCAAATACAACTTTAGTTGCAGCATATGTTGATAAGTTTCAAGGAAGAACTGATATAGCGACGAATGGAACACAAATTAAAGATGTTTCTGATTTTGGTAGTAATGTTCCTGCTGTAAACTTTGCTTCAATAAATATGGATGGTGCATATACACTTTATATTAAAAATACATCAGTTAAGAATTTAACTTTATCAGCTCAATATGCTGTTGTAGATGTTATTACTTCTAATGATGCTAAAGCATTTTATGCAGATGCTTCATATAATTTGACACCTTTTACAATATCAGCACAAACATATCAATCTGATGATGGAAGTGCGACTAACTCTGATGGTAGTGCTTATGGTTTAAACCTAACTGCAAATTTTGGTAAACTATCTTTAGGTGCAGCATATTCTAAAGTAGATGATGAAGCAGATATAGTAAATGGATTAGGAAATGGTGCTGATTATCTTTATACTTGGTCTTGGATTTATGGTGGTGTTTATTCTGCTGATACAGATGCTTATAAATTATCTGCCGGATACAAAATCACTGATGGTTTATCATTTGATTTGATGCATGCTGCATGGAAAACAGGTAATACTGATAGAAAATCAGAGACAGACTATATTGCAACATACAATTTTGATAAAAACTTATCAGCTAAGTTTGTTTTCGCAGATTATAACAATATATCTACAGAAAGCTATAGATCAAGACTTTATGTTTCTTACAAATTTTAATATAAAAAGGGTTTTTTAGCCTTTTTTATATTATGTATCTATTCCAAATATATATTTACTATTTTCCATATTTATTAATAATTAACTTTAATATCTCTTCTTTTTCTTTATTTTCATCAATTTGTAAATTAAAAGCAAAATCTAAAATCTCTTTAAACAAAACTCCTGGCTTATAACCTAATTTAATCAAATCTTTTCCTATAACAATAGGTTTAGGTCCTTCATTACTTACTTCTAAATGTAAAGCTTTATTTTTAAGCCATGAAATTGCTTCATGACATTTGTATTTATCTTCTATGTTTCGCCCTAAACAATCAGCCAAACATACTAAACACAGCATCTCTATATCAACTTTTAAAGACAATCTTTTTACTGCCTTATCACTACTATTATGCAAGTATAATTGAAAAGGTGAAAGATGATTTTTAACTAAAGGAAGAACATCAGCTATGAGTTTTTTATCATTTGTCAATTTTTCTAAAAAAGATATTGTAGGTTCAATTCCAAGCGACTCATGTTTGTGAGAAGTTATTTTTCCATCTATAATTTTTGTACAAAGTGGTTTTCCAAAATCATGACAAAGTATTGCAAAGAATAGAACTAAATCTTTATATTCATTACCTGTTTTTAATTTTGCCATTTCATCTAAAGTCATAAGAGTATGAACCCAAACATCTCCTTCTGGATGATATTCTTTTTCTTGTTCACAGCCAATTAGTGCTTGTAACTCTAAATAATAGTTCAAAATCTCTAATTCTTTTAAAAGTTCAAATCCAATTGAGGGCTTGGGTGACTTTAAAAAGAGTTTTTTTAGCTCTTCAAAAATACGCTCTTTTGGCAACTCATCTAAATCACCTTTTAAAACCATCTTTTTACACAAATCAAAAGTTTTATTTTCTAATGTAAAATCAAATCTTGAGGCAAATTGAACAGCTCTATAAACTCGCAAAGGATCTTCAATAAAACTATTATCATCAATATGTTTTAAAGTTTTATTTTCCAAGTCTTTTAAGCCATCAAAGGGGTCTAAAAACTCATCTTTTATAAAATCATACCCTAAGGCGTTTATTGTAAAATCTCTTCTTATAGCTGCTTCTTTGAAGCTTAAATGGCTATTACTAATAACTTCAAAGCCTTTGTGCCCTTTAGCTACTTTTTTTTCAACTCTAGGAAGGGCAAAATCATACTCTTGGTCATCAACACTAAGTTTTAAAACCCCATAGGATTTGCCTACAAGTTTCACTTTTCCAAATTGTTCTAAATATTTTGTGAGAGTTTCAAAGTTTTCTATATAAAAAACTTCTATGTCATAATCTTTTATTTGTAGGTTTAAGAAATGGTCTCTAACACACCCTCCTACAAGAATAGGCTTTGCACCTTTTTCTTGTAGAAGTTTTAGTATCTTGGTTAGAGTAGAAGGTAACTTGATACTAGTTTTTTTCGTTGATAATATGCACATCTCTTTGAGGGAAAGGAATAGAGATTCCTTCTTTATCAAATGTGTTTTTAATCTCTTCGATTAATGCCCATTTTACAGCCCAAAAATCAGGTGTATTAACCCAAACTCGAACTACAAAGTTTACTGATGAATCACCTAGTTCTGAAACAGCAATTGTGATTGCTTCATCTTTTAAAACTTTATCATTTGATTGTACTATATTTGTGATGATATCTTTTACTATTTTTAAGTTATCACCATAACCAACACCAATAGTCAAGTCAACTCTTCTTTTAGCATGAGCATTTACGTTTACTATACTTCCAGCTGTAATTGCTCCATTTGGCACTAAAACTTTTTGATTATCTGGCGTTGTAAACTCTGTATTAAATAAGTGAACTTCAGTAATAGTACCACTTACTCCACCAGCAGTTACAAAATCTCCTATTTTAAAAGGTTTAAAAAATATAATCATAACACCAGAGGCAAAGTTTGATAATGAATCTTTAAGTGCTAAACCAACAGCTAGACCAGCTGCCCCAAGAATAGCTAGAAAGGAAGTTGATTCAACCCCTAGTTGCTCTAATGCAGTTAAAATAACAACTACAATTAATACATAATAAATAATGTCATCAAAAAAGTTTACAAGTGTTTCGTCAAATTTTGGATTTCTTTTAATCATAGCCGTCAATAAGTTCGCAACTTTTTTAGCTAGCCACTTACCAACAACAAATATCACAATTGCCATTGCTACATTTAAAGAATAAAGAGCAATCACATCTGAGACAGTTTCTACACTACTTGCCATCTTAAAATCCTTATATTAGTTTTTTTAATCTGTTTACAACTTCATCTAAAGATACTTCTTCTTTTTCTAAAGTTTTTCTATTTACTATTTCTACCATACCATCTGGCAGTTTTTTACCAACTACAACTGCATAAGGGAATCCAATAAGTTCAAAATCACTCATTTTAAATCCAAATCTTGCATTTACTCTATCATCTAAAATAGTAGAAATCCCTGCTATTTTCAAATCATTATATATCTTTTTACCAGCACTCAACTCTTCTTCTTTTTTTGCATTTGAAACTATAATATCAACCATAAAAGGAGCTGTTTCTTTCGTCCAAATACAACCTTTATCGTCATGATGTTGTTCAACCACTGTTGCTACAAGTCTAGATACACCTATTCCATATGTTCCCATAACAAAAGGTTTAGACTTACCATTTTCATCTAAAAAGTTTGCTCCAAGAGGTTCTGAATATTTAGTTCCAAGTTGAAAAATATGCCCAGCTTCTATCCCTTTTGTATGGATAAGTTTTCCGCCACAGCAAGAACAAATATCTCCTTCTTGAACAGCAATTAAATCAAAATATTTCACATCTTTTAATGTAGTTAAGTCAGTTCCAGTAAAATGATAGTCAATTTCATTTGCACCACAAACTAATCCAACTTCATCCTTTAATTCATTATCAATAACAAAATTTATATTTTCAGGTAAATTAAATGGTCCACAATATCCAGCAACTAAACCAGCATCTAAAATATCAGCATCATTTGCATCAAGAAGTTCTAAGGCATCAACTGCATTTGTAGCTTTTGTTTCTTCCAGTTCGTCATTTCCTCTTACAAAGAAAACTACTACTTCTTCTTTCTCTTCATATATCGCTTTTTTAATTACTGCTTTTATTGATTGAGCTTTTGGAGTACTTAAAAAGTTTGAAACATCTTCAATAGTTTTCATCCCCTCAGTTAATACTTTTTCCATTTTTATATTTTCAGCAGTAAGCTCATACCAGTTTTTAGTCTCTTTTTTTGCTCTTGTAGCTGCTTCAATATTAGCACCATATTCACAATCTTCACATACAACTATTGTATCTTCACCTGAATTTGCCAATACCATAAACTCTTTACTTCCACTTCCACCAATTGCACCACTATCTGCTGCAACTACACGAAACTCTAAACCTAATCTTGTAAAAATCTTTTTATAAGTCTCTTCCATAAGATTAAATTCTCTAATCATATCCTCTTCACTAGAGTGGAAAGAATAAGAGTCTTTCATTAAAAATTCTCTTCCTCTCATAAGTCCAAATCTAGGACGTGCTTCATCACGAAACTTTGTATTGATTTGATATAAATGAACAGGTAAATCTTTATATGAAGTAACTCTATTTTTTACTAAATTTACCATTGCCTCTTCATTTGTAGGACTTAAAACAAAATCACTACCTTTTCTATCTTTGATTCGAAGCATCTCTAGACCCATTTTAGATGCACGACCACTCTCTTCCCAAAGCGTAGTTGGTGTTACAAATGACAATTGAACTTCATTAAGCCCTGCATTATCTAACTCTTCTTTTACAACAGCTCTAATTTTGTCTAATACTATCTTTCCTAAAGGCATAAAATTATATAAACCAGCACCTTCTTGATTGATAAATCCAGCTCTGATTAAAAACTGATGAGATGGTAAAGTTGCATCTTTTGGTGCTTCTTTTGTAGTTGGTATAAACATTTGAGAAAATTTCATTTATATTCCTAATTATTAAATTTTATTACTTGATCACATTTTTGAATAGAGTTTGATTTACTCTCTAAGCCAAATACTGATTGTACTGTCCCTAAGATTATATCGCACTCAACATCTTTTGAAATCTTTTTTAACTTTGTTGTTGGTTCATGTAAAAATTCATTTAAAACTGTTTGACAAAGTTTTTTAATGTTCTCTTCATCTTCTGCTTTTACAAAACCTTTTTTTATAGCATTTTGAAGTTTCTTTTCAATTACATCATCTGCTTTTGTATAAAGATGTTTTACTACAGGTTCTACTTCAAGTGATTTTAGCCATTTAAAAAACTCTTCTGATTCTTGATTAACGATTTGATATGCTCTTTTTGCTTGTTCGGCTCTTAGTGTCATATTTGAGTTTACTATCTCTTGTAAATCATCAACCGCATATATTTTTAAGTTTGAGCTCTCTATCTCTTCTATATCTCTTGGTACTGCAATATCAAACCAATATCTACTAAAAGAACAATTTCTTACCATGTTTTCTTTTATAATTGGATATGGAGCTGCCGTTGCTGTGATCATTATTGGTATTTCATTTAAAAGTTTTTCTAAATTTTCATATGGTTCAACACTTACTTCAAAGTCAAAAGTATCAACTAGCATTTGTGCTTTTTTTATATCTCTACTTGTAAGAACAATATCAAAGCCAGCTTTATGCAAATGCTTCATTGTAAGCTCACTCATCTCTCCAGCTCCAATAACTAAAGCCTTTACGCCACTTGTATTTTGAACAATATCTTTTGCTTTTGCAACAGCTGTTGACGCCACTGAAACAGAACCTGTTCCTAAACTAGTCTCATTTCTTACACTAGCAGCACACTTGAAAGCATAATTCATAGCTTTTGAAATACTTTTACTACAATACCCTTTAGATAAAGACAATCTAAATGCTTCTCTTAATTGACCCACTATTTGAGTCTCACCAATAACAAGAGAATCTAAGGCAGAAGCTACTGAAAAAAGATGATGTATTGCACTTGTACGATCATAAATATCAGCTCTTTCTAATAGGTTTTCATAATCAAGCCCTGAATATTTTGCCAATATTTGAAAAATTTTCTCTTTTGATTTCTTGATGTTTGAAGAGGTAGTAATTATCTCTACCCTATTACAGGTAGATAATAATACTACCTCATCAATAGACTCATCTGACTTTACACTTTTTAAAAAAGTCTCAACAGAGCTTTCATTTGAAAAAGCAATCTTTTCTCTTGTTTGTATATCTGTATTTTTGTGGGTAAAAGAGATACTTAAATAATTCATTGTTAAAACTCTCTTTCTATCATTTCTTTCATGATTTTTACAAGACCTTCAGAGTTTTCGTCTTCTAAAATCATGATTGCTTCTCTTCCTAAAGCTTTTGCTTGAGAAATAGCATCATTTAAAGAATCTGTTCTTTCCATTTGTTGTTTTATCCAAAGAGTCTCTTCTTCATTTAACTCTTTTTTGAAAAGTGATTCTAATTTTGTTTTGTCATCCAATCTTTGATGTAATAGCAAGTATGGAATAGTGGCTTTCCCTTCTACAAAATCAAACATTGCTGGTTTTCCTAGAGTTGTTGCATCTTGGGTAATATCTAAAATATCATCAATCATTTGAAAGGCAAGACCTAAGTTTTTTCCATATAAAGCATATATCTCTTCATCTTTATTTGCTAAAATTGCAGCACTTGCAGCACTTGCTTCTATTAAAGATGCAGTTTTTTTGTAAATCATATCAAGGTATTTTTTATAGTCTGTGTTAAAAGTTTGTGTTAAATCAATATCCATCATCTCACCAATACTTAACTTAGTAACGGCACTTGAGATATTGTAAGCTATTTTTCTATTCATTTGTGAAAGTTCAGTAAAGGCTTTAGAGTATAAAACATCTCCAAACATAATTGCAGTTTTATCGTCATATAAAGCATTTACAGAAGGGCTTCCTCTTCTAGTATCTGCCTCATCAATCACATCATCATGTAAAAGTGATGCCGCATGAATCATCTCAACTATTGCACATAATTTTATAGACTCTTCATTAACTCCTGCAATTTTAAGTATTAATTTTGACCGTAACATTTTTCCTGTTGCCAAATGACCAAAAAGTTCTACACTCTTTTCATCATCACACTCTTTTACAAACTCTAAGATTTTATCTTTTACTATTTTTAATTCTTCCACAAAATACCTTATGAATCTAATCTACAAATAATTTCACCAGTAAACTCAATATACAAATCATCTTTTACTTTAGCTACCTCATCTAGGTTTTCTAAAACAAAAGAGTTTATATCTTCATTTACATCATAAGTCTCACCTTTATCTTTTGATAAAAGTAATTCCATTGCTGCATATTTTTCCAATATCTTATCTAATTCATCACTTACGACTTCGCTTGAAGCGTGTTTTACTACATCTAAAAATTTTGATTTAGGTGTTCCAAATAAAATATCATCCATATTATTTTTCTAATCTCACTCTTACAGATTTTGCATGGGCTGTTAGCCCTTCTGTATCTGCTAATAATGCACAAGCTTCACCAAGCTCATCAATTGCCTCTTGAGAAAAACTTATGATTGAAGATTTTTTCAAAAAGTTTTCTACATTTAGTGGACTATAAAACTTAGCTGTACTTCCTGTTGGAAGGGTATGATTTGGACCTGCTATATAATCACCTATTGGCTCAGGTGTATTTTTACCTAGGAAAATAGCCCCTGCATGTTTTATTTTTGGTAATAATTCAAAGGCATTATTTGTCATAACTTCTAAGTGCTCTGGTGCTATATCATTCATATATTTTATAGCTTCTTCCATATCTTTTGCGATTATTATAACACCTCTCTCATCTATAGATTTCTTAGCTATTTCTCGTCTACTTAGCTCTTCTAAAAATCTATCAACCTCTATTGAAGTAAGCTCTGCTACTTTATCACATGTTGTTATCATAATAGAACTTGCCATTTCATCATGTTCTGCTTGTGAAAGTAAATCAATAGCTAAAAATCTAGGATTTGCACTAGCATCACTTAAAATCCCAATCTCACTAGGTCCTGCTATCATATCAATATTTACTTCACCAAAAACCAACTTTTTAGCAGTTGCAACAAAAATATTTCCAGGACCTGTAATCACATCAACCTTTGGAATAGTCTCAGTTCCATAAGCCATAGCAGCAATTGCACTAGCACCTCCAACTTTAAAGGCTTTTTTGATTCCACAGATGTGACAAGCTGCAAGTAATAATTCGTTGATTTCATTATTTGGTGTTGGTGTACATACTACTATTTCTTCAACACCTGCAACAATTGCAGGAATTGCATTCATAAGTAAGCTACTTGGATATGCAGCTTTTCCACCAGGAATATAAAGCCCTGCTCTATCAACTGCAGTAACTTTTTGCCCTAATATACTTCCATTTTTCTCAAAATCAATCCATGATTTTGGAAGTTGTTTTTCATGGTAAGCTTTAATTCTATCATATGCAGTATGAAGTGACTTTCTTAACTCATCATCAATATTTTCATAGGCTTTTTTCATCTCATCAAGTGATATTTCTAAATCATTATCATCTTGAACTTCCCATTTATCAAACTTAGAAATATGCCCTTTAATAGCCATATTTCCATTATCAACAATCTCTTCAATAAGATTTGTAACAATTGCAGAAACACCTTTTATATCAGTTTTTGCTCTTGCTAATATATTTTCAAACTCTTTTTTGAAATTTGAATCTGTAGTATTTATTATTTTCATTTAATCCTCATTCACACATACTGGTTAATTCTTTTAAAATCTCTTCAATATCTCTATCTTCTACATCAAGAGTAAAATCAGCTACCTTTTCATACTCTTTTACTCTTGTATCATAAAGTTTTCTTGCTTCATCTAAGTTTTTAAGAAGTGGTCTTTTTGCTAGTTTTTGTTTTGCATTTGGAGCATTGTTGATTCTTTTAAGAATACCCTCAAAAGAAGATTTTAGATAAATGACTTTTCCAATATTTTTAATATTTTCTTGTCTATAAAACCCACCACCTGTAGATATAACAGTGTTTGTAATTGACTTCTCTAGCCATAAAGCACATTGTTTTTCCAAGTCCCTAAAGTAAGGTTCTCCCTCATCTTTAAAAATTGTTTTAACTTTCTTTTTTGTGATACTCTCAATTAAATCATCTGTATCTATTGAAAATCTACCACTATATTTAAAAAAAGCTCGTGCAATGGTACCCTTACCTACACCCATAAAACCGATTAGTATAATATTGTTCTTATTCATAACTTGCGATTATAGCTAAATAAAAGTAAAAGTTTAAGCTGTAGGTATATAAATTAGAAAATTGGCACCTTTAAGTTTTTTATTTTCCCAAGTGTACTCTTCATTTAATACTTCAATTTTTCCATCAATATGGTTTTCAATTATTTGGTGGGTCATATAAAGACCAATCCCTGTGCCATTACTTTTATGTTTTGTAGTAAAATATGGTTCAAAAATTTTATCTTTGATATCTAAAGAAATTCCACCTGCATTGTCTTTAATAGAAAGAACTAAATAATCATCTTTTTGGTAAAGTTCAAAAAAGATAAATCTTTCACCTTCTTTATTATTTAAAAGTAATGCATCTTTTGCGTTGTTGAAAATATTTACTGTAGCTTGAATAAGTTCATTTAAATATGTATTTACCTCTAAGCCTTCACAGCTATTTTTAATAATAAATTCAATGCCATTATCTTTTAAAGAACTACCAATCAAATTCTTATTTTTATCAATAATTTGATTTGAAATAACATAAGTCTTTTCTTTATCTGTTTTATAAAAATTTCTAAAATCATCTATTGTTTGAGATAAATATTGTGCAGATTCATTCATGTTATCTAAAGAAGAAAGAACACTTTTAATTTCATATTCACCTAAAGAAAGCCTTAATTTAAGTCCTGTAGAAACTGCACTAATTACACTTAAGGGCTGTCTCCATTGGTGGGCAATATTTCCAATCATTTCCCCCATTGCAGCCATTTTAGACTGTCTGAAAAAAATCATCTCTTTTTCTTTTATCTCTCTTAGGTCAATGACACTAATAATATATACAGCCTTACCTTCAAAATTAGTTGTATTTACTTTTACAAGAGATGGAATTATTTTTCTGTCTTTATCTTTTATATTTATTTCAAAGGGTTCATGGTTTTCATATAGATTTTTAAGAATATCTTTCTTTCCACTATTTTCAATAAATTTAAATATATTTTGTCCTATTAGATCCCGTTTATTTTGGAAACCTAATAAAGATACACCATTTTCATTTGTATCTATACAAATATTTTTTTCAACAACATAAATAGAATCCATAGTAGAACTTAAAAGTGTCTCAAAACTTTTTAAAGTCTTTTCAAGCTCCTTTTGTATTCTTTTAAATTGATTATTACTCTCTTTTAATTTATTTTTTTGCTCTTCTATTTTTCTGTTTTTAGAGAGTAACTCTTTTTGCCTATAGCCTATTAAAAGTAAGATAATCAAAAAGCCTAAAACTATTTTCCAAATTATAGAATAATCTATCCCACTATCAAACTTTACATTTACCCATTTATTATATATCTCATGCTTTTTATCTTCAGAAATATTTTTTATAACCTTATTAAAAATCTCCAATAAAGCTAAATCATCTTTTTGAACAGCAATACTTAAGTCTAAGGAATTATCAAATTTTCCTGCAATTTTAAGTTCCCCAATGAAGTTTTTTTGTATTTCATAACCAATAGATGCTAGACAATCAATAAATCCATAAACCTCACCTTTTGCAACTTTTTCCAAGCCCTCTTTTACAGAATCTACTTCAATAATATTTTCATATTTATATCTTCTTTTCAGCAAGTCAATTATTGCATAGCCCTTTACTACAGCTAACTTCTTTTTACCTATAATACTTTCCATATCTGGTATAAAAATCTCTTCATTTTTTGTTGCTACTACAAAGTGAGATGAGATATATGGTTTTGTAAAATTTGCATATTTTTTTCTATTATCTGTTTCCATAGCTAAAGATAAAATATCACACTCTTTTGCTTTAAACTTTTCTAGACTTTCACTCCAAGTTTTTGTTTGAATTAAGTTTATTGGTCTTTTTAATACAGATTGAAAATAATCCATATATTCTCTACTTATCCCTATATGTCTTCCATTTTCTATTTTTTCAAAAGGTAGCCAATTTGGATCTATACAGACATTGATTTTTCTTTTACTATTTAAATATCTTTTATCCTCATTAGTTAAAATATTATTTGATTTAAAATCTTTTGTATTAAATACAATATCATTGATATTTACATTTGCACTTGCATGAAACTCTTCAAGTTTTGATAAAATATCTTTTACTAATTCATCCCTAATACTACCAAGTTCATATAGATTTGGCATCATTAGTTTTTCTATTTCAACTGCTTCAAAAAGTAAGGCATCTTTTGATTTTAACTTAGAGTATTTATTATAAATTATATCAACCAACTCTTTTTTATGTTCAAAGGCATATTTCCAACCTCTGTTTGTTGCTTCAATGATTTTCTTCATTTTGTCTTGATTTGATAAGGCACTATCTCTTAAGGTAAATAGATTCAAGCTAAAGTTGTATAGTCCATAGTTTGCGGGGTCAATTAAAGTATAAGGTACTTTTGATTTTTTGATTTTATATAATTCGTTTGATAAATAAGCTGTCATGATGTCTATATTGCCACTTATAAAACTTTCAGGAGAAAAATCATGATTTTTTATCTCTTTAAAATCAGATTTTTTTATTTCAAACTTTTTAAGTAACTCTAATAAAATAGATTTATCTAGTTGACTTTTTTCTGCCATAATTATTTTATTTTTAAAATCATAGGGAGTAATAATATCTTGTTTTGCAACAAATACTAGTGCAGACTTTTTCATATAATTAGCTAATAGCATTAATGGCTTTTTTTCATCATAATATTCTAATAAAGATAAATCATAAACTCCAAAATCAGCTTTTTTGTTTTTCACTTCATTAATTACATTTATTTTACTTTCATATTCACGTATTTCAACATCAAATCCAAGCTCTTTATAATAACCTTTTTCATAAGCTGCAATAAATCCAGCAAATTCAAATTGATATTTCCAATTTAATTGAATAGAGACTTTTTCTAAATCTTTGGCATACAAAGCAGAAAAGAGAGATAAAAATAATATAAAAAGTAATTTAATTTGTTTTTGCATTAGGTATTCTAGTAGATTTAAACTTAAATATATTTATTTTCATATCGTTTTATCATGCTTTTATTGCCTAATATCCCACCTTGGTGTATATATATAAACTCATCATTGTAAAAACAATCTGATGATATCAAATTTAGCCAGCCTAAGCTGTCATAAAGTAAGTCAAACTTTACATTAGTCTCTTTTAGAAGTTCTATATGTATTTCATAAAACTCTTTATAAAGTTTTCCAAAATGATACTTTTTTTTGTTTTTTAGTATAGTTGGATGTTTTGATTCATCACTATTTAATTGTAAAAACTGTTTTTTCAAATACTCTTCATCACCAACGCAAGCACAAGTTATCACTTCAAAATTCAAATGTTTTTGCAAAAATAGTGCAGTAGTTCCCGTCCCACTTGGCAAAAATATTTTTAGTTTTTCTTTTTTATTCTCTTTTGCCCATCTATTTATCTCATTGGCTAATATTTTGATTCCATATTCTGCCTCTTTTACTCTTCCTCCCTCTTCTATATAAATATAATCTTTTTCGTTTTTTAAGATATGATTTTCTATATACTCTTGTGTGGATAATTCATTTTGATTAAGTTCTATTATGTTAGCCCCATTACTTAAGGCTTCTTTGTAGTTTCCTTGAGGATTCTCTTTTAGATATCTTGCTATATGGGAAACATAAAAATCAAGCTTTACGTTTTTTATTTTGGCTAAAACAGATAGGGAGTACAAAGAGTTTGCTTGGGCAGAACCAAAAGAGATGATTTTTTTTATACCTTTAAAATCATGATTTAAAAAGTAGTAAAACTTTCTAGCTTTATTGCCTGAAAAGTGGGTATCAAGCAAATCATCTCTTTTTATAAATATCTGACGATTTTTAAAATTTATTGTACTTATGGGTGAGTTTATGTATTTCATTAAACTTATTATACTAAAATAACAAAAAAAATTGGAGTATTCTATGGATTTAATGCAATATGTTGATAAGGGTGGGATTATTGTTTATATTCTTATTTTCTTAAATATTATAGGATTTACAATTATTATTTGGAAGTTTTTAACACTACCACGAAAAAATGCAATGGTAAAAAAAGTAAGAGACAAAGTTAACACTCAAAACGGTCTTACAATATATGCTCAAATAGAATATGAAGTAAAAAAACTAGAAACAGGCTTAACATATGTAAAAAACATAGCCTCAATAGCCCCACTTCTAGGACTACTTGGTACTGTATATGGAGTATTTAAATCTTTTGAATCAATTACTCAAAATGGTTTAGGGGATCCTAGTATTTTCTCTAATGGGATTTCAATAGCACTTATTACTACAATTGCAGGACTTATTGTTGCCATACCACACCATATAGCGTATAATCACTTTATCTCACAAATAGATGCCATAGAACTAAAAGCAAAAAAAGAGATTATTGCTTTATGAAAAGAAGAGAGAGTTTAGGAGTAGACTTAACCCCTGTTATTGATGTGGTGTTTATCTTACTTATATTTTTTATTGTAACTTCTGTATTTAAAAAAGAGGAGTTAGCATTAGTATTGGATTTACCAAAATCTAGTGCAAAAGAATCAGAAGTATCAAAAGATGATATTTTTATAGAACTTTCACCTACAAAACTAGCCATAAAAGGAATAGAGGTATCTTTTGAGTCTTTAGAAGATAACTTAAAAGAAGTAAAAGATAAAACAAAACCTTTAATAGTAAGAATTGATGAAAAGGTTGAATACAAAAGAGTAGTAAAAGTCTTAGATTTACTACAAAAATATGATTTAAACAACTTAGCTTTAATTACAGAAAAAGAAGAACCTAGAAATTAAAATAAAATTATTTATTTATACATACTTAAAGATACTTCGATACAATGGTTGGTTTTTTTAAAAAAGGTTCATTATGTTTAAAGACTATAAAGATGAGATAATACTTACTTTACTAATTATAATTATTTCTCCAATTTTAATTTATCTAGATTTATTTGATTTAATTTATAACTTTACCAGAGCTCATGAAGAATACCAATTAGGTCAATACTTTATTATTTTTATATCTATTTTGATTGCTTTGGCATTATATTCATTTAAAAAAGTTAAAGATTTAAATAATATAAAAAAAGAACTTATACTAAACCATGAAACAGATTCCCTTACTTCATTAAAAAATAGAACTGCTTTTTTACAATATAATGAAAATAAATACAAATACGTAATACTGCTAAACATAATTGATTTTTCGGTATTTAATAAATATTTAGGCTTTAAAAAAGCTGATAAACTCCTAGTATTGGTTGCAAATGAGCTTAAAAAAATAGTAAAAGAAAATACAGATGAAGAGCTTTTTAGAATATATGGAGATGAATTTGCATTCTATTCTAATCATAACAATGTTACAGAACTATTAAGAACTATAAAGTTAACATTTGAGAAAAAAAGTTTTACCCTAGATAATTATGAATTTACAATACATTTAAATCTTGCATATTCAAGTACATATCCTAAATATCTTACTGCTGTATCTGCTTTACATTTTGCTAGAAACTCTATTCATAAAAGTATCTATAATTATACAGAAGAACTAGATTCAAAATCAGATTCACTAAAGATGCTTCACACACTTAAAGAAGGATTTAGTAGCAATAATGTAATTCCTGTTTATCAAGCTATTTATGATAATGCAAGCAAGACTACTTATAAATATGAAGCACTAGTTAGAATAAAACAAGAAGATACTTTAATTAGCCCTTATTTTTTTATTGACGTTGCAAAAAAGTTTAAACTTTATCACAAAATAACAGAAGAGATTTTAAAACATACATTTGAGGATTTTAAAGATATATCAGATGAGTTTTCGATAAACTTGTCTTATATTGATATTATAAATGCCAATACAAATAAATATATCTTTAAAATGCTAGAAGCCAATCCCCAAGTTGCAAAACGTTTAACTATTGAATTCTTAGAGACTGAAAATATCATGAACTATGAGATTTTAATCCAATTTACTGAACAAATAAGAAAATTTGGTGCAAAAATTGCAATAGATGACTTTGGTTCGGGATATTCAAATTGGAACAATGTTCTAAAGCTTAGACCTGATTTTATCAAGATAGATGGAAGTCTTATTCAAAACCTTCTAAACAATCAAGATAATATAAATATCATAAAATTAATTGTTGAGTTCTCTAAAATAAATAACATAAAAACCGTTGCAGAGTTTGTAGATAATGATAAGTTAGCAGAGCTAATTATAGAGTTAGGAATAGATTATTCACAAGGATATCTTTATGCCCAACCAAAAGAAAAACATCTGATATGGAATACTTAAAAATAAAAAGCAAACATAAGAATTAATAATGTAATTAGAATGACTGCCGAGTTACTGCCGAGTAGTAAAAAACAATGTTTAAGAAAGTAACAATACTTTTGATAAGAGTTACGATAAAATCGAGGTGGTACCGCTAGTCGGACTTGAACCGACAAGACCGAGGTCACCGGATTTTGAATCCGACGTGTTTACCAGTTTCACCATAGCGGCACACAAGCTAGTTTGTAAACTAGCTTGGGATTATAAGTTTTTATAGATTAATTCTTGTTTAATGCTTGTAAATCTGAATAGGCAACTTCAAGTCTAGCTATCATTGTTTCCATTCCAGCTCTTAACCATTTTCTTGGATCATAGTAAGATTTATTTGGTTTATCATCACCATCAGGATTACCAATTTGACCTTGTAAATAATCATGGTTTTTAGATTCAAAAGCTCTTACCCCATCCCAAAATGCCCATTGTGTATCTGTATCAATGTTCATTTTAATAACACCATAACCAATAGCTTCTCTTATCTCTTCTATAGCAGAACCAGAACCACCATGAAAAACAAAGTTTATTGATTTTTCAGAGATATTATGTTTTTGAGAAATATATTTTTGAGAATTATCTAAAATCTTAGGGCTTAAAGAGACATTTCCTGGCTTGTATACTCCATGTACATTTCCAAAAGATGCAGCAATAGTAAAATGAGGTGAGACCTCTTTTAATTGCTCGTAGGCATAACATACTTCTTCTGGTTGTGTATAAAGAAGTGCATTGTCAATATCGCTATTATCAACACCATCTTCTTCTCCACCTGTAATACCAAGCTCTATTTCTATCATCATATTAATAGTTTTCATTCTTTTAAAATATTCTACACAAGTACTAATATTCTCTTCTAAACTCTCTTCTGAAAGATCAAGCATGTGTGAAGTAAAAAGAGGTTTACCATGCTTAGAATAAAAAGATTCACCAGCTTCAATTAAACCATCAATCCAAGGTAAAAGTTTTCTTGCTGCATGGTCAGTATGTAAAATAACAGGTACTTTATATGCTTCAGCTAAAGCATGAACATGCATAGCTCCAGAAATCGCACCATAAATTGCTGCATTTGGATCTTTTAAACCCTTACCTGCAAAAAAACCAGCTCCACCATTTGAAAATTGAATAATTATTGGTGAATTAACTTTTGCAGCAGCTTCTAAAACTGCATTAACTGAATCAGTACCTACAACATTTACAGCAGGTATTGCAAAAGAGTGTTCCTTTGCATATTCAAAAAGTTTGTGTGCTTCACTCCCACTTAATACACCTGGCTTAACAATATTTAAAACTGACAATTCATTCTCCTAGTTATTTGATTACTATTTTAGCATCTTTTTTTAATTTCTCAACTTCTTCTTTTATGATTTTTCCATATTTTTCTTGAACAATTAATTGAGCTATTTTAGCTTTTACTTTTTCAAAAGGTAAAGTTTGAGCTACCTCTTTATTTTCTAAGTAAATAACATGATAACCAAATTGTGTTTTAACAGGAGTTTTTGTGTATTCACCTTTTTTTAGCTTTATTGCAGCTGCTGAAAACTCAGGTACCATTTGCTTAGCTTGAAATTTACCTAAATAACCACCTTTTTCTTTTGTTGGTCCTATAGAGAATTTTTTAGCTAACTCTTCAAAAGAACCTTTTTTATTTTTTGCAATATCTATTTTTGAAATTATATCTTTTGCTTCTGCTTCAGTTTTTAATAAGATATGTCTTGCTTCTAAAGTATCAGGTGTTTTGAACTTATCTTTATTTTTTTCGTAAAATGATTTTTGTTCAGACTCACTTGCTTTTACTTTTACAAACTCTTTTTGCATCCATAATTCTAAAGCTAAATCTTCTTTGATTTTGCCTAAAGCTTCTTTATATTTTGCATCTTTATCGATACCACTTTTTTGTGCTTTTTGTGTTAAAAGTCTTTTTTCAATTAATTGTTGAATAACTTTATCTTTTGACTCTTTAGGAAGTGCTTCAAATTGAACATTTTGACCTCTTAAAAGTTGGGCAACGTCTTGAGTAGTTATCTCTTCTCCATTTACAGACGCTAAAGTTTCAGCTGCGCTTAAAGTAGAAGCTGTCAATGCTAAAGCAGTTACAACACTTAAAATTGTTTTTCTCATCTAATATCCTTAAATTTGTTATAGTAAGTATTTTACCTATTTTTTATTAATAGAGGGTTAATCATCTAGTAAGCCTATTTTAAAAATAACTTATGTGAAACTTTTAGAAATTTTGACATTTAGCTTAAAAACCCTTTAAATTTGTAATAATTTATGATATAATTCGCGAAAATTAAATTAAACTTAAGTTTAACATATGAAATTAAGGGACGTAAATGCGAATATTGATCATTGAAGATGAAATAACACTTAACAGAACACTACAAGAAGGATTAACTGATTTTGGTTACCAAGTAGATGCAGCAGAAAATTATAAGGATGCAGAATATTTTATAGATATTAGAAACTATGATTTAGTATTAACTGACTGGATGTTACCAGATGGTGATGGTATCGAATTATGTAAAATCGTAAAAAATAGAAGTAGCAGAACTGCAGTTGTAATTATCTCAGCAAGAGATGATAAAGATAGCGAAATTGAAGCATTAAAATCAGGGGCTGATGATTATATTAAAAAACCATTTGATTTTGATATTTTACTTGCAAGAATTGAAGCAAGATTAAGATTTGGTGGAACAAATGTAATTGAAATTGATGAATTATCAATTAATCCTGATGAAGAAAAAATTCTTTATGCTGGTGAAGAGATTGAATTAAAAGGTAAACCTTTTGAAGTATTAACTCACTTAGCAAGACATAGAGACCAAATCGTTTCAAAAGAACAATTACTTGATGCTATTTGGGAAGAACCAGAATTAGTTACTCCAAACGTAATTGAAGTTGCGATTAATCAAATTAGACAAAAAATGGATAAACCATTAAATATCTCTACTATTGAAACAATCAGAAGAAGAGGTTACAGATTCTGTTATCCAAATACAGATGAAGAAGCTACTGTATAATTAGGAACTATTAAAAGTGAATTTTAAAAGCATTTATAAGCAGTTTTACCAAAAACTTATAATTGCTACTTCACTTTTTATTATTACAATCTCATTTTTATTTTATGGTTATACAAAATCAACCATCTATGAAGGTATCAAAGAGAGTCTTTTCAATGATGCTAAAATAATCTACCAAATAAGTATCAATAGTGAATCATCAGAAGATGACTTTAATATAATTACAAACTCTGGAATTGTAGTTGATATTATTACAATGGAAAATCTTACAGAAGTTCAATATAAAGACTACAAACAGGGCAATGACTATTTTATAGAAATCTTATATCCATTTGATGTTAAAAACCATAAATTTATTAAAATAATCAAAAATGTAAACTATGCAATTGCAATGCTTAACAAGATATTCAATAATGTAATCTTGCTTTCTATTGGTGGCTTAATCATGGTTGTACTATATGCGTTCACTGTCTCTAAAACACTTTTACGTCCTATTATTCAAATCACTGATAAATTATCAAATATGGATGAAAACTATCTTACAAAAATCGATAAAAGTAACTTACCAATAGAGTTTCATGCACTTGCAAACTCTATTAATAAACTTACAAATAGAATTCAAACCTTTGTAATGTTCAAAAAAGAGCTTTTTGTAGGTGCTGCCCATGAACTTAAAACACCTCTTGCAGTAATGAAACTAAAAAATGAAGTAACTTTGATGAAACAAAGAGAGCCAGAAAGATATCAAGATACATTAAAACTCAATATCCAACAAATAAATGATATGAATAAAATGATCTCTTCTATTTTAGATATAGGTAGACAAGAGGGAGCTCAATTTGAAAAAGCTGAAGAGTTAGATTTAGTTCAATACATGAAAATAAAAACAAATGATTTTAGAATGTTAAGTGCTGAGAAAAAAATTACAATAACATATTATGCAAGTGTAAATAACTTCTTTACTTCTATTCAGCCCACACTTTTAAATCAAGTTATTCAAAACTTTATGCAAAATGCTATTAAATTTACTCCTGTTGATAAAAGTATAGCAATTGTACTAGATAGAATCAATGACAAAGCTGTATTGACCATAACTGATGAAGGTATTGGAATTGATGAATCTTTAGATTTATTTGCTCCATTTAAGAGATTTGGAGAAGAGAGTGGTGCAGGTCTTGGACTATTTTTAGTAAAAAATGCTGCTGATTCATTGGGTGCTACAATTAGTTTAAAAAACAGAACAGATGGAAAAAGTGGAACTGTTGCAAAAATTGAACTTTTGAACAATCCACACTTAAAGGCTCTTACAAAGGTTAAAAAAGACTCGCGTGCTCTATTTTAGTACATTTATTTTGTACTACTTTCATGTCAGCGTCCTTTGCTTTTTGTCCTGCTTCGTTATTTACAAGACCTAACTGCGTCCAAACAGTATCAATATCACCTCTTTTTATACAAGCATCAACAATAGCAGCTATTGCATCAGGTTTTCTAAATATATCAACCATATCTATTTTGAAAGGTATCTCTTCTAAACTTCTATAAACTTTTTCACCTAAAATAGTCTCTTCTTTTGGATAAATTGGTACAATTTTATATCCAGCATTTTGTAAATATCTAGCAACCATATTACTAGCTTTACTAGTATCTGGAGAGAGACCTGCTATAGCTATTGTTTTAGTATTATTAAATATCTCTTTTATCTCTTCATTATTTGAATTAATCGTTGGAAATTCACACTCCATTTCATATCCTTTTCATATTTTATCATTTCTTATCAAATCTAATCATATCAGCCTACTAATAGGGGCTTAAAGTCTTTTAGTATATAATCATTTATATCCAAATTTTATAGTCTTTTCTCATTTATATCGGACTATAGTCGGACTAAAAACAAAGGATTATTACATGAAAACCTTACCAAAAAGAATCCCAACTAAAACAGCAGGTGTCTTTTATAAAGAAATTATATCAGAAAACAATAAAGTCATAGATAAAGTATTTTTAATAAGATATGTTGATGAGAATAAAAAAGAAAGACTTAAAACAATTGGTAAATTTTCAAATGGAATTAGAGAAGCTTATTGTAAAACAAAATTAAATGAGATAACAACAAAAATTAAACTAGGTGAAGACTTACCTCATCTAGCAAGACAAAAGTCACAATTAACTTTTGATGATTTTGCAGAAAAATATTTTGAGGATAAAGCTCATACAACAAAAGAATCCGAAAAAGAAAAAGCGAGATATACAAATCATATTAAAGAACATATAGGTTATTACTTACCTGAAAATATAGATTCTGATTTAATTCAAAATTTACAAAATAAATATAAAGAAAAATTTGCTCCAAGAACAGTAAATCATCTAATATTTATGATTGCAACAATTTATAAACACGCTCAAAAGAAAGGTTTATATAAAGGACAAATACCTACCTCTTCAATTGATGGATTAAAACTTGATAATAAAAGAGAACGATATTTAGAATTAGAAGAGATTTTTGAACTATTAAAGGAAGTTAAAAAAGAGTCTTTTGACGTATGGTTATTTGTAAAACTTAGTTTATCTACTGGTGGCAGAGTTGGAACAATAATGAATATAAAAAAGAAAGATATAAAACTAAGTGCTAATAAAATCGTTTTAAAAGATTTTAAAAATACTTCTACATATAATGGCTTTATATCTGATGATGAACTTTTATCAGTATTAGAAAATAGAATGAAAGAGATTAAAGCTAATGATTCTATAATTCAAGTAGAAAGATATTTTATAGAAGAAATAATGAGACCTATACTTAATAAATTATTTAACAAGGATTTAAAAAAAGATGATAGAAAAAATAGAGTTGTTTTACATACTTTAAGACATACTTTCGCTTCTCATTTAGCAATAAATGGAACACCAATTTTAACTATAAAAACTCTAATGAATCACTCTAGTATTGAAATGACTATGAGATATGCACATCTTGCACCAGATTCAGGATTAAATGAAGTTAGAAGATTATATAAATAAAGAAGACTTGGCTTTCGGCTGATTATCAGTACCGAACTATGCTTGTCCGTTGGAAAGCCTAAGTGAACGAATTATATAATATATAAAATAAAATAAAGTTTAAAGATTAAAACTTATTTAAGGAATTTTATATTGAATATACAAGAAAAAAGTTTAGATGATATATGTAAAAAATTAAAAATATCTATACATGATAAAGAGTATTATAAATTTAAAAAGTTAGTAACTGTTGTAAATCAAGCATATTTAAAGGTTGCTTTAAAAGAGTTTGAAAATATAAAAAAGAATAATCCTAAAAAAAATATTACTTCAAATTTTGACTTTTTAATTAACTTGTATAATAAACACCTTAGAGAACATCAAGTAATGTTTTTACTATTTAATCTTTTTGAAACAGCTATTCGTTCTAAAGCTGCTGTTGAATTATCACTTAAATATAGCTCAAATGGAAATGATGACTGGCTTCACAACAATACATTAACTCCTATAAAAATTCAAAGACCTCTTAATGAGGCAAAGAAGAAAATATCTCAAGATGGAGAAAATATAAACAATCTTGATAGTTTTGAAATTTTTGATTATATTATGTTGGGACAACTTCAATCAATATATACAGATTTTTGGAGTGATTTATCTCACTTATTTCAAACAAAAACAATTGATGGAATTATATTTAATCAAATAGGAAAAACAAAATTTAAAAGACTTTTTGATGAAATCAGAAAAGCTAGAAATGACAATGCCCATCACAAACCTTTTCATAAAACAAGAAAAAGAAGATATGAAATTATTGAAGATATAGAATTAATATTAATACATATAGATTTTAATCTAAATCAAGCAATTAATAATATAGACCCTAAACATAAAATTATTAGATTAAAATATAGTTAAGAAATAAAAAGAAATGAATTTTTTCAATGCTTATTTTCCATATGGAAAAAATTAGTTAATTAGCTTGACTAAAAAATATTATCTTTTAATGTTACTAATACATGAATATAAACAAACTAATATCTATCGTACCCTCTTCTTATAAACAAGAGCAAAAAAAAGAGGTTGTACTTTTGCTAATTGATTTAGCAAATATATATTTAGATATTGAAGAAGAGAGTAAATAACTCTCTTCCCTAGAAAATTTTATACTCTAAAAATTATGCTTATGAAATTAAAATGATTAATCTATTGTAGAGTTTCTTCTGCAAAACAAGTTAAAGAGTGAAATGGTTTATCATCACAAGAAAAAAGATGTAGAGACTATGCCAATAACACACTTTGAATAGAGGTAGAAAGAGTTTTTAATGAAGAATGAGTAAGTTGATGAGTTTTTGAAAGAAAGAGTATTATAAGTCTTTTTAACTATATTGATGAAAATAAAGATTCAAACTATACAATTATATTTGAAGATTTAAACAGATTATCAAGAGATGTACAAGTACATAGTTTGCTAAAATCAGAATTCAAAAAAAGATGAGTTGTATTAGCTTCCCCAAACTTTCAATTTGAAGAATCCCCTGAATGAACATTTAGAGAAAACATGAGTGTTTCAATGGCTCAATATGAAAAAGATAAAAATAAGCAAAGAGTTAATGATAGAATGAGAGCAAGATTAGAGCAAGGTTATTGGTGTTTTAAAGTTCCTATTGGTTATAAATTTACAACAAACAGCAAAGGTTGAAAAGAAATTATACTTGATGAATCAAAGTACAAAATAGTTAAAAGTGCTTTAGAAAAGTTTGCTAATGACGAATTGTGAACTATTAACGATATTGCAAGATATTTAAATAAAAGATGAATCAAAGTTTGAACTATAAAAAACGATAAAGTTTATAATACAAATTTAGTATCAAGAATCTTAAGAAATATTCTATATACTTGATACTTAGAATTCCCAAAGTGGAATATACAAAGAGTAAAAGCGAAGCATAAAGCGATTATTTCACTCAATACATACAATAAGATACAAAAGAAGTTAAATGTTCCTATAGGAAAAGTAAAACAGCAAATAGAGTCAAATCTAAATAGAGTTGATTTAACTGAAGATTTCCCTCTTAGATGATTTTTATATTGTGAAGAATCAAATCAAATGATTAGTTGAGCTTGGTCAAAATGAAAAAGAGAAAAGTTTCCATATTATACATATCCTAGAAAGTCTTCTTTACATTGAAAAGCTATAAATAGAGATAAATTTCATAAATATTTTGAAGAATACTTAAAATCTATACAGCCAAACAATGATTTAATTAACATCTTTGAAAAAGTTGTTAATGAAGTTATAGAATATAGAGATAAAGAAAATAAAGAGTACAAAGCAGTTTTAGAAAAAGAGATAAAAGAGCTTGATGTAAAAATCAGTAATTTTATAGAGAGAATTTGAAATACAAGCAGTGAAGTTTTAATTACAAATTATGAAAAACAAATTGAAAATTTAAATAATGCAAAGCAAGAAATTTTAACAAATTTAGAAAAAAGGGTTATTCATGTTTGAACACCCTTTAAAAGAAAAATAACACTTATGAGAGATTGCTTAAGCTTGCGGAAAAATGGAAGTTTAGAAAATAAAAAAGCTCTAATAAAGAACATCTTTCCAAACTGAATCCCTATAAACGAAAAAAAGCAGGTATGAACACCTACTTTTTCCCTTATTTATCAGGCTTTTTCGCTATGAAAAAGTTCAAATTGCTTAATGGTGGAGTTTATCAAAAAGAATTTGAACAATTTATTGAAATAAACCACTTTTAAAAAGACTTACTAATTTCATTATACAAATATATAGCTCTTAGTGAACTATCTATAACGACCAAAGGAAAATCAGTAATTGCTGATTGTAAACTTGTTAAGTCTCCAGTTAACATTGCTTTTTGTGCATTATTTAAATTTTCTATTTTTGTATTTATATTTTCTAAAATATTTTTCAACTCTATTAATTGTTTTATAGTATCTTTATTTGAAATTTCTTGATAAAAATTAATTGAGTTAATAAAATCAAGACTTAAATATTTAGGATTGTAACTAAGTTTTTGTAAATCATTACCAGAACCAGTATTCATTTCAGCAAAAAAAATCAATAGTGGTAAATTTAATTCTTTTTCAATTAAAAAAGGTTTTATAAATTCAGATTTTTGATTTGTATTAACAATAATTGTATTATTATTTCCTGTTTGTAATATACTATTATTAGAATTTTGTATTGTATTATTTGGGGTTTCTGATTTTTTATACTCAGGTTCTTTTGCAGGATTGAAAAAATATAATATAAAAAATACTGCAAAACCACCAGTTGCAGTAATCACAACTCCTGGAATATTAATTTTTGCTTGTATAGATTTTTTAAATATTCCAGTAATTAATAACGCAACTCCTAAACTTGTAAAAATCCTAATTAACCAATACTGCATACCAGTATTTATAGAATCTAAAAAAATTATAATAGCTGATATAATTAAAAATATAATGCCAATTATTAATGAAGTCCACTCAATTTTTATATTATTCAATTTATATTTCTCCTTTGATTCAAAACCTTCAATTGGTATATTATTTTTTACAAATTCATTTTTAATACTTAGTGCTTTATCTTTATTATATGTTCTTAGGATAGATTGAGCAGTTTTTAAAAAGTTTTTTTGAGGTTTAATTTTACTTCCCAATACTTTTTCAGAAAGGCTTCCTATTATATTCCAATATTTTATTGAAGCTTCTAATATATTTTCTATACTTGTTAAAACATCGTTAATTTGAGTTTTAGATAAATCTTGATATTCAGATGAAATATTGGTTAAAAATGCTTCAAATTTTGTATAAAAACTTGAAGCACTAGAAACTACTTCATTAATAGTAGTTGATAAAAAGGTTGGTTGTTCAGATAAAAGTTTTTTTAAATTATCATCAAAAACTTTTTTCGCATTTAAATAATTATTCTGTATAACATCAAATCTTTCTTTATCCATTATTTTGCATCTAAAATTTTTTGTATTTGTTCTAAAATACTTATAGTATCATTCATATCAATCGATTCATTTAAATAACAATTTGTGTTAGAGATAGTATCAAAAATGATTTGTTCAAATTCTTCTTCTGTAGTTGAGTTATCTATTTTAGAAAGTATTTCTTTAACTTCATCTTTTGTTGGTTTATATATAAACTTATAATTTTTCTGAATAAGTTTTGCAATTATTTCATTTTTCAGCATTTACTTCCTTTAAACATAATTTATAATTTTACAAAAGTTATTCAAAATATAACATAATAAACACTTATTTACATACAACATTTCTTATATTTCTTACCACTTCCACAAGGACAAGAATCATTTCTACCTACTTTTTTAACAATTGTTGCAGTCTGTAGTAAGCGTCTTTCTTTTAATTCACAAACTTCTTTTTCTAAAAGCTCATCATATTCATTATCAAAATAAAAATATTTAAAATCTAATTTTAAATTATCAAGTATAAGCCCATCTACAAAAATTAAAAACCAATTATTAATTTTATACTCATAAGACATTACTTTACAATAAAATTCCATATCTTTTTTGTTTTCATAACTATCATGTATAAAAGTAAAACCCTTATTCTCACTATTTAAAGACATTGAAAAGTTTTTTCTTTTTTTATTTATAATATTACTAACCTGTTTTTCAATTTCTAATTGATGTTGTTCATCGTAGCTCATTAAAAGTTTTGCCAAAATAGAAGAGTTTTCTTTATTAGTAGTTTCAATTTTTTCTATTATCTTTTTTGTTTTACATTTATTCAAAAAGCTTGGCTTTTGTATCTCTTTATCTAAACTTCCATCCATTGATAAATAATATTCATCAATAGGTTGACTAAAACCATCTGTAACCATCATATAGTGTTGCTCTGGAAAATCAATATCATCATAATACATACCATTATGTAAAAAATGTCCAAAAATATCTAATTCTTCCATTGTTTTGATTTGTGGATAGTCATTAAACTTAATTCTTCTTTCTAAATACAATAAAAACTCAGATGGAGAACTTATAATCTCAGATATAATTCTTAAATCATTGAGATATACTGACCAAATCCAATCTTTCCCTTGTACAAAACCAAACCTTTTTAATGAATTTAAATTAGCTGTTATATGCATTAAAGGTTCTAATGTTGTATTAATCATATAGATATTATTTATTTTTGATTTATCTATTGTAAGTATTGTTTTTTTATTCTTATCTCTAAAATCAGAAAAATCATTTGATTCGATATAGCTTTTTGCTCTTATTGCTTGTTGATATGCTTTTTCAACAATATCTTGAGTATTTCTTTTTATTTTATCAGTATTACCTTTTTTAGCCCCAATAGTAAGATTATTGCTTTTTGCTTCTATAATAAATATATTATTATCATAAATAACTATTCCATCAACTTCATCATCAACATTATATTTTAAACCTTTATATATTTGAGCGTTAGGTAAAATAGATTGAAATAATTCTAAAGACATATCTTCTAAATAATCACCTTTTTTACTATAATATTGCTTACTTTGTTTATTAGGAGCTATTAGATTTAGAATAAGGTTCTCAATTATTGAATCTAAGTTATAATTCATCGTAGGAGAATTAAAACAAAAATAATCTTCATTGATTTTTACTAAAGGCTTTTTATAAATTAGAGATTCATTCATTGGAAAATATTCAATTTTTCCATTCTGAAATAGATTATTACTTCCAAGAGTAAGACTTAATTGTTCTAATATTTCATTTGAAAGTAGTGTATCATGTATCTTAAAAATGGAACCATGAAATGAAACTTTAGTATCTTTTTCTATTTGTTGTAAATTTTCATGAGTTTTTTTTATTTCTTCCGATTTTTTATAATCATCAAAAAACTCCTTTAACTTTCCTTCTTTTTCTGCTAATTCACTTTTTTTGACAAACTCTGTATGTGCTTTTTTCATTTCTAAGATATATTTCTTTTGAATCTCCATATTTGATAATGGAGTATTAGCAATTTTTACTAGTTCATCAATAAGTTGTTTTGAATCAATCTTAAAATTCTTTAATAATAATTCATCATATTTTGAAAACAGCTCTCTACATAATAAAATTTTATGTTTTGGATACGAGTCACCCTTAATAGTTAAATAACTTAAAGCTTGCAAAAATCTCATATCATCAGGTATCTTATCTTTATCTGTAGAAGTAATCATAAAATAATAAATTAACTGCTGATGAAGTTCTTCTATAGTAGATTGTATTTTTGATAGAATTTCTTCACTAGATTCATTATCTAAATTATAGTCTTCTATATTTAATGATGTCATAATACTTAATAGATAGTCTAAATAACTATTATTTAAATTACCAGCATTTTCAATCACTTTATCAGAAGTAGTGATACTATAAATAAGAGAAAAATAATCTAATGTTTGTTGTGGATTACAACTTAAAAGGTCTTGTTTAATATTCTCTATTAACTTTACAATATCATTTTCTAATTTAGGTAAATGCTCTTGTTCAAGTTTTTTAAACCTTTCTTGTTGTTCTTCAATATTTTCTGTTGGTAAATTTTGTTTCTTAATTTCTTTTTTTACTTTTTCAATTTGTTCTTTAAAAGGATCTTTTACCTTTGGCATTTTATAAATCATAATTACTACCTTTATTTAAATTTTAATGTATTGTAAATATTACTTGATAAGCACCTGTTTCAAAACTTTGATGGCTAACTACAAACTTTTTATTATAATATTCTTTGGTTAAATCATTATCTCCAACAAGTGAATTTAATACTTCATCAGGTAATTTGTTTTTAAGTGATTTAATGGATAAATCATTGCATATATTAACAAACTGATTATATGATTTTTCAATTTTAAGTTTATCTTTTTTATAAAAGAATAATTGTACTTCTAGTTTATTTACATATTCTAGTTTTCCTTCTATTTTATAAAAAATATGGCTAAATTCTTCTGATATTCTTAGATAGTTTGATGTACCACTCCACATATCAGAATATGACCTGCGATAATCTTTAATTTCTATATTACTATCTATTAAAAATGAATTTGCTATAAAAGGATGCCAACCTTTTTTTATATCAACTTCATAAATATCTTTTTCCAATTTATTTAGTTTTTTTATATCTTGAATAGATTTTTTTATTGAATCTTTACTAATATCATATGAAAATAAATTATGAGACCATTTTTGAAAACTTTTACTATCAAAATTGAAAGCGAATATCCCTTTTAGCTTAGCATATCGTAATAACTTTTTATCTTTTACAGCATAATTTAAAGATACAAAACTACTTTCATATGTAACAATCGTAAAAAATAAATAAAAATATGGAATAGTCATTATAGACAAAAAAGTAGGTACAAAAAAATCATAAAGTGTTTTTGAATTTACAAACTCATTAAAATTATTCAAATACTCTTTAGCTGTAAGAAAAATTAATATAAAACCAAATATAGAAAGTAAAATATCAATAAAAGTATTTAATGCTTTTGTATCTTCTTTATCTTTATCAATAACAACTTTCGCCATTGATAGAAAAGAAACAATTGATATAAATATTAATTCAAAAAATAAGTTAAATGTGTAAAAAGTAAGTATAAATTGGAAAATTACAATTAAGGATAAAGTGTCTTTTAACACTGACTTTATGCTAAAGGAATTTTGTTTAAAATGAGTAATAACACCAACACCTATTAACCAGTATATATAATTTTTAATTTGATGATTTTCCCATAAACTAAAAGTATTTAAAATATAAATTAATAAAAGAGAGTAAAGGAACATTATTAAAATTGGAGTTATAATTTTTTTACTAAAAAAAGCTTTTAATACACCTTTAAATGATTCAATAATATCTTCACTATTTTTATATAAAGAAAAAACGATAAGAGAAAAGAAAAGTATTGCAATAGCAATTTCTCTAGTGTTGAAAATATCTATTATTATTGAAAACATATTTAACCTTTAAAAAAATAATACTATTTAAAATTTTACTTGTATTTACAAGATTACAAAATTTAACCAATCTACTTTATTTTAATTTAATAAAACCAACATCTAATATTTTAACTAAAGTGTCTTTTTCAAAAAAAGCATAAGCTGTTAATATCGTAGTAGTATCATTTTTATCTTGAATAAATATAATTCTGTAATTTTGATATGGTATATAAAAATATTTTATATCTTTTACAAAAATATTTTCAAATGCTTTCTCTTTTAAAGCAAATTTTTTTATTATATCTTCTTTAATTTTATTCAAATCAATTATCATTTCATTATCACTGACTATTTTTAGAGGACTTAATAATAAAGAAAAATTGCCTTGACTTAAACTATTAATAGGTATTTTTTTCCAAAATTCTTTTTTCGTATATGGTTCTTCATGTAGTTTATTTAAATTAAAGAAAAATATATTTATTCCTATTAATAGGATAATTAAAAAAATAAATTTTCCAATATAGTTATTTAGGTTGCTTTCTTTTTTTGATGAATTAAAATTTTTATTAAACTTTTTTGCTATTACTATTATTGCAGTAGGAAGAAAAAAAGCAAAATTTAATAAAATAAAAATAAGAAAACTTTTCAATTCTAAATCTTTTAAATAAGGAACAAATTGAAGCAAGGGATAAGCTACTAGTTTCAATCCAACTAAAAAACCTAAAAAGAAAGAAATAACATTATGAGTTTTAAATTTGATAATTAATCTTGAAGATATTAAAGAAATTAAAAATAAAACTAGCACATTATAAATTACATATAATAAATATAGAGTAAAAAGAAATGCCAAAGTTGTCATTTTAAAATCTGTATCTTCTAATAAACTATGTAAAAATTCTATTGTGAAAAATACTAATATATCACCATATATAATAAATATAATGCTAAAAATAACTATAAATATTTTGTAAATTATATTTTTAGAATTAAATATTTTATAGGCAATAGGATAACTATCTTCAAAAAAATGATTTAAGAAATCAAATTGGATTTTATATAAAAGACCAAATATTAAAACAATAAATAAAATAGGTAGAATAACAAATATCAAGAGTATTGGTTGTTCTTGAGCAATAATACTTAACAGATTATTGAAAAAATATGCTTGATTTAAGTGTAATACATCTGTAAAAATAAAATAATCAAACATTAACAAAATAGCTAATAATGAAATTATTATTAATGAAAAATACTCCCTAACAAAACCAATATATTTTTGAACTTTATTTTTATCTGCTAATTCAATTTTTTCTTCCCTCATATTTTCCCCTTTTCTAATTTCTTAAAATTTTATCAAAATTATTAAATAAACTAAAAAAACATTACAATTTGCAATATATCTCCTTCTCTACCCGATAGAAATATCATCGTTTAGTCAATCAACCACCTTTTCAATCGTACAATAAGCAATTTTAAGGGTGGGTTTTTATTGTCTAAATTTTAGTTACTCAAATCAAAAACCACCTCTTAAAAACTAATAGCTATAAAATGTTTTTTGAAAATATTTTACTTCAAAAAATCATCAAATTAGAACTATCAGCAATCACAATATCCAATTTTTTCAAAAATCATATTTTGCATAAATAAATATCAAATGTAGCAAAATATTACATTTGACAGCTATTACTCGCATTGTTGATTAAAGGCGGGATTAATCGTCCTGCTATTTTATATTTGTAATTTTCTATATATGAAAAATACTATACACAAAATTGTTCAATGAGATTGTCTTGAAGTTATGAAAAAATTAAAAGATAACTCTATAGATTTTATATGCTCCGATTTTCCTTATAATATATCTTGAAAATGAGGACTAACAATAAAATGAAAAAAGATTGTAAAAGCAGACTTTTGAGAATGGGATAAGTGGAACTCATCAGATGAATATATCGAGTTTGTATTTAATGTATGTAAAGAGTATAAAAGAATATTAAAACCAAATGCAAGTATGGTTTTATTTTTTTCTTATCATTATTCAGGATGGATAGCTTATGAACTACAAAGAAGATGATTATTTACTTTTAGAAACCCTATAATCTTTAACAAAACAAATCCACAAGTTCACTATAGAAAAAATGGCTTTAGAAGTTGTCATGAAGTTGGAGTATGGTTAGTAAATGATTGATGAAATTTTAATAAACCTAAAACTTTCAATTTTTTATGACAATCAAAAATGAAAAATGTTTTAAACTATGAAATAGGTAAAAATAAACAATCAAATCATCCAACTGAAAAACCTGAATTTCTAATAGGTGGATTAGTTGAAGTTTTTACAAATGAATGAGAGCTAGTATTAGATAGTTTTGCATGAGGTGGAACAACTGGAATAGCTTCATTTAAAAAATGAAGACATTGTATCTCTATTGAAAAAGAGAATAATTTTATTAAAACTATTAAAGCAAGACAATCTAAAGTAGAAAAATTTAAAAGGGCTGAATAGCCCTTTTATTTATTTTTAGCTTTTATAGAAAGTATCAAAGTTATGACATCTTCATCAAAAACACCTTTTAATAATTCTCTTTTTTTACCAAAAGGATATGTTATTTCAAATGGTGTTTTTAAATATAAGTTTCCATAGTCATTATATATCTCTGCAAAAAAAGAAACTTGCAACATAGTATTTATTTCTGAAGTTTTTAATACAAGTGTATAAAAAAAGTTTTGTGCATCTTCATTTTTAGTTATTTTTGTTAAATCTATAGTGTATTCAAACTGCTTATTATTTTTATTTGGAGTTGGCTTATGCCCAAAACAAAAAGAAATAAAAGAAGCAAATTGTGAACCTAGTTTGGGAGATTTTATTCCAGCAAAGCTTGGTAATTCTAATCCCTTAACTAAGTCATTATTATTTTCTACAATTGCTTTTAAGTTTGGAAGAATTGCCTGATATGAAATAAAACCATATTTTTGTGCTAAAGCATTTTGTGCATGACCTAATCTTTCATAATTTTCTGATTTTTTAAGTTCTTTTGCTTGATATTTAAATTCATCAAGACTTGGTAGTATTCTATTATTCATAATTTCTCCTTTGAATAATTAGTAACTCAATTAACAATTACTTGTTCTCATTAGCAATAAGAGCTAAAATCCGAAAGGAAACTCTTTCTGTATAATCAGTTTATCCAAATCAATAATGACGAGAACGGAGGGAGTTCTGATATCCTTAAACAGAATTTTATATGAATAAACATTAAAAATAGTTTATTTTATAGTAAACTATAATTGAAAATTGTAGAAAATAGAGGGAAAACAATAGTCCACTTTTATAGACTTTTGTAAATGGATATTGATGTATGGTTTATATTATAGCAAGTTTGCAAAAGAGTAACTATCGTTGACTTTTTGCGAAACTTGACTAAGGGCGAGGAGATAAACTCCTACCCCTTAGTAATCCCATACCTCAAAAAAGAAATAGAAAAATAGCTTAGGATTTCCCTAAGCTATTTTTTTATGCATATAAAGGTAAATTTAAAAATTCAGCAACATCTTTTCTACCAATGCTTGAATCTCTACTTTTTGCAAAATATTGAAATGAATATTGATAATACATCCATTTAATAGTATCAATATCATTCTCTTGTTTTGCCATATTGAATAGTAAATAAAAATATTTACTACCTCTTCCCTTATTAGTAATATTTTCTGAAAAAGCTATTTTTCTGAGTTCTAAATCCTCTACTAAAATACCTTTTTCATACAATTCTTTAAAAATATAATACTTAACCTTTGTAATATAGTCCAATTTAGCATACATTTTTAACAATCTAATATATTCCCGCTCCGATACATTTAATTTTAAGGACTTAAGATAACCCAATTTTTCTAAATTTGGAATAGCATTAAACGACCATTCCTCTAGTAGCTCCTTTTTAGTATCTTTTTTATTCTTTAAAATTTCATATACAGACACAGCAACCTTATTTACTCTAAGTTTATTATTTAAGTATTTAAACTTATATAATTGCATTAAGTCTCGAATAGATTCTCTTTCTAAAGCATCTTGATAATATGCTTCATGGAAATCATTTAGTTTTCTTCCTAAAACTAAAGCAATTTCATTTTTATAAAGATATTTCAAAAATTTCTTATTAGAAATAGAATCATCTTCTAAAATTATTGTTCCTATTCTCAAAAGTTTTTGATATAAAGGTTCTTTTTTTGAAAACCTTGAAAGCATATAATTTAAGTGTTCCGTTATCTCCTTATTAAAATGAGACCACTCTGCATTAAAACCTCTAATAAGCTTATCACTAAAAAGGTTATCATCATTATTGATTTCACTAATAATAATATTTATTTCTTCATTATTGAAACTTTGTAAATATTCAACATATTTTTTTAGCCTTTTTGTATAAAAACTTTTTCTGTTTTTAATTCCTCTTCCTATTCTCATTATAAGCTCCTTGTTTTTTGAAGCCATACAATAAAATCTCTCAGTATTTGATATTATGATATTGCAAAATGGTAGCTAGGAACCATGCAATATATAAATACAAATTTAGTATAAAATACTAATGATTTAATATATTGTATGGCTTGATTTTATAGAATTCTGTTTTTGTTTGTAATGTTATAATATAACAAAAAATTCTATTGTCAAGTTTTTATTATATTTATATATCAAAATTGATATATTAAGAAGAAGTTAAAAGCGAAGATATTTTACTAAAATCAAAATTACTATCATTTTTAAGAATATTTTCTATTTTATTTATATATTTGGTATTAACTATTTTTAAAAACTCTAAAAAATCAACCTTTTCTTTTAAAGAAATATTATTCAGGGAGTTACTTAAAAAATCACTTTGATTCTCATCAAATAAAAACTCAAACAAATAGATCATTGTTTTTTTAAATAATCTTATATCATTATACTCTGATTGTATAAGGGTTATAAGATTATAATTTTTTAATATTAAACTGAGTTCAGAGCTTATATATTTATAACAAATGGAATCAATATATTTTATTAATTTTTTTTGTTGCTTAGAACAATCCTCATAATGTATATATCTATAATCTAATTCATAAAATATATTTATTATATCTTCTAAAGACACTTTATTATACTGCAAGAGACTATATAAATTATTTATTAAAAATTTATTTAATTCCCTATAATTTGTATCATATGCTATATCTATTAAATCCTCATAATTATTTAACTCTAAAACATCATACATATTATATTTATTTAAAGATGAGTCTATTATCTCTTTGGTTAAGTCCTTAAAAACTGAATCATTAAGTGTTGACCCTAGATATGATTCTATAAAAACATTTCTAATTAATTCTAATATTTGGTTTATATTTAAAAAGACTTCATCTTGCAATAAAACTTCGTAATAAATATAAACCATTAAATAATCATATTCGTGATCAAACTGAAAAGTTGTATATTCTATAAAATCATCAATATTTTGATTTATATTTGTTACTTTTAATAATTCTATAAATTCATCTTCTCTTACTACTATATGTTTCTTAAATCCTTGCGAATAAAGCTCTCTATCAGCTTCGTAATAATAAGTATGTCCTTGCCAATAATAGTTATTTAGGTTATTATAAGTCTCTATTGAAAGCTTAAAAGACCTCTTAAGAACTCGTAGCAATGATTTTAATGTAAGAAAATATTTCAATTGAGTAGTTTGGGCAATTTTATTATATAGTTTAAGAAAAATTCCATTGTTAGCCTGATAAAGCTTATAATCATTATATACGCATTCAAAAAATGCTTCATATAATTTTGGATCAAAAACTCTAACCAATTCAAAACTTTCAAGTATTACGTCAGCTATATTTTTATTTGTTTTATCACAAATTGTATTGAGAATATATTGAGCAATGGTAGAGTGAGGAAAATGTAATACTATTCTGTCTCCATCTATTACTTTAAAAATCAAATCCTTGATTTTTCTTTTTTTAAATTCATTACTATCAGATAATAAACTATTAACAACTTCTCTCTCAAAGTTTAAATGATTATCATAAAAATCTTTTGAAATTGTAAATTTATAATCATTAGCTGATAAATATAAGAGTAATAATTTAAATTCACGTTCACTATCTATATTTCTTAACTCCCTATATTCCTTTATTATAAAATCTTCAAAATCAGTTTTTTTTAATTCTGTCAGATTATTACTATTTGCTAAGGACAAATCTAGAAAAGACAATATTCCACCAAATTTTTCATATAATTCATCTTCTAAACCATCATATAATTCAAATTGATTTTTTTTAACTTTATTATAGTAATTAATCATATTTATAATAAGTGATTTAGATTTAGATTTTTCACTCAAGTCAATAGCAATAGTATTGTGCTTTATATTTTGATTTTCTATTTTTTCAAAAAGCATATCTTTTGTTTGTTTGGATTCATTATTAATATTCATAAATTTTTGTGAACATAAAATAATATAACAATGTGCTGCATCAGTTTTTAATAAAAATTCCTTTGCAATTGCTAATGTATCTTCTGAATAATGTATATTATCAATAATAACAATTTCATTTGTTTTTTCTACTTCTTCTAAAAATGGTTTAATAATGTCTGAATCTAAAAATAACGAAGTTCTCTCTGTATCGCTTAAATCAATATAGTAAACATTATACTTTTGTAACTTATAAGCAATATTTTGGACAAGCGTTGTTTTTCCGCTTCCCGAATTCCCTTCAAAATAGTAATTACGATATAAAATATTTTTTTCAAAATCTATACTTTGTTCTTTTAATATAAAATCAGGTAATTCTAAATAATTTTCAAAATCATTTATATTTCTTATAAAGCTATGATATGATTTTCTTTTAAAATATATTCTAAATTTAAATTTTAAAAAATCTGCTAATTTCTCAGGATTGCTTTTTTCAGTTAATTCTAAAAGTTCTAAAAACTCATCTCTTGATATAGCCTCTAAAGCTAATGGATTAATTTTTGCTAATTTAGATAACTCTTCTTTAATTACTTTAGTATAAAGTTCATCTTTTTCATCAACCAACATACAAGCATTACTTTTTAAACCATTCCTAAGTATGTTTCGATGACAAAAAGACCTTATCTTCTCTTGAATATGAGTTTTTAATTGATATTTAATTTCAAATTTTTCTACTATAGAAGTATCATAAAAAAGGTCATCATCATAGTCAGGACTTGATTGGCTATTATAGTTATTTTTATCATTAAGAAGCTTAGTTATTTCAAGTATATCTTCTTCTTTTTCTCTTCCTTGAAGTTGTAATTTGATGTAACTCTTTACTGAATTTTTAAATAAAGGATGAAAAAGTTTTGTTTTTTCGTTTAATTTATTATTTCCTCTATAACTCTCATCTTGTAAAATTAAAATTTTTTCAAAATCAGTTATTCTTGTTTTTCCCATCAAACAACCTTTTAATTAAGCATTTCTCATTATATCTTAAACTTTATTGTCAGAGTTAAAATATAGCTAAATTCCTTTTATTTAAAACATTAAAGCTTATCAATTTATCAACTTTATAAAAATAAAACTGTTAATTGTCAGAGCTTTGTCAGACTATTAAAAGTCAATGCTACTTAATTGATTTGTAAAATTTTGAAAGTTGCAACGAAAAAATATTAAGGATGAAAAATGATAAAGAAACAACACCTAATTCAAAAGTATCTCACTTTACTAAATGATTTTAATAATAACAATTTCAATGTATATATTTCAATAAATACCATTGCTTTAATGTGTGCAAATATGGAATTTGAACTTTTACAAACTTGTCATTTCAAATCTACTGAAAAAACAACCAATTACATAGTTCAAAATGTAATCAATGGATTAGGAGTTTCAAGATGAAAAATCAAGAAACTACTAACCCAGAAGCATTAAAAATAGTTGATTTACTTTTTAGTAAGTACTCAACTATTTTATTATCGAAAAAACAAACTGCTTTTATAACAAACCAAAGTGTTAGTTCTCTTGATAGAGATAGAAAACAAGGTATTGGAATTGAGTATATCCAAGAGACAGAAACTTCTAATGTTTATTATTCTATTTATTCATTAGCAGAATATTTAGTTAATTCAAAAGTAAAAACTCAGTAAGGATATAGTCATGCCAAAAATAACCATCACTATATCACAAGAAGCATTATCAAAAATAGAAGTACAAGCAACAGCTCTTGATATATCCACTAACTTATATATCAAGCAGGTTACTATGAATCATATAAATAAGAATGATTTTACTTGGTTCACAACAGAACAAAAACAAGCTTTAAAAGACTTCTCTACAAAACAGGGACAACTAATTAACACACTTAATAAAATAGAGGAAGAGTATTTAAAACAAAGTATCTCATTCCCTACAGATAAGATAAAAGAATATTTTAAATCATATCACAAGCACTTTAAAATTTGTATTGAAAGGCTAGATAATGCCAATAATTAAATCTATGCCAGTTAAACAAGTCTCTTGGAGTGAACACTATAGATATTTAGCAGGAAAAGAAAATAAACTTTTTTCATGGAATATGAGTGTTGACCCATATAATGAAATAGATATAACAAATGAGTTTCAATACAACTATTCATTTTTACAAAGTAATAGTAAGCATAAAAATAAATATTATCATGAAATAATTTCTTTGCCTGAGTCAGCCAAAGATTTATCAATTGAAGAATCTGAACAAATTTTATATTCTTTAGGCTCAAAATACATAGATTTAAGAGCAAAAGATAATTTAGTAATTGGAGCTATTCATCAAGATTCTGATAAGCCACACCTTCATTTGATAGTATCTGCAAACTCATATTTAAGTACTAAATCAACTCGTTTAAGCAAGAAAAAGTTCAAAGAAGTTCAAAGAGAAGTTGAAGTATACAACAACCTTAAATATCCAAGTTTAGTAACAAATCATTATAAAGAAAACTATAAAGCTAAAAATAAACAAAAAAGAGCTGAACAAGAAATAAATAGGGATAAACGTCAAACAAAAAAACAAAAAGTATTACATGATTTGAAGCTAATTTTTCAAAGTTCTAGTTCAAAAAAAGAACTATATCAAAAAGTTAAATCAAAAAAATATCAACTATATCAACGAGGAAAACACATAGGTATTGTTGATATGAATGATTCTAAAAAAAGAAGATATAGACTTAATACATTAGAGCAAGGACTTAATGAAAAATTTGTAAAAAAGTTGAAATCTTTAGAAGAAAAACAAAAACTTCAAAATCAAGTAAAACAACAAATTACAAAAGAAAAACAATTAAACAAAGGAGTTTATTATGGCAGATAAATCAAATAAAGTTAATCTAAAAATCACGACTTTAGAACATCAACTTGATAGCAAACAAAAAAGAATAGATGAGCTAAATAAACAAAGACAGCAAAGTCATCAAAAGCAATATTCAAAAAAACAAAATACTCCTGACCTTTCAGATGATTTATTTTTTGACCTTTTTTCATTATTTAAACTCGGGTAAAATTATGGATTTTTTTATTTTACTTCTAATCTATATATTTTTTGGAATTTTTCTTGTAAAAACATTTTCAAAACTAACTTTTTTAGGTATGAAAACAAGTCAATCACTTTTAAAGAATTTTATATTACTTCCCTTTTTCCCTTTGTTTTTTATATTTAAAGGGTTTAAAAAAGAGGGTTTTATGAGTTTCTTTGAAGTAATGGAATTATTTAAAAATAGTAATAAAGGTTTCGTTATAGATGGATATAACAAAAGACTTAGTAGAGAAAGTTCTTTTCAGAACTTACTTATTACAGGAGCAAGTGGAACTGGAAAATCAAGCGTATATATGTATAGCAATATTTTTACACTTGCCAAAAATAGACAAAAAAATAGCCTTATAATTTCAGACCCTAAAATGGACTTTATAAATAAATGCTCAGGGTATTTAAAAAAGAATGGCTATGAGATATATTCTCTAAATCCATTAAACTTAGAACAAAGTATTTACTACAATCCTCTTGTTAATTGTAAAAGTGATTCAGACTTAGATCAACTATCAAGAATCATAATTTCATCTGCATATTCAGGAAATATAAAACAAGAAGATAAGTTTTGGTTAAATGGTGCAATAAAGTTTATATTTATAATCTCTCATTGTCTAATTAATACGAAAAAAACATCAATAATGAACTTACCTAATGTCCTTCATTGCTTAAATTCCTTTGGAAATAAAGGACAAGGGTTAGATAAATTTATAGCTAAATATGCCTCTACAAAAATATATAATATGTGGCTAGGTTTGATTAATTCTCCTGAGAATGTTTTATTATCTTTTTTGTCAACTGCACAAAATGCTTTAGTATCTATTGGAGTAAATCAAAATGTTGAGAAAATACTTTCAAAAAACACTTTTAATTTTAAAGATTTAAGAGAAAAGAAAATTGCAATTTTTATAAACATTCCCCCACAATTTGCAGAACAAATGTCTTTTATAAGCAACCTATTTTATACACAAATGTTTGAAGCTTTAACTCCAATACCAACTAAAAAACAATGTGATGTTTTTACACTTCTTGATGAGATAGGACAATATAAAATATCAAAACTTCATACTTATACTACATTTTTGAGACAAAGTAGAGTTGGGTTTATGCTTTTAATTCAAGATTACAATCAACTAATCTCAAAATATGGAGCAAATAATGCTTCAGTTATTGTAAATGGTGGGGTTAGCACTAAAGTTTATTTTACAGATACTGAAATTAATACAGCTCAAGAACTTTCTAAAAGAATTGGTCAAAAAAAGATTAAACAACAAAATGGTGGTTTTATAAAAGATGAAATTATGCCTTTAAATGAAGTCCTAACTATGAAAAAAAATGAAGTATTATTTTTTCATTCTAGTTATAAACCAGTGAAACTAAAAGTTAAAAAGTATTTTGAAGTTCCAAAATTTAAAATTTATTCAAATTTAAAACCATATATAAAAACTAATCAAATAAATTTCAATGTACCATATATTGACTTTAGGAGTTTGTAATGGAAATAATATATCTTCATGAAATATTTAACTATTTTTTACATTACATAAAAAATATTAATATATTTTTCTTTTTCTTTGTTTTTATATTTTATAAAACATTCTATGAAAGAATTATATATGCAAATATTTTTATACTTTATATTATCTTCCCTACTTTAATATTTTTTGGAAAATATACTAACTCATATATAGCTAGTTTTATTGAACAGGAATATATAAATCTTTATTTAAAAATTACTACCTTTTTAATTTTTAATTTTATTGTTTTTATCTCATGGCGATTTATTAAAGACTGGAAAGAACACTTTCTAAATCTATGGGATTTAATGAAGTTTTTGTTTAAAGTGTTTTCTTTTATTTGGATATATAAACCTAAACAAATTAAACAGCCTCTACAACAAGCAAATAGACAAACCATAACAAATCAAACACAAGTTAAAAAACAAGTTTCACAACCACAAACTAAACCTACTCAAAAAAAGCCTAATAAACTCAAAATTAGTAAAAGAAAAATACTTGATTCTTTTGAAGTTTACACTCAGTCAAATATAAAAATTGAGTTATATGATGATAATAAAAAAAGAGGTGGTGAAGCTTTAGTCTATGATGTAAAAGGTAGTAGATCATTAGCAAAAATATTTCATAAAGGAAATATTGATTTAAACTATAAAGAAAATGTCGTAAAGCAGTTACAAAAACTATACTTCTCAAAAAGTATTGTAACACCAAAAGAAATACTTTACGATGGAAACAACTCTTTTATCGGTTACTCAATGCCTAAAAAAAAGGGTGTTGAATTAGGAAAGTTATTAATAGCTAAAGTTACTGATTTCTTCCCTAACTATACTTTAATAGATACCCTTGATATTGCTATATCAATTACAAAAATTTTTGAAGAAACAAAAGATAAAAAAGTAATTGTTGGTGATGTTAACCCTAGAAATATATTAGTAGCTAATAAAGATGAAGTTTATTTAATTGATACTGATAGTTTTCAAGTTGGAAATAAACCATCTCTTGCTTTTATGGAAGAGTATAGAAGACCAAAATATCGTGGAATAAATATTCAAAACTATCTTAGAATATATAAAGATGATTGTTTTGCAGTAGCAACAATAATCTTTCAATTACTTCATTATGGACTATTACCTTATGGTGGAAATGATGAAAAATCCTTACAAGATTCTCTATATATTTTCAATCCATTTTATCCTGAAAAAAACATAGTTACACAACAAGTATTAATCAAAGCACATAATAGATTATCAACTGATTTAAAATTGACTTTTAGAGATATTTTTAAAAATGATAAAAGTGTTTTGATTAGTACTTTAAAAAAACATCTTTTAACTTACAGAAATATGCTTTTAGAGGTACAAAAAAACAGAGGAGATTAAAAAATAAATTGGTTTTAGATGTAAGTAAAAAATTAAATATAGGAGAAATAAAATGACAAGAATAGAAAAAATAGATGAACTTGATGATGAGTTCAATATAGATATAGATGTGTTTGTTGATACTACAACAAAGACACCTGCAATAATGGTATTAGATGTAAGTGAAAGTCAATCATGGTATGGTGGAATAGAAAATTTAAATTCTGCAAAAAATGTATTTCTTGAAGCATTAAAAAATGATGATTATGCAAAATCAAGTGTTGAATTATCAGTAATTACATTTAATCATAATTTTGAAAAAATTTTACCTTTTACTCCCATAAGTGAAGTTAATAAAATTGATAATTTTAAAGCTTCAGGAGGTACAGATATAGGACAAGCAGTAGTAGAAGCTGTAAATGATATTAAACAAAGAGAACAATATTATAAAGCTAATAATATAAGAAGTAAAAAACCAATACTTATATTATTAACTGATTGTGAAATTGATAATCCAAGTGAAATTAATGAAGCTGTTAATATAACTAATTCTTTAATTAGTAGAAACAAAATGACAATGATTAGTATAGGAACAGGAAAAGAAGTTAACAATGAACAACTTAAAAGATTCAATCCTACTTCCCCAGTTTTATACTCACCTGAACCAGAAGATTTAATTGAGCTTTTTGAATGGGTTTCAACAACACTAATTGGGTACTCACAAGTTGGAAATAATGAAAGCTTTAAAAGTGAACCTTTAGAAAATAGAAGGATTGAATTTGTTTAGTAAATATAAAATAGCTTCTGCAATTACGCAAGGTGTATCACATAAAAAAACAAACACAAAATGTCAAGATGCCATATTAACACTAAAGAAAGACAACTTTATCTTTCTTGGTGTTGCTGATGGTGCAGGTTCTAAAAAAGAAGCATATACTGCTTCTTGGTTTATTCTAAATATTTTAGCTTTAGAGTTTGAGAATAAGCTTGATAAGTATTTAGATAGTAAAAATATTAATGAAAAAATACTCTCATTTTTAGAAAGTTCTTTATACATACTTTCAAAATATTCTAAATTAGAATTTGAAGAATTATCCTCTACCCTACTTTTTGCCTTAATTCTTGAAAATGAATATATAATAGGACATATTGGTGATGGCATTATTGTAAATATTACCCAAGACAATAGACTAAATATACTTTCAAAACCTGAAAATGGAGAGTTTTCAAATGAGACTTATTTTTGTAATACCATAAAATACAAAAATAGACTTAGAATTTATAGAGGTGATGTAGCTGATATTCACAATGGTTTACTTTTATGCTCTGATGGTGTTGAAGATGCTATTTATGATTATAACAATGATAAAGTTATTGATGTGTGTTCTAAATTTATAAACTGGCTTGATTCTTATGAAGAAGAAAAGGTATGCCATGCATTACAGCATAACCTTGAAAATAATGTATCAAGGGTTTCAAATGATGATTTGAGTGTTATCCTTTTAAAACAAATAGTTTAAACTTATTGAATTTATATATTACATAAGCTTCTTTTATTTTTGTTATATATTATAATAAGAAATGAATATTATCAATAGTTATTCTTTTAAAAGCCCCATCCTGCTATCCATTTAAAATAAAATCAAAGATTTCATTACACTACTATCAGGGCTATCTTGTGGAGCTAAAACTCTTCTATTCTAAATTTTTATTTCATAACAGAACGTAAAATCTATTTACACCCTTCTTTAGTCTTATACCATTAGTTCATAAAACTTTTTAGTCGTTACATTTTAATATCTTATTTACTGATTCTAAAATTAAATTCTTACAAATTTAGGATTTTATACTAAGCAAAAATCTATTCTATTTCACTTTGAAAAAAGCCCGATGAACTAACAAAAGAGGCAAAGCCTAAAAGAAGAATTAGAGCTTGATTTTTCTCTTTCTTAAAATTTAAAAGAAGAGTTAAATTAAACCCTCAAAATCTTCAAAAAAGGCAAAACTTTTTAGAGGAACAAAAGATGATTGATTATATTGCAGAAATTAGAATAAATTATAGAACTATAAACAATAAAATATCAAGTGCAACTGATGTATATAAAAAAGTAAAAGAGTTTAGTAATAAAACCCAAGAGCATTTTATAACTATATATCTTGATGGAGCAAATAGAGTTTTAGAAACAAGAGTTAATTTTATAGGAACACTAAATCAAAGTTTAGTTCATCCAAGAGAGATTTTTAATAGTGCAATAAAATTATCTTGTGCAAGTATTATTACAGTTCATAATCATCCAAGTGGAATTTTAGAGCCAAGTGAAGAAGATATAAATATTACAAAAAGAATAAAAGAAGCTAGTAAAATTTTAGGAATTGAGCTTTTAGACCATCTTATTATTAGTGAGTTTGGATTTTATTCTTTTAAAGATGGAAGCTTTTTATAAGTAATAAAAAGATGTGACACCAGATGTGACATCTTTTTTGTATAATTTATTGAGTTACAAAAATAAAAGGAGTTGGAAATGAAATTATCAGAAATTGATTGTAAAAAAGTAAAGAATTTAGATGATATTCAAGGTGATGGTACTATCGACCAAACTGGCAAAAATAAAGGCATTGATAAAGAGAAAGTTGCGTGTATGCAAAAGTATTATCTTGATGATAAAAAAAATAAAAAAGAAGCAAATGAATTAAAAACTATGATTAATAAATATTATAAAGACTATGAATCTAATGAAAAATTTTATAAAGCATTGTGTTCTTGTTGTCAGGAAAAAATAAAAGGTTTTCCTGGAATTGAAGGGAATAATCAGTGGGAAAAGCTTTATAAATGTTTAGCTAATAAGGGATACAAAAAATCATAACTATTTTTTGCCTTATTCCAACATCTATGATAAACTAAAATATAGATATATTCTTTTTTTAATATATGCTTGAAACTCAAAGTCTATCTTTTGAACAAAAAGAACATCAAGAAATAAATCTTGATGTATTTTTAAAGAGCTTAGAAAAATCTCAAGTAAAAATAAAACAAATCTATGAAACAGAGTTTCAAGATAGAAAACAAGAAGAAAAAGAGCTACAAGCTTATGAAAACTTTTTTAATTGAAAAATAAATATTTGAGAGCTAAACCAATATTTAGAAAAATGAAATTTTTCTAATCAAGAAACCAAAGAAAAAGAAAAACTAGAAACATATTTAAAATTAGCTGATTTATCATATATTCATTTAAAAACTAACAATAATAAAAATTCAAAAGATAGTTTTGAATTTTTATCTGTAAGTTTAGATCCTGCTTCTTTTGAAAATATCAATACACTTTTTGATAATCCTAGTTTAGCTACTCTTACAAAAGAAGAACTTTTTTTATACAACTTCATTAATCAAAATAAAGATAAACATTTTACTGATAGAGTTGTTTTAAATAATGAAACAAAAGAGATTTTAAAAATGGCTTGATTTGAAGAACAAATTTTAGCTGTAAATGATGATAAATATAGAACTATATTATCAGATATAGAACCAAGAGATTATTATGATTGAAGAGAAGCAGAAAAAAGATTTTTACTTGAAAATTGATTACATCAATTGATTATCAAAAAAGAGAAAGAAGCTAAACAAAACTTTGAAAATCTAAAACAAGATTTTAAAGTCCTTGATTATTTTCCAAATGAAACAAAAAATGAAGAATCAAAATCTTGATTTTGAGCTGTACTTTTAGAAAAAGATTGACATAAATATCTAGCCATAAGATGAACAGAGTGACTTAGTGATTGGAAAGATTTATATGCAGATACACAAATGCTATCTTGAAGAATACCAGAAGAACAAGCAAAAGAAATGTCGCAGTTTATAACAAGAGTAATAAAAGATTTTATAAAACCATGAGAAAAAATTTCTATAGTTTGACATAGTCTTTGATGAGCTTTATCACAAATGGCTACAAGTATGTATTTAGGACAAGTAAAAGAAACTTATACCTTTAATAGTCCATGAGCTAAAGAGTTGAAAATATCAGAAGAAAGCCAATCAGAATTTGCAAAATTTAAAGATTTCGTGCATAATAAAGATAGAAAAGAAACTTGAGATTTAATCACAAATATATCTTGAAGAAAATGACTAAATATTATCTCTGATTTATGAGTAGATATTTGAAGTTACAAGATAGAGTTAAAATGACTTTCAAGTCATAGTATTAGTGAAATGATTAAGTATATTGATAAATTATCAAGTGATAGTGAAGAATTAAGAAAAATGAGAATTGAAAATATAAATAAAAAACCATTACCTATTAAATAAAATATTATGCCATTTGATATACCTACATTTAATAAAGATTCTATAGACATCAATAATGCTGTTATAGAAAAAAATACATCACAATTTGAAAATAAAATAAATATTGAAAAACAAGAAAATGATGTTAAAAATATTGTTCTAAAAGATATAGAAGAAGAGTGAATTTTAGAATATTTTCCAAAATGAATTAATGTAAAAAAAATTGATAACAATATCTTTTTTATTACAGATAATAATACAAATAAACCTTATCTTTATGTAGATAAAATGTGAAATAATTTAATTAACATTCCTTACAGATATACTGAAGAATGAATTAAAAATCAAAAAAATTGAAACCCTTGAAAAGCTATGATAAAAGCTTGATTTGTATTTTGAGAAAATTTAGAACTCAATAAAATTGTATGATATAAAAGTTGAACTCTAATAATAGACTGAAAAGTAGATACTAACTCTAAAGAGTATTTTCAAGCATGGAAAAAGATAGTTAAAGTCTCATGAGATATATTTGTAAATTCTATTTTACAAAGTGACAATAAAACAAAGTTTGTTCACAATAGTTTTGATGCTTTACTTGATACAGGCTCAATTAATAAAGAGATTTTAGAAAAAATCAATAATAAGTGATTATTAACTCAAGAAGATTATGAATATTGATTAAACTATTTAGAAAAACAAAATAGAGAAAGTGTTGATAGAGCGATTGAAGATATTAAGAATAAAATGAACGTTAATTTAAATTAATAGTCAAATTTGACATTTAAATTTTAAAGGTTAAGGTTAAGATACAAAAAGGAGACAATATCATGAATAAATTCGATAAATTCGTATTTCTTCTAGGCTTACTTTTCCCTCTTTTCCCTATTACAGCTATATTTTTTATCCCTGTAGATGAAAAAATTAAACTTATACCTGTTTTTATTATATGCATTATATTTTATTTTGCATATTTAGAGGATTATTTAGAAATAGAAAGATTGGAAGATGATGATATATAAAAAACTCATGAAAATGGGTTTTTTATAATTTTTAAAGGTCTACTTGCTATTTGTGAAAAAATAGTTTTTCTATTAGTTTGTTTTTTAATATATAGATATTCTATTAGAATTAAAAAAGTAAATAAAGTAATATATATAAGAATTTTATATTCTAAATAGTTATGAAAAAAATATTGTTGTATTTCAAAAGAAATTAATAATATATAAATAAATATTCGTGCTAAAATAAGGAATAAATTCAACTTTTTATTTTTATATTTTTGAAAGTCTTTATTTATATTTTTTAACATCCGTTCATAATTAGTTACTTCATAATAAAAACGTATATTTGTATTTGGAAAAACCAATAAACAAAGTATACAAACAATCATAGTTGAACTTATCGCATAATTAACATTGAAGTTAAAAATTATTAAAAAATAAAATATACTACCTGCAATAACTGCTGTAGTAGTCCAAGTATAAATTACTGGTATTTTTAAAAAATGTTCAGTAGTCAATGAATTTTTATTATCTCTATCAAGCAAACTATTTATTTCATAAGTAAATTGAAGTCTTTTTTTAATTATATGAGCTATTCCAAGAGTCCCATATCTTCCAAATATTGATACAACAATAATTAAAAAAAGACCTAATAATGAAAAAGAGATTCTAATAAAAGTAGTATCATTTGTTTCTAAGTTTTCAAGAGAAAAAATTATCTTTGCAACAAAACCTGTATAAACAAATAAAAAACCATAAATATAAATATATGTTTTAACAATAAAAATTAAATGATTTTCTAAACGTTTTTTTTCATCTATTAATATAGTTACTTTTTCATTTTTTTCCATAATTAAATTTTAACTAAATAATAATAAAATTATACATTTCATTTTTCAAGCTTCCCAAACTTCTCACTCATTTTCACAGCCTTTTCATAAACCTCTTTATTCAACTCAACTATTTCATCATAAGCAAAACCTTTCATTACAATTTCATAAAGTTTTGGCTTATTCTTTTTCCAATTTCTTAATGTTACAGGGGTAACATCTATATATCCAGCCATATCTCTTTGAGTCATATTTTTACCTTTTTTTGTATATATAGGTAAAAATTTAACTAATCCTAACAAAACACTCAACAGAATAAATATTAACTAATTTTCACTATTTTTAGTTAAATATTAACTATTGTTACAATATAATAGTTAATATTTAACTTTTTTCTTATAAAAAAGGAAAATTTTTCTTACAAATAAAAATTTGACAATGTCAAGTTTGTACATATAATCAAATTACAAAATAAAAAAAAATAAAAACACAGAGAGGAAAAACAAAAATGAAAAAGATATTGATGGCAGGTATTGTCGGTTTAGGGTTGATTGTTGGAGCTTATGCTTCTGATACAAAAGATACTACATTTAGTGTATATGGAGTTGGTGCAAAGACAGATAAGAACCAAAATAGTTCTAAAGGTCTTGGACTTAATTACGATACAGAAGAGTTAAAAGTAAAAATTGAAACTACTTCTGATTATGTAAAAACAGGTGCTGTTTATAAATTTACTCCAATGACAAATTTGTATTTTAAAGTTGGTGGAAACTTCATCAATCAAAAAATGTATGCTCCTGATTCTACTAATGCAAGAGTAAATCAATACTCTGGTGCTTTAGCTTCGGGTTACATGCTACAAGATGACTTATATGGAGAAATTGGTGTTTCATATACAAGATTAAATGGCTCAAAAATTGGTACGAGTTATGAAATTGTAGATGAAACAACAAAACAAACATATATTGAGTTAGCAAAAAGATGGGAAGTATCATCTTTTACAATTGATACTTCTGCAAATTTTGGAAGAAGTTATTACGAGTATAAAAAAGATGAAAACTCATATGGTACAGGGCTTGATATTTACCCTACAAATAGTTCAAAAATATCTTACTCATACCAAAATGAGAAAGATAATATTGCTTCTGTTTATGGTGCTGAATATAATGGTTTTTTTGTAGAGTATGCTGATAATCTTTCAAATAATACATATACTGCAAAAGCAGGTGTAAAAATCGCATTTACAGATTTGTTCGATATATCAACATACAAAATGCCTACAAATATCAAACCACATCTTTCAGAACTACACAAATTTGAGAATATCACATTTTCTACAAATATGAATATTCAAAGTAGTCAAGGTGTAAAAATGACAGATGACGCAATTGCCTTAGCAAATGCTCCAACTATCAACACAATAGCTACTCAAAATGTAAATGATAATGGTGGTGGACTTGCAACAACTCTATTAACTGTTTCAGGAACAAATATTCAATCAGGTGCTGTGTTCTCGATTGTTGCTGACCCAACTGCAGGAGGGTTAACAATTAATTCTAGTACAGGTGTACTTGTATATGATAAAGATATTAATCCATCTCAAAGTTATACAATTACTATTAAAGTTGTAAATCCTGATGGTGGAAGTGATACAGAAACATTTACTTTAAATGTTACTGATAACGCTTAAAAAAATAAAAGACTTAGATTAATTTCTAAGTCTTTTTTTATTTCTATTTTTTAATTGATAAAGTAATTTTATTACTAGAATTTAGTTCTAAGATTTTACTAGTTCACAATAGGAAATATCAAATATGTAGTGTATTTATATCAGAGTGTACATCTTTATAAGTATTACTTCAATTTAAATAAATATCATCTCAAGAAGTTTTTTTAATAGTAATTTTTTTATCGGCTCAAATTGAATTACAAGTTTTTATATCTGTAGTTGATTTTTGGAAACAAATATTTCATCAATCAAAAAATACTTTAAACTCACTTCATCAATAAAGTAAATATTGTTTTTTAGTTGGAATTTCTGTTATAGTTAGTTCCATTTCAAAAGCTCAATTTAGATTTACACTTTTTGAAATTCATGGAGTGATATTAGTTTGAGAAGCTGTACATTTTCAGTCAGTTTTAGTTCAAGTGAAGTCTCAGATACTACAAGTAGTAGGGAGTGGTTCTTCTATTTCACAAGCAGTTTCATCTGCATTTAATACTTTACTATTATCGATACAAGAATTGATAACTATTTTATTTCAAATATCATCACATTCAGTAATAGTTTTGATTCAAGTAGTTATATTTTCTGATATTGATTCTGTACAAGTTGGTTCATTATTTGAATCATTTCATGCAGGTTCATCACTAGATAATTCCTCTGCCTTTTCCCTTGCTCTTTCTTCAATCTCTTTGTTTATCATAGCCATAGTTTCAGCATCTCTAATATCTTTGTATAGGGTGAAATTGTCATCTATATTTGTGAAATCTGTACTATTTAAAGTTGGAGTTCATAGGTTTTGTCAGTCTGTTACTTTTATACTTTCATCTTTTATTAAATCAGCTATTTTAGTTTCTTCTTCATCATTTTTAGTTACTTCAACTTTTCAGTCTATAACAATTATTTCAGTAGAAGAAATATCTTTACTTACTCAAAAAATTGTACCTCTAACTGCAGCTGTTGAATCTTGTGTGTAGATTTGGAATTCAGAACCATGATTTAGGTGTGTTGCTTTTGTCCAGATTGTACCAGTTGTAAGAGTTAGTTTTACAAAAGTTGTTAGGTTGTTGTCTTGTGGGAATGAAAGTTCTGTGAGAGTGATACTTGTTCAAGCAGTTAGTACAGAAACAGAACCATCAGAAAAATATATTTCAAGTTCTGATGTTCAAGCTGTGATTGTATCTCATTCACGATATACAACTCAAGAAGCAGTTGCAGTTAAAATCAATTCTTCTGGGTTGTAAGGTAGATTTGAAACTGATTTATCATATACGAAATTTGAACCATTGTATTCACGAATAAGATTATAAGGTCAAGCTTCTGCTGTGTAGTTTCATGTTACTTTTGCTTGATATTCTCAATCAATATTTAAAACAGAAGCTATCTCAAATTGATTTTTTACTAAATCATCTACATTTTCTAAAGTTTTTCAATAAGCATAATATGAATTTGTTCTTGGATCAAGTGGAAGAGTATCAAGATATTTTTTTGATATAGTATCTTCTGTAAAGTTCCCATACACTCAAAAAGCACCACTAGAACTATGAGCGTAACTTGTATCTATCATAAAATAATTAGTATTTCACTTTGGTGTAGGCAAGATTGAATTTTCTTGTAAATAATTCTCAAGTGAATTACTTATAGTTTTTACATCTGAAAGTACCTTTGAGTTATTAATATTCTCTTTATATCATTGATTAGCAGATATGGCAATAACGGCAAGTAAAACTACTATTGATATAGTGATAATAATCTCTACAAATGAAAAAGCTTGTTTCTTGTTTTGCATGAAAAAAGTATTATGAATTAAATGATTAGGAGTGTTTTTAGTTTATTTATTTTTTGAGATTTTGGAAGAGGAAAATATTTTTTAATGGGGAATTAATATTGAAAAGTTTTAATAACATAAAAATACTATTTAAATATTATATGATAAACTTTAAATAAAAAAAGGGTTATTATGAATAATATTGATTCAAAAATATCTGCAGTTCTTTTATTAATACTTATAGTTAAAATTATATATGAACTATATAAAGGAAATAGTGAGCTATCACATACATATTTAAAATATCTTGTAATTGCTTTATCTACTCTTACTATTGGTATTTATACTATTACATCTCATCTTGATAATCTTAGTTTGGAGAACAACAAAGAAATTTATCAACTAGAAATTAGAGAAGATAATGAAAATAATGAAAATAATGAAAATAATGAAGATAATGAAGTGGTAAAAAAGAGATTGGAGTTTTTATATGAGAATAAGGTAAAAATTGATGATATGTCGAAAGATAGTGTCTTTATATATTCCTTTTTCATTATTTCCAGTTTGGTAATACTATTAACCATGATATTTATTGAAAAAATATCGCTTCAAAGAGTTATAAATAAAAATCAGCAAGTATAAAGAACAAACTAAAAGAAACAAGGTAGTAAAAGTACCTTGTTTCTTTAATGTTAAATCTTATTTTTTATTCTTATTTAGAACTTATTAAAGAATTAAAAGCTCGAGATTGATATTTAAAAAAATTTTCAAGTTTTTTAAAATAATTTGATAAATATTTTGCCATTCTTTCCTCCTTATTTATTTAAAATTAAAAAAGCAATAAAAGTGTTACAAAATAAGAAAATAAAAACAATAGGTATTTTCAGTCTTGAAAAGTACGATTTTTAGGGGTGTATAGAATGTTAAAAACCAAGTGGTAAAAAAGTAACACTAAAAAATACCTAAAAATTAAATATCTCCACATTATTTTTTTGAGTACTTGTTTTCCTATCATATATAGTTTGGTTCTAAAATTATTCAAAGAGAATTTAAGAAGTTTTACTAAAAAGTTCTTTTTTTAATTTTTTCTTGAAAATTAATCAAATGTTAATATAGTTTTTTTATGCTCCGCAACTTTTCTGCAACGCAAAAAAGTTGACAATTTAAATCTTATTTTTTAGCTAATTTAAGCCAAAAAATAGGGTATTTTTTTTGTGAAAAATATAAATATATGTTTTAATTAATTTACTTGCAAGTAAATTTACATTTTTAAAATTAAGACATTATGAAGTTATTTAATACGCTTCTTGAAATTAAAACAGGCAAAAAAGACCTACCATTAAAAGCAGTATTTATTGAAAGTTCATCTCAAGTAGGAAATTGAACATATTTTATTTATTACTATGATGTGTTAAATCATACTTTTTATATCAATGATTTAGATTATCTATGAACTGAAAATAGAACAAGTGCCATAAATATTGTAGAGCATATCATTACAAAAGCATTTAAACAAGAATTAAATCTACTTCCTTTATATATAAGTAAAATACAAAGTACAAAAAAGCCTAAAGTTTTTTGTATGTATAGACAAAGAACTGGATTGATTCTTATAGATAAAATTAATTTAAAATCTGTTAGATGAGAGAAGTGAGATATTGTGAGATACAAAAATCCATCTTGGAATCTAAATGATAGCAACAAAATTAAAGTAGAAAAAATAAAAGATAATCTATCCTATTTTTATAAGAACAAAATATTTGAGTAATGATTCTTAAGAAATCTTGAGAAGCTCATCTATGAGTTTAACTCATAGAGCAAGTTTGCAATATTTCGAAATACTTTCGAAAATATGCCACTTGTTCAGTGATTTAGGACTTTGTCCTATCCCCTAAAAACCCCTTAACCTTTTTCAACTCATCTCTTTTGTTATATCCTTCTTTCTATTTTTTTCACACATGAATTTTATATCTTAAAATTAATATTATGAACAAAAATTATCAAAAAGAATATATGAAGAACTACAAGAAAAAGAACAAGCTTTTAACTTGTGTTCTAGCTAATAAACAATATGAATTATTAGCAAAAAAGAGTAGCTATTATGATTTAACAATTAATGCTTATGCAAAGCAAATTTTAACTAAGTTTTTAAATCATAATCATGAGCTACCCTTAACAAAAGATAGAGTTGATTTTATCAAGCAATACATCAGAATAAGCAGATGAGTTGCTTCAAATATAAACCAAATAACAAAGAAAGCCAATATTGAAGATACTATTGATATTTCAATACTTATTTCTTTATTACAAAACTACGAAAAAGAGTTTAAAGCTTTTATTACTAAAAACTAGATGATGATTATAAAATCAATGTCTAGAGCCTCTACTAGCTTTAAACAACTCATTAACTATCTTGATAAAGACAATTTAGTTAAAAAATATAGTTGGAATATGTATGCAAATATAGACAATAACAAAGAGCTTGTAGATGAGTTTATGCAAAATTCTAAATATCTTGCAACTAGTAGATGAAAAGTCTTTTTATACCATGAAGTTATATCTTTAGAAGATGAAAACTTGGATGAAAAAAAAGCTCAAGAAATTCTTTTTGAATTAGCTTGAAAATATATAGAAAAAAGGGCTAAAAATCATTTAGTTTTTTGAGCCTGCCATTTTGATACAAAAAATCCTCATATTCACCTAGTAATTAGCAGTAATGAAATTGAATGAAAAAAAAGAGTTAGATTTAGTAAAAATGATTTTTCATTAATTCAACAAGAATTAGAAGAGTATAAAAACAAATCTTTTAAAGAACTAGAACAAAGTAATATTTATACTAAATCAAAAAAGCTAGAAAATACAAAACAAGTAGAGCAAGAGATAAAACATAAAAGAAAAAAAGCTACAAAAAAAGAATCTATAAAAGAAGATTTACAACAAATCTTTTTAAGGAGTATGAGTAAAAAAGCTTTAGATAATGCTTTTAAATTAGCTTGATATGAGCTATATATTAATTGAAATACTTTATGAGTTACTTTTGAATGAATGAAGTATAGATTAAAAACTTTAGGTTTAGAAAAAGAGTATAAACAAACATTACAAAGAGTTAAAACTTTAGAGGCTAAAAAAGAAAAGTGGAAAGAGTTTAAAAACTCAAAAATAAAAAGAAGAAAAAATCAAAGAGAGTTATAAAAAAGGTTGAAGTTTTTAGGTTTACCATTTAGCTATTATAAATGAAATACATTTTAAAAAAAATATATTCTTGACTACTTTATTTTAGTAGTTTCACAAAGAGTATATTAGCTCATTCAACAAAGCTACTTATATATTGAGTTAATAATGATTGATTAATGGGAGAATATGAAAAAAACAAATATTTCTCAAAATCAAATCAAGGTTTATTGCTAGACTGATATAAATATAGATTATCATTAAAAGACAGCTTTAATCACTTAAGTCTTGTATCAAGAACATGATGATGAAAAACAACATCATTTGTAATACCAAATATACTTGGTTTATCAAATGCTAATAACTCTATGATTATTACAGATATTAGTTGAGAAATATTTGATAAAACAAGTTGATATTTAGCTCAAAAAGGATACAACATAAAAGTTTTAAACCCTGATAATTTAGATGAATCTATAAGATATAATCCCCTATTCTATGCAACTAGCTCAGTACAGATAGATGAATTAGTAAATATATTAATTGAATCTTCAAAAGAGAAACAAAATTGATCTTGATGAGATAGTAGTGAGTTTTGGAATAATGGTGCAAAATCAATACTTTCTATACTTATAAAAGTTTTACAAAGTACATGAAATCCTTTATATAATAATTTATGAAATCTTAGATATTTAATAAATCATTATTGAGAAAATTGAGATAAGTTATCTTATTTAATAAATAAATTTGCAAATAATAAGACAAAACAGGAATTTCATTGATTTAGAAATTGAAACCCCTCTACGATATTAAGTATTATTTCAAATGCAAATATAGCTTTATCACCCATTGGGATAAATGATAATTTAGAAATATTGACATCACTAAATACTATTGATTTTAATATTTTTAGAAAACAAAAAACAGCTTTATATATTAAAATACCTGCTAATAAGCAAAAGCAATATAGCTTTCTACAAAATATCTTTTATCATCAATTTTTTAGTTACATCCAAGAAAAAATACCAACTGAAAAAGATTTGCCAGTATTTTGTATCCTAGATGAGTTTTGAAATTTATCACTACCCTCTTTTGAAACAACAATAACAACTATTAGAAAATACAAAGTTAGTATTAGCATTATCTTACAACATATAAAACAACTAGAAAATAAATATTGAAAAGCTAATGCAGAGACCATTTTAAATGGTGGTATTGCTTCAAAACTATTCTTTAGTGGTGCAGACTTAGATACAACTCAAATGTTGTCTAAAATGCTTTGAAGAGATGAAGAAAATAAACAGGTCATGAGAGCTGAACACATTAGAACTTTAAAAGATAGTGAAGCTTTATTTATTATGAGTAATAAATTGCCTTTGAAACTAAAGATAAAGCCTTATTATAAGAACAAAAAGTTGTATAGTTATACAAGGGTTTGAGTGTATAAAATAAGTAATTATAAATGAAAAGATAAGATAGAATATATAAATTTAGAATAATTTATTCTTCGGACTATTATCGGACTTTCTAATATTTTTAGGAGTTAAAAAGTATATTAAAGCACTATATTATCGGAGTTTTAAAGAATTATTAAGAAAGAAATTCACACTCCATGTTAGTTCCTTTATTATTGTTTTAAATATTAAACAATAATATAGCTTATTTAATAATAAACCTATTTTCATAAACATGTAGTATTTTTTTATAAAATTGCATTAAATAAATATCCTGTTAGAAGAATAGCAAAACCAACAACTCCAAAAAATATTGATATTAATTTTATACTCAAAACTCTTTTTAAAATCATAGCTTCAGGAAGACTCAATGCAACAACAGCCATCATAAAGCTAAGTGCTGTTCCTAAAAGCATCCCTTTTTGTGTTAAGACTTCAACAAGAGGCAAAATTCCTGCTGCATTACTATACATAGGGATACCCATAATAACTCCAACAATTGGAGCATACCATACATCTCCTCCTGCATATTTTGTGATAAAATCAGAGGGAACATATCCATGTATAAATGCTCCAATACCAACTCCAATAATCACATAAAGATAAATCTTTTTAAATATATTAATTGTATACTCCCAAGACTCTTTTATCTTATAAGAAAAATTTCTCTGTTCTTCTTCATACTCTACATTTACAGGTTTTACTTCTATTAAAACTTCTTTTTCAAGGTTCATAGCACCAATTATAAGTCCAGCAACTATTGCTATAATTAAGCCAATTCCAACATATAAAAAAGCTATTTTCCAACCAAAAAGTGAAAATATAAGAGCTATAACAACTGCGTCACTAAGGGGAGCTGAGACAAGATATGAAAAAGTAACTCCCAAAGGAATCCTAGCTTGTAAAAAACCTAAAAAAAGAGGAATAGCACTACAAGAACAAAAGGGAGTTATTACACCAAAAATAGCAGCCATGACATGCCCTATAGTTTTATGTTTTCCACTTAAATAATCCCTTGCTTTTTCTATGGGAAAATAACTTCTTAAAAGTGTTACTAAATATATAATTGTAATTAATAATATAAATATTTTGATAGTATCATAAATAAAGAAATGAAAAGAAGTAGCCATATGGTCATTTTTGTCTAAGCCTAACAGATTATAGACAAAATAATCAACAAACTTTTCCCAATAATAAAACATCTATTTCAAGGCCTCAATAACTTTTGGCAATAAAACTTCATCTATCTCTTTGAATGTTTGATTAAAAGCTTCAAATCCTTTTCCATCAGGGTCTTCAAATCCTACGTGGATAACTTTTACTGCCTTTGGAAACATTGGGCAAGTCTCATTTGCATGGTCACAAACAGTTACTACTAAATCATAAGCATTATTTATAACTTTATCAATTGTTTTTGAATGATACTTCTCTTTCCAGATACCCTTTTGTTCTAATAGTTTTTTTGCATTTGGATTAACTTTTCCACTAGCTTTCACTCCACTACTATCCGCAACTATTCCTTCTAACTTAGCATTTATAAGAGCTTCTGCAATTATACTTCTACAAGAATTTCCTGTACATAAAATCAAAACTTTTTTATTCATTTTTTCTCCTTAAAAAATGTCCCATTTTTGAAGGGACCATATATATTGATTATTACTTTTTAACGTTGGAATAAATCCAACTAAAAGTAACAAAACCTAAAGAGAGCAACGAGTTACTCTTCCACTTATACTAATGTTAATAAAACTATAAATAGTATAGGTGGTGTTACAATCAAACCAAATTTACTATATTGCCAAAAACCAATCTTCACACCCTTTTGACTTAAAACATGAAGCCAAAGCAGTGTTGCTAAAGAACCAAAGGGAGTCATCTTTGGTCCTAAGTTACATCCTATTATATTTGCATAAGCTAAGGTTTGATTTCCTATATCTTGTAGTGCTATATCCATAATCATAACCGTTGGCATGTTGTTCATAATAGCACTTAAAAAAGCACTGATAAATCCAGTTCCAACTATTGCTACAAAATCTCCTCTTGTACTTAAATCTTTTAATACTAAAGTCAAATAATCAGTTAAGCCTGCATTTTTTAAACCATATACAACTATATAAAGCCCTATACTAAACCAAACAACCTGCCAAGGTGCAGTTTTTATGGTAAGCCAAGCCCGAGCTGATTTTGTATAACTTGCGATTGCCAAAAATAACAAGCCTCCTCCTAAAGCAAAAACTGAAATTGGTAAATCAAATTTATCTCCTACAAAATATCCAACTAATAGTAAAGCTAAGAAAAGCCAAGAAAATTTAAATAGTGTTTTATTTTTTAAGACCTCATCTGGATTTTTAAGTAAGCTTGTATCTACTGTTTTTGGAATATCATTTCGTAAAACTAGCCATAAAACTATAATAGAAACTATTGTACTAACAACATATGGAATAAACATATTTGATAAGTACTGCATAAATCCTATATCAAAATAGTTTGCAGTTACTATGTTTGTAAGGTTTGAAAATACAAAAGGTAAAGAGGCACTATCACTTATAAATCCTCCAGCTAGAAGAAAAGCTAAAATTGTTTTTGCATTAAGTTTTAAAATTCTCATTTTTGCCAATAAAATTGGAGTTAATATTAGTGCCGCTCCATCATTTGCAAAAAGAGCTGAAACAAATGAACCTAAAACTAAAGCATACACAAACATCAAATGACCATTTCCATTTGACAGTTTTGCCATTTTTATAGCACACCATTCAAAAAATCCTATCTCATCAAGAACCATAGATAAAATAATAATTCCAATAAAAGCTAAAGTAGCATCCCAAACTATATCTGTTACTATCAAAACATCATCTAAACTAACTACTTGTAAAAGTAAAGCAACAACAGCTCCCATTACTGCTGTTGTTCCTATTTGTAAACCACGAGGTTGCCAAATTACAAAAACTAAAGTTACTAAAAAAATAGAACTAGCAAGTATCATACTTCACACCCTTTTTCTAACTTTGGGATATCTATTTGTAAATACCCAATCTCCTTAATTATCGACTGTCTAAAAATATCTAAGGGTGTTCGAATACTATAATATGCCCATCGACCTTCCCTTCTTAAACTTAAAAAACCGCCATCTTTTAAGATTTTAAGATGTCTTGATACCCGTGATTGAATCATATCAAAAGAGTTTTCTATATCACATACACAAACTTCACCATATGCATCTATAAATCTCAATATTTTGATTCTTGTTTCATCATTTATTGAGCCAATTGTATTTAAAAAATATTCCAAGTTTTTCCTTCTTGATTTTTAATATTCAAAATTATATCAGATTTACATTTATATATCAAGATATATTGATATATAAATGTAAAAAAAAGAGTTTTGGAAGTTGAGTTAAACTCAACTTCTTAAAAACTCTCCCATTCATCTTTTGAAGATTCAGGTGTATCTACAATATTTTTGTTTTTTTGCACTTCTTTTTCTATTTTTTTATTCTCTTTCTTTTCTTCCGCTTTCTTTTCTATTTTTTTCACTGTATTTTCTTTTTTTGATGACAAGTCTAACTCTTTTGCTTTAACTTTGTCTTTACCAATAAACTCTTTAGCATCTGCATTACTTACTATTAATTTAGATATATCATGTGTGATTGTTGCAATATTATTTGTTTCTGCTGCTATTGATGCATTTTCTTGTGTTTGTCTATCTAGTTTTGTAACTGCATCATTTATCTGCTCGATTCCACCTAATTGCTCTTTACTTGCCATTTCAATATCTGAAATTAGATTTATTGTATGACTAATATTTACATTTAGATTTTTATATCCATTTATCATATCATTTGCTATATCTTTACCTTCGTTTGCTTTTGAAGTTGCATGCTCTACTATACCTTTTATCTCTTTTGCAGCTTCTGCACTTCTTGTTGCTAGATTTCTAACCTCTTGAGCAACTACTGCAAAACCTTTTCCAGCCTCACCAGCAGTTGCTGCTTCTACTGCTGCATTAAGTGATAGGATATTTGTTTGAAATGCTATTTGATCAATCACTGTAATTGCTTCATGGATTGAACTAACTTGGTTATTTATCTCTTCCATTGCACCTGTAGTTTTATTTGCTAAATCCTCACCCTCATTTGCTGATTTTGTTACATCATTTGATAGTTGTGCCATTTTTGCGATATTATCTGTATTACTTCTAATATTTCCTGTAACTTGCTCTAAAGCAGCTGCTGTCTCTTCTAGTGAAGCTGCTGCTTCTGTTGAACTTAAATTTAATTTATTCATATTTACTAATAAAACATCAGAACCCTCCTCAAGTGTAAGACCATTTGTTTTGTTTTCAATCAATATATCTGTGATAGAACTACCTAAATTATTTACACCATTTGCAAGTTTTAATAAATCTTCTTTAATATTTCTAGTTTCAACTTTATTTAGATATTTATGATGCGTATACTCTTCAAGTACATCAAGAACACCATCAATGTTCTTTTCAAGATGTTCTGCCATATTATTTAGTACACTTTTCAATTGCATAAGAGAAGGATTCTTTACATCCATATTTAGCCTTTGACATAAATCACCTTGTTCAAACTCACCTAAAACTAATATTGTTTCATCGATTAACTTTCTATCTTCTGCGATTCCAACTTTTGTTCTTTGAATATTTTTATTTACAACTCTTGACATCATTCCAAATTCATCTTTACAAGTAATAGCAGTAGGATGGATTTCATCAATTTCTCTATTTAAATATGCAAAAAAGTTTTCTAAATCCTCTTTTAGAATTGTTACCTTTGATACAATATCTTTACTTACCATAGAAAATGAAATCATTAAAATAGCTAATACAATTGCCATAATCATTACAACTTTTATAATACTATTATTAAACTCTGTATCAATATCATCAATGTAGATTCCAGTACCTAAAACCCAGCCCCACTCGTCAAATTTTTGAACATATGAAAGTTTTGGATATTTTGTTTTTGAAACAGTGCCATCTTCTGAAGCTTTTGTCCAACTATACTTTACAAAGCCTTTTCCACTTCTATTTGAAATCTCAGCAAATGCTTGAAATATATTTTTATTATTTGTCTCTTCTATTATATTGCCATGTTCTAAACTATAAGCACTGTTAAACTTATCATCATCATCAAGAACTTTACCATTTAAAGAAGTAGAGATAGGATGTATAATCATTTTTGGGAAAGGTTCAGAGTCATCATTAATCCAAATATAATTTGTCATATCATATCTTAGATTTTTAATTGCATTTATTGCATTTACTTTTGCAGTTTGCTCATCTATTGTACCTGCTTTAAATTCATCATATTCATGCTCAACTAAACTATATGACAATTCAACTATATTAGTAAGTTTTGCTTTTTTTTCCAAAAGCATCATGTCTTTTTGAGCCATTAAAAAAATAGCACATATTACGATAATTGATAAAAGAGTTAATCCTCCTATTACTAGCATTTTCTTTAACACATTTAAATTACCAAATATTTTTTTGCCCAACATAATCCTACCTTATAAAAATTTTCAGGTAAGCTTATACTATAAACAATTAATTATCACTTATAAATTTTATTTAGTAATAAAAATATTTCAATTAAATACTAATAAAGTCTTTTTTATACTTAATAACTTTTTGAAGATAGTTTCTAGTTTCCTCATAAGGAAGATTATTAATTAGTGTTTTATATACTTCTTGAGCATTCTTTTTATTTATTATCTCTTTAGCACTAGCTTTATTTTTATGAAATGTCTTTAGAACATTTCCACTTCCTGTGTTATATGCACTTATGACACAATACTCTTTTGAAATAGGATTTGTTATTCCTTCTAAATATCTACTATCTAAGATTTTCAAATATGCACTTCCTAGTTCAATATTGTTTTGTGCATCAAAAAGATATGATTTTGTAGGTGTCCAGGTTTTACCCTTAGTATATCTATAAGCATCTCTACCTGCACTTGTTGGTACTATTTGCATAAGTCCATAGGCATTGGCACTACTTATTGCAAATTGGTTAAAATTACTCTCTGTTTGAATTATTGCATATACTAAGTTTTCACTAAGATTATATTTTTTTGCAAATTTTTTAACCAAAGGTTTAAATTTAGCGACTCTTATATTTGCATGATCTTTTACCATTGGAATATCTATAGAATAAACTGTTACATCTTTTCCATCATTTTTTATACTTTTTATTTTTATATCTTTTTTTAATAAGATATTAGCAAACCTATTCGCTCTCCATTCATACCTTATCTCTTTATTTTGGTCATCTTTTACTTCTCCAAGTAAATAAGGCGTAGCTCCTAGTTTTACACTTTTTGCTTCAAATAAATCAGCAGCTCTTGGATCATCTGGTAATAAAAGTGTTGTAACAATTGCATTTTTCAAACTCTTTTTATAATCTTTATCATCTAATGTTTCAACAGTAACTATTCCCCTATCAAAATCAACCAATGCCCTACTTTTGTAGTTTTGCATATATTTAACATACTCTTTTTGCTTTGGAATTTTTACATTTTTTTCACCCCAAATAGTTGAAATCTCTTTTATAAAATTTGACAAAAATTTATCCAAACTTGCAATATCATTTTTAAGTTTTTTAGGGTTTGTAGTATATTGAATAGACTTATCTCTTGCCATTGCTTTAATTACTGCTGAGGGGTCTTTACTAATAGCTGCTCTTGCCACACTTTGGACATCAGAAACACTACATGAACTTAAAAAAAGCACTAGAAAAACTAAGGAAAACCTTATCATCTGTTTTTTAACTCTTTGTCCCGTAAACTTATTACATCAAGTAAATCTTCGATTCGTTTATTTCTCTCTTCTAATCTAGTTTGTAAATCCAAAATCACATCCTTCTTTAAAGCAACTTCATCTTCTAACTCTTTAAAATCTTTTATAAGCTTATCATTTTCTAATTTTATCTTTTTTAAAACAGTTACAGATTCATTTACTTTTTTATTTGCACTTACTATTAAACTTTCATTTTTTGTTCTAAACTCTACTATTTGTTTATCATACTGATTTACTTGTGCTTTTAACTGTCCATTCTTTCTTTTTAAATTATCCATTTGTTCTAAATAGGCTGATAAATCAGGTTTTTTATTCTGTTTAAGTTCTTGTTCTAGTTTTTTTATTTTATTAATATATTCTAACTCTTTTCTCTTAGATTGTTGAATATTTTCAATTACTTTTTTTCTAAACTCTCTTTTTGAAATCTCTTCTTCGGTTGTTAGGAATCTTATTCCAACATACTCTACAATATCTTCTCCCAAATCATCAAAAATAGGAATAACTGTACTATTTACATAATATACAGAGCCATCTTTTGCAAGATTTTTAATTTTGCCATGCCAGGTTTCACCTTTTTGAATTGTCTCCCAAAGGTTTTTAAAAACATCCTTTGGAGAATCGGGATGTCTTATTATATTGTGAGGTTGACCTATAAGTTCATCTCTTCTATATTTTGCAAGTTCGCAAAAGAAATCATTGGCAAATGTAATATTACCTTTTAAATCAGTTTTTGAAACAATAGCTACATTATCTATAGCCTTTAAATATCTTTCCAATTCATTTTTTTGGTTTTGCATAATTTGATTTTGATTATATTTTTGGCAATCTTTATTGACTTTTTCTATTAAGTTTTTAATTTCCACTGGTTTTATAAAATATGATGTAACATTTAGTTTTATTGATTCCATCAAATAGGTTTCATCTGAATATGCAGTTGTGAAATAAAAGGGTATATCTTCATTGAGTTTTCTGATTTCTTTTAGAAGTGATATACCATTCATATTTGGCATATTGATATCACTAATTATCGCATCTACTCTTATATTTTCTTTTTGCAGGTCATTGTATTTTTCTAAGGCTTCTGCACCATCACTTGATATATATACATTTTTAAAAAATTCTTGAAAAATATCTTCAAAATTATTTCTTATTTGTTCATCATCTTCTACATAAATAATATTAAATTTTTTGGATAAAAGCCCATTCTTACTAAATTCCATAAGTCTACCTTGAAAAAATAACAACTTTTCATGTAATCTTAGCAAAAAAAATTAATAAAAGAGTATAAAGAAGGAGATTTTAAAAGAAAATAAGTAAATTTATAAAAAAATAACTAAAAAAAATAATTACTTTAAATTATTAAGTTTATTTTGAATATATTTTTTCACATCACTATAATTAATAACTTCTCTAAAGTCATCAAATTTACAACCTGAAGCATTTGGATGTCCACCACCATTTGCTAACTTTTGAGCAAGAACTCCAACATCTAAATTACCATCTGCTCTAAAACTTGCATTACCTCTTTTAGAGACATCAATAAAGAAATCATAATCTTTATTTGCTTTTAAAAATGCATTTGCAGGAATTGAAATACCACCTAAAGTATAGGTCAAAATTCCCTTTTTATCTTGATAATCAATTGTTAACTCATCTTTTATACTAATAATTGAATGTACCAAAAATTTTGCACTCAAATTATCTATGGTATCATCATTTTCATCAAGGCTTAAAAACTCTTTTTTTAGTCTATGTATATCATTATCAAGTTTAATATTTCCATTTTCTTGGGATATATAAGAAGAGGCTTTTTTTAATAAGTATATTCTAAAATCTCTATTTTTATCTGCAAAGAGTACATTATTTATCTCTCTTACTTTTGAAATCATACTAAGTAAAACTTTTCCAAACTCAAAATTTTCAACCTCATCTTCAAGCCAAATATCAATTGCATTTATTGCATTTACTAAAGGTTCTAACCACACATATGATTCATCTTTAAAAGCATCATACTCTTTTACAAAATAATCATAAGTTATTTTTGTAGCACATCTTGAAGTATCTAAAAAATACCACTCGTATTTGTCAGCACAGTTTTGTCCAGTAGCATGATGGTCTAAAAGTTGAACTTTTATCTTGTATCCATCTTCATTTAACTTTATTGTTTCATTGTTTAAATATTTTGATTCTGACATAGTAAGGTTTACATCAGTTATTAAAAAAAGAATCTCTTCTTTTATCTCTTCGTTTTTAATAATATCTAAAAAATAAACAATACTTTGTTTTACTTCCAAACCATAATTTGCGTTTAAATAATAACTTTGTGGGAAAATCTCTTTTGTTAAAAGTTGACAACCATATCCATCTAAATCTGTATGAGAGACATGAAATAGTATCATTGAGCGATATCCTTTAGTGTTAAATCTTCTAAAAATAGATTTATTTTCCCTTGTAAATTATTTAATAAAGGCCATACTGAACATAAGCTTCCTGATTCTGAAGGGCAAGCTTCCATTGATGGAGCACATTCAAAAACTGAAGGAATTCGCTCTTCTGCAGCTGTTGTTATAGATAAAATAGTAAGCTCATCATAGGGTTTTGCAAGGATAAATCCTCCATTAACACCTCTTTGAGATATTACTATTTGACTTTTTGCTAAATTTTGCATAATCTTTGCTAAAAAAGATTTAGGAATTTTTAATTCTCTTGAGAGTTCATCTACATTTTTTGGGCTATTGCTTTTTGCTATAGAGATAAGAGAAAGAAGTGCATACTCACTTTTTTTAGTCAATAACATCTTGGATTGATTCCTTTTCTAAATTTATAATATTCTACAAAAAAGAGTATTAATAATCATTATACAAAAAAATTAGTTTTTTTGTTTAAAAAAAAAGGGTTGTAACCTAAAGGCTACAACCCTTTTTAAAATTAAGTAATTAAACTTATTTAGCTCTTAGCCCTAAAGCTCCAGTTATTTCAATATATCTAGCATAATCTTTAGCTCTTAAATATTTTAATAATCTTTTTCTTTTACCAACCATTTTTAAAAGACCTAATCTTGATGAGTGATCTTTTTTGTTGATTTTTAAGTGTTCTGTTAACACTCTAATTTGCTCTGTTAAAATTGCAACTTGAACTTCACAAGAACCTGTATCTTTTTCATCTCTTCTGTATTTTTCAATAATACTAACTTTTACTTCCTGATCTAAAGCCATAGAAGACCTCCTAATAGGTATATTTATCTCACTTCTTTTGAAATGGAAGCGAATTATATTCAACTTTTAATTAATTTTTGTTTAACAGTAGGTGTTTTTTGCTAAAATTACAAGATTATAAAGGTTTTATTATGAATATTATAGATTTTGAAAATATACATGTAAGTTATGATGATAAACTTATACTAAAAGAAGTTAATTTAAAAATAGAAGATAACCAACATTGGGCAATTTTGGGTGCAAATGGTAGTGGAAAATCAACCCTTATAAAACTTATCGCTTCACAAATTCATCCAAGACAAAATTATCCACATAAAAAGTTAATTTTAGGAAAAGAGAGATATTCACTTTTTGATTTAAGAAAAGCCATGGGAATTATTACAAATGATTTACACAATTATATTTATGACCAAGGTAAATTTCTAAGTGGCTATGAAGTAGTAATTAGTGGATACTACTCCTCTATTGGTGTTTTTAAACATCAAGATTTTACACTTCAACAACATAAAAAAGCAGATGAAATCTTGGCTTTTTTAGAGATATCAGATTTAAAAAATAAAACTGTGGCAAAAATGAGTACAGGACAACTAAGAAAATGTATTATTGGTCGAGCTTTAATTCATGAACCAAAGGCATTTATTCTTGATGAACCAACAGTTGGTCTTGATATAAAAGCACAACTAAACTTTTTAAAGTTATTGCGAAAGCTAAGTCAAAAGACAACTATTATTTTAGTAACTCATCATATAGAAGAAGTTTTTGATGAAATTTCTCATATAGCTTTAATAAAAAATGAGACTATTTATAAACAAGGAAGAAAAGAGGAGATTTTAAACTCTGAAAATATTTCTGAGATTTTTGGAGTAAAACTAAAAATCAAATCATCAAAAAATAGATACTTTATAGAAGAGATATAAAAAGAGCAAAAGCTCTTTTTATGCACGAAAATCAAAAGATGAAATAATCCCTGCAGTTCCATCTTCTTTTAAAAATATTGAGTTAGATTTTAGATGTGCCATACTCTCTTTTGCTGATTTGTTATATGCCATATCAGCTCCAACATCACCTAAGTAAAGTGCTCCTATTCCAGTTTGTCCAAGGGCTATTAAACTCTCACTGCCACTTTCGTCTTTTGTCCAAACTCTCAAATCTTTAAATATCGAATCGTTTTCATCAATCCAATTATTTCCATCACTATCATATTCGCTTAACTCACCAAAACCATCATTAGTTGAGGGTCCAAAAAGTTCACTTCCATCATCTATTGTGCCATTGGCATTTTTATCTAATACTAAAAATCCATTGCCATCTTTTAGTAGTGGTAGTTCTTTTTCATTTCCATCACTATTGATATCAAAATTAAAACACATAGATTCACTAAGACTATCAAAAGCACTTGCTTCACAATCATATTGAATAACCAAGGGGTCTAAAAAATGAGTCTCTTCAAAAACTAGTTTTTCACTATGTTTTTCATAAAAATCTCTTGAATAAGACAAGTCTAAGTCTATATTTATATCTTTATTGTCTTTTGTTTTTATAGTTGCTTGTGTATTAAACTCTATTGAATCACTTCTGCTGTATTCATAACTTCGCTCTATAGATATGGAGTTTTTTATTAGCATCTTTTTAGGATCAAACTCAGGTTCATCTTTTTGACATGCTAAGTCTTTTAGCTTGATATCTTCCATACTAGACATGCCAATTTTTTTATCTCCACCTAAAAAACTTTGAAGTATCATTTCTAAAATCATTCTTCCAACAGCAGAATAGTGTGATAAGTTATTTTCACCTTGAGGAACTTCTTTTACACTTTTTACATCTTCGTTTTCATTTGCCTTAATATATCCATCAGTTTCAAACTTTTGAGTATCTTCATTTATATTCATAAAACCTAATACTTCATGGGTAAAATCTACTTGAGATTGAGTAATCATCTCAAAAGAGCTTTTCGTTTGTGAACTTATTTTCACATTTGACGATTCTATTATCATAATAACTCCTTTTTTAATTAGTTATTATTAATGATAGTATTTTTTAAAAATAAAGAGAATAGAAAAAGCACCAAAATAATAAATAATATTATTTATTATTTTGTTTTTTAGTTAATATAAAGAAATGAATAATCAGATTTTATCTAATCATCCACCAGTTTCATAAAAAGCTCGAGCTGAAACCTCCGGATTTTCAGACCATTTGTTTTTTTCTGGTTTGTTAAGTAGTACATCATTTAAAATCATTGCAGCTTTGTCTATGTCGTTATTTAGAATGGCTTCTTTTATACTTTGAGAATCTTCAAAATATAAACAAGGGATTAAAACTCCACTTGCAGTTAGTCTTATACGATTGCAAGTAGCACAAAAATCATCTTTGTGGGGTTCAATTATTCCAAATACATAACCATCATCCATGATATAATCCTGAGAAGGTGAGCTACCACTTCTTTCAAGTTTTTTAAAACTATATTTTGCTTTTAGTATGTTTTGTATTTGAATAGAGTTATAACCCTTTGCACCATCTTTTGCATGGTCATTTTCCATAAACTCAATAAATCTTATAGGATAGCCCTTAGACTTACAAAATTCTACTAAATCACAAAGTTCATTATCATTTACACCTTGCATTGGTACGCAGTTTATTTTTATTTTTAAGCCTGCAGTATGGGCTGCTTCTATACCTTTTAAAACAGTAGATAACACATCTTTTTGTGCAACTTTTTGTGCAACTTCTGGTATTAGACTATCTAAAGATACATTTATTCTTTTTAGTCCAGCATTGGCTAATTTTTGTGCAGATTTTGGTAGTAAATAGCCATTGGTTGTAAGGGCTAAATCAATATCATCTTTGTATTGAGATATCATCTCTATAAAGTTATCTAAACCTTCTCTTAAGAGTGGCTCTCCTCCAGTAATCCTTACTTTTTTAACACCTCTATCAATGCATACTTTGATAAATTTAAATAAATCTTCATAAGATAAAAGTTCCTCTTTAGGAACCCAAGAAAATGGTTTTTCTGGCATACAATATTGACATCTAAAGTTACATCTCTCCGTTACAGAGACCCTTAAATAATCAACTACCCTACCATGTCCATCTTTTAACATAAAATCACCTTCAAGTGCTCAAAAATATATCACTTAATATTAAATTGCGTTAGCTTATTATAAAATTGCTTAAACAAAAAGGATATAGGGAGTTTAGTGGATAAATTAAAGATTATTACTCAATTAGATTTTTTTAGTGAATTGACTCCAGACCAAATAGAAGAACTTTTTACAATATCAAACTTGATTACATACCCTAAAGATTCAATTCTTTATTATGAAGATGAAATAAAAGAAAATATTCTATTTTTGGTTGATGGACTTATAAAAATATATAAAATCGATAAATTTGACAATGAAATATTTTTATATCATATATATAAGAATTCAATGATTTCTGAGTTAACCTCTATAAATAAAAATAGTATCTACTGTTTTTCAAATGCAGAATTTGTAGAAGACTCAATAGTATTATCTATAAATTTTGACAAATTTAAAGAGATGTTTTTATCTAAGAATATTTTATCATATAAGTTAATTGAAACCTTACTAGAAAAAACCCATCAACTACAATGTATTGTAAATCGTGAGTTAGTATTTGATGCAACAGCAAAAGTAGCTTTTATGATTTATAATGACATTCAGATGTTTAATAAACTCAAAAGACAGGAGGTCTCATTTATGTTACATATTCAGCCAGAAACCCTTTCTAGAGTTTTAAAAAGATTAACAAGAAATGGTGCTATTGATGTTGACAAAGGTCAAGTTATTATCTTAAATAAAAATCAATTAGAATCAACATTTAAAGGAGTTGGCATTTGAAAACAAATAAAATAAGTACAAAAATAAAAACCTTAGGTGCTTTATTTATAATACTAATGGCAATCATTATTTTTACAACTGTATATTTAAATGATAAAAATAAAAAAGATGCACTAGTAATTAATATAGTTGGTAAAGAGCGAATGCTAACACAAAAAATCTCTAAAAATATTTTTTACCTTTATTACAGTGAAAAAACAAATTTTTCAGAGCTAAATAGTGCAAGTGAAGAGTTTATTCAAGGATTAGACTCCCTAAAAAACGGTAATAAATTAACAGGAATAGAACCTGTACCAAATGATAAAATTGGACAACAACTCTATAAAGTAGAAATTTTATGGAAAGACTTTTTTGACAATGTAAATAACTTTAAAAAATTACAAGTAAAAGATACAAAAGAGAGTGAAAAGTTATTGAAAACAGTAGTTGAAACAATCTATAATACAAATAATAACTTACTAAATGAAGTTGATGAGTTAGTGACTTTATATACTTTGTATGCAGAAGATAAAACTGTTTTAATTAAAAACTTCCAATATTTTGCAGCTGTACTTATTCTTTTACTTATATTTTATGCTTTTACACAACTAAAAATTATAGAAGAAAATGCTAATAAATTTTTAGAATTTTCAAAAAAAATAGCCCATGAAAAGAATGAACAATTAGAAACCCTATCAATAGATGCAAATGAAAAAGAGATTTTAGAAGTAACTGATACTTTTAATTGTTTTATTAACAAAATCAATTCAGCTATGAGTGAATCAGCAGTTGCTATGGAACACTCTAAAAATGCAAGTTCAAAATTGGGAGAATTAACCGATGAGTTTGATAAAATCCTAGATGAACTTGAAAACTCAAATGATGTAAATCATTCAATAAATAAAACAGAAGATATGATTATTCAATCAACAGAAGATATGATGAATTCCACAAAAAAACTTCAAGAACTAAGAGAAGAGATTGCCAAGTTATCAAATGCTTGTAAAACAAAGAGTTAGATTAAACTCTTTGTTTAAAACTCTTACTTCTTTTTTTTAACATCTCCATTCTACTTTCATCTTTTGAAAAATGATTCTTTGTATTTTCATCTCTTTTAACAATTCCAAAATCTAAAAAATATTAAGTCAAATACAGCATAGATGTATTGAATAATAAATCAAAAATATTTTTATTTTTATTTTCAATATTATTTTTACATTTAAGTCATAAATTTCCATTTAGAAGATTATTTTATTGATATATATCAATAATTCAAAACTCACTAATAGTTATAATGCTACATAAATGCTATTTTATAGTTTAATAAAAACATTGAACTCATCTAGTTAATTATGCATTTAATTATTTATTTTATAAATAATACATTTATGGATTAGTTTTTGGTGGTGCTTAAACTATAAGGTTACTAAATTAGTATAAAAGGGAGAAGAAATGAAAAATCTTAATAGAGTCACTTCGCTATTAATAGGGAGTGCTTTAGCTGCAACTGTATCAACCGCAAGTGATAGTACTCTTCAAAAAGTTATGAAAGATAGAGGTTTGAATGAACAAGATGTTATTCGAGCTGCTAAAACTTATAACCCAACAGGAGTAAAAGATGAATATGTAATATTTTCATCAGGTGGACAATCTGGACAAGTAATTGTATATGGTGTTCCTTCAATGAGAATTCTTAAATATATTGGTGTATTTACACCAGAGCCTTGGCAAGGTTACGGCTATGATAAAGATTCATTAGCTATTCTTAGACAAGGGGATGTAAGAGGAACAGAAATTAATTGGGGAGATACACATCACCCAGCACTTTCTGAAAAAGATGGTAAATATGATGGTAAGTGGCTAGCTATTAATGATAAAGCAAATCCAAGAATTGCTGTTATTGATTTGGCAGATTTTGAAACAAAACAAATTGTTCCAAACCCAGTATTTAAATCAAATCATGGAGGAGCATTCTTTACTCCAAATTCTGAATATATTATAGAAGCATCACAATATGCTGCTCCTTATGATAATGAATATCACTCAATTGAAGACTATAAAGAGTCTTATAGAGGTGGTGTTACTATGTGGAAATTTGATGACAATATTGGTCGAATTCTTCCAAAAAATTCATTTACTATTGAAATGCCTCCATATCATCAAGATTTAAGTGATGCAGGAAAAGGAGCAAGTTATGGATGGGGATTTACAAACTCATTTAATACAGAAATGTATACAGGTGGAATTGAAGTTGGTAATCCACCAAATGAAGCTGGTATGTCAAGAAATGACACAGACTTTTTACATGTATACAACTGGGGAAAACTTGCAAAAATTGCAAAAGATCCTAAAAATGTTAAAGTTGTAAATGGTCATAATGTAATACCTATTGAAGTTGCAGTAAAAAATAATGCACTTTTCTTAATTCCTGAACCAAAATCACCGCATGGTGTTGATGTTTCTCCAGATGGTAAATATATGATTGTATGTGGTAAATTAGATACTCATGCTTCTGTTTATTCTTTTGAAAAAATTAAAAAACAAATAGATAACAAAGACTTCGTGGCTAAAGACCCATATGGTATCCCTATCTTGGATATGAAAAAATCTTTACATGGTCAAGTTGAATTAGGACTTGGGCCTTTGCATACACAATACTCACCCGTTGATGGACAAGTGTATACATCATTATATGTTGATTCACAAGTTGTTAAATGGGATTATAAAAACCTAAAAGTATTAGATAAAGAAAATGTACACTATAACATTGGACATTTAGCTGGTATGGAAGGTAAAACTTCTGATCCTCAAGGTAAATATATTATTGCATTAAATAAATTATCTATTGATAGATTTCAAAATGTTGGTCCACTACATCCTCAGAATCATCAATTAATTGATATATCGGGTAAGACAATGGATTTATTAGTGGATATGCCTTTACCGTTAGGAGAGCCTCACCAAGCAGTTGGAATTAGAGCTTCAAAACTTCACCCACATATTAGATATACAATGGGTACAAATACAAAAACTGGTAAAGAGCACATTGGTAAAACTTTAGCTGGACAAGAAAGAATAGAAAGAGATGGGAAAAATGTAACAGTATATTCTACATTAGTAAGATCTCATATTAACCCTGAAAGAATAACAGTTAATAAAGGGGATAAAGTTACCATTCACATGACAAACTTAGAAAGAGCCCAAGATGAAACTCATGGGTTTACAGTTGGTGGTTTTGATCAACATGCCTCACTAGAGCCAGGAGAAACTACAACAATTGAATTTATTGCCGATAGAGAAGGTGTTTTCCCTTACTATTGTACTGAATTTTGTTCAGCTCTTCATTTAGAAATGATGGGTTATTTAATGGTAAAAGATCCTAACAAAAAATATGTTAGTGCAAATAAAATGAAAATACAATCAATGAGTCCAGCTGAATTAAAAGCTGAATATGACAAAGTTGTTGCGGTAAATGCAGCAACAGATTCAGTTATTCAAAGTGTTGTTGCCTTCTTAAAAGCTAACGGCTTTGATAAACATAAAGTTGTTGCTGACTTAGTAACAGATGCATTTGACCAATATGGGCAAATTCCTGATGAAAAGAAAAAAGCTAATGCTGCCTTTAAAGCTGGTGATGTAGAAAAAGCAATTTTACATGAAGGTATGATTTGGCAATTAATGGTTAAAACAGCTGATGTTGGAATTAGAGCTAAAGATGCATTAGTGCGAAAAATAGCTACAGAACAATCTGCTGCTGCTGCTAGAGGTGAAAAAGCATTTGCAGAGGGTGGATGTAATGGTTGTCACGTTATTGGAAAAGTATCTTCGGGTCCTGATTTAACGGGTGTTTTATCTAGACATGAAAATGCAGAAAAATGGGTAAGTGAATTTATTTTAGACCCAGAAGCTAAATACAAAGAACCTTACATAAAAGCAATGATTGATTACTTTAATTTAAAAATGCCTAATCAAGAAATGAGTGAGAAAGAAACAAAAGATATTATTGAATATCTAAAATGGGTAGATGATAACGCTAATCTATTCTAATCTTGATAAAACAGAAGATTCATCTCTTCTGTTTTATTGATAGCTATCAATACAAATAATAACTATGCTAGCTATAATTAATGTAGATGATTTATTTAAACATTTTAGAGTGTTTTAGTAAGTTATCTAATAAAGGATTTATCCATGCACACAAGTTTTAAAAAATCAAAAGTATTTGCTTTTTTAGCACTATTTATCTTGACCATAAGTTTTACAATTCCTGTAGTATTTTTTCATGGTGCACTTAATAATATTCATAATAACAAAGAAGTATCAGCAATTTCAACAACAATATGGAATTTATATTCACTAAATAAATATGTAAGTACAAATACACCAAAAGAGGCTTCAAATGATTTGACTAAAATGATTGAATCAGCTTCTGAAATAGGTGCAGCTTCTCTGCCTATTTGGTCAGTATCACTTGAAGCACCAAATTATCCAAAAGAAGCATTTCCTATGGGGATTCCCGTGTATTTTCATTTTGATGGATTTACTGGAGAAGTACATGAAATGAATACAATTAATCACTATATTGGGATGGATCCAATGTGGAGAGGAGGACAATTTGAAAGAGAAATTGCTCCTTATGCATTATTATCATTATGTTTAATTATGATTCTTTTTATTGCTTATAATAAAAAGATATTTTCATATTTTATGTTTATTCCTGTATCTCTACCATTCTTATTTATAGCAGATTATGCTTATTGGCTATATTGGTTTGGACATAATTTACATGATTGGGGAGCTTTTAACATAAAACCTTTTATGCCAACAGTTTTTGGAGATGGTAAAGTTGCTCAATTTATCACGCACTCATATCCTGGTATTGGCTTTTATTTACTTGTAGCAATAAGTTTGTTAAGTCTTTTAGCAATATTATCAAGAAATAAAGCTATAAAAGAAAGTAGTTTATAAGTACCTATGATGAAAAAGTATTTAATGGTTATCCTATCAATATTATCATTTTCAAATGCAACTATCTTGCAAGATGCAATTAACAATGCTCAGGATGGTGCTATTTTAAAACTTTCAGATGGTATTTATGAAGGTAATATAGTAATTGATAAACCCTTAACTATTTTAGGTGTGGGAGAGAATGTAATAATTAGTGCAAAGGGTAAAGGTACTGTTATTACTATAAATAGCTCTTTTGTAACATTAAAAAATCTAAAGGTTCAAAATTCTGGAGATAGACATGATAAATTAGATGCTGCAATTGTTATAAAAAAAGCTACTCAATGTGAAATATCAAATATTAAAATTACAAATTCTTTATTTGGAATAGACTTACAACAAGTAAGTAATACATTAATATCTAACAATTATATTCAATCAAAAGATTTAGATTTAGGATTAAGAGGTGATGGTATTAGGCTTTGGTATAGCAATGATAACATTATAAAAAATAATCATTTATACAAATCAAGAGATATGGTTGTTTGGTATTCTCATGGAAATATAATAGAAGATAACAAGGCTGAATATGGGAGGTATTCTCTTCACTTTATGTATGCTGGGAAAAATATAGTTAAGAATAATCATTATAAATTTAACTCTGTTGGAATATTTTTTATGTATTCAAAAGATACTATCGCATCAAATAATACAGTACAAAGTTCTTTAGGTAATACAGGTATGGGTATTGGGTTAAAAGAAGTTAGTGGATTTACACTAAAAGATAATACTTTAATTTACAATGCAAGAGGTATGTATATAGATAGATCTCCTTTTGATAAAGAGAATAGAAATACTATTTCAAATAACAATATTCTATACAACACAGAAGGTATGCACTTTCATTCAGTATGTGAAGATAATGATATCAATAATAATCAAATAATAGGCAATATAGAAGATGTAGTAAATAATACAAGAGGTGGAAAGATTTATAACAATAACTGGAACAATAACTATTGGGATAATTACGAAGGATTTGATAAGAATCTTGATAATATTGGGGACAATCCTCACAAAATTTATAAATATGCAGATAAATTATGGCTTAACTATCCTGAAGTTAAATATTTTTATGGCTCACCTATAGTTTCAATGTTAAATTTTCTAGCAAAACTTGCACCATTTACCCAACCTCTATTTTTAGTAGAAGATAAAAAACCTATAATGTTTAGGGGAGAATAAAATGAAACAAAAAAGAAGAGAGTTTATAAAGTTTTCAACACTAGGAATATTGGGGCTAGTATTGGCAGGAGGTGTTGCAGGAGTACCTTATTTAAAGGCAAAAACTTTAAAAGTCAGACCTCCAGGAGCTCTAAATGAAGATGATTTTTTAGCACTATGTATTAAATGTGGTCAATGCCTACAAGTCTGCCCATACCATAGTATTGAACTTGATTCTTTATTTACAGGGCATGGAGTAGGAACTCCTTATATAGATACTTTAAATCGTGCATGTTATTTGTGTACAGCTCTTCCTTGTGTTTTAGCTTGTCCCTCAGGAGCACTAGACCATAATGTTTCTAAACCAGAAGATTTAAAACCAATGGGAATAGGTGTATTAGACAATTCTAATAGATGTATTGCTATTTCAGAAGAAATAGTTGAGAAAAAACATATCCGAAAAATATATTCTCATTCTAATTCCAATGAACAAGAAGTTGAAGTATTAGAAAAACTTGAAACCTTTGTAGGAAAAGCTTGCACAATTTGTGCAGATATGTGCCCTTATCCAAACGCAATTGAAGCAATTGAAATGATTGACAATGGAAGTAAAGGGGGCTTTCAACCACAGTTTAATGACAAATGTATAGGGTGTGGAGTTTGTGAAGAGTTATGTCCTACAAATGCAATTACAATTAAAGCTCGTTTGACATATGACGATTATTATATAAAAGGTAAAAGATAATGAAATTAAAAATTATAAGTTTAACAATATGTTCTTTATTTATTTTAACAGCTTGTTCTGATAAAAAAGAAGAAAAAGTAGAAGTAACACCTACAGTTGCAGGGAAAATTGAGGTTACACAAAAGAATGATATTTATGAAAAGAAAGTTGAAGAAAAAGAGGCTCAAAAAGATAGATCTTATTATTACTCTTATAATAAGGAAAAAGTTAAAGATATTGAAAGAACAACTTTAAATGCAAATATAAAAGTACGTTCTCCTTATGAAAAGGTTGAAATTTCAATGTTAGTTGGTAAATTAAGTAAGGAGTTTATTGTGAAATGCTCTGCATGCCATAATGATTATGCAAATGGAGTTATTGGGCCTTCTCTTATAAATAAAGATGAAAAGTTCATTTATGACTCAATATCTTCTTTTAAAAAAGATACTAATAAAAATGTTTTAATGAGCCAATTAGTAAAACAAATGCCAGAAGAAGAGATAAAAAAACTAGCAAAAGAAATTGCAAATTTTAATATGCAAATACGAGAATTAAAGGCTAAATAATGAAAAATATAATTGTAGGACTTTCAACCCTAATAATTGTTGGATTAATGGTATATGTAGCTTCTATAGGAAAAGCATTTCAAGGTGGAGAAGCTGGCAAAATTATTGAAGATATAAAAACATTTAAAAAAGCAGAAGTATCTCAAAAAGAAAATACTGAACTTAATTCTTTAAAAGATAGAGCTGGAAATGTATCAGAATTTAAAGTATCACAAAACTTCAAAAGTAAATGTGCATCTTGTCATGGAGTTGATGGAAAAGGAATTTTAGGACCTAACCTTTTTGGAAAAACATCACAAGAAATTTATACTTCTTTAATCGAATACAAAAGTGGAAGAAAAGAAAATCCAATTATGAGAGGCTTACTTATGAAGATAGAAGAATCAGAATTAAAAGAATTAGCTGATGAAATTGGCTCTTTTAAAGATAAGGTAAAATAGAGGTCTTATTATGGATAAGTTTAATAATAGAACGACTATTGAAAATAGTTCTTTTTTATCAACCTTTATAGAGAAAAAAAAAGATGGTAAACATACATTAAGTATAAGAGCAAAAAGATACATAAGTGTTATTTCTATTCATCTTATTTTCTTTTTATCTTTTTTTATTGATATTCAGGTTTTAGAAGGAACACTTAGTGCTTCAAGATTTTTGGGATTTCATTTAATTGATGTTTTTACTACAATTGAAGTATTTGTAGCTACTTATCATATGCCAATAAATATGATTATTGGTACGATTACTATCATTATAGTCTATTTAATAATAGGAGGCAGATCTTATTGTTCATGGGTATGTCCATATGGAATTATTAGTGAAATTGCAGAAAAACTAAATAATAGTTTAATAAAAAGAGAAATAATTAAAGAGAGAATATTCAATAAAAATATTAAATATATTTTTTGGTTAATATTTTTAATAATGGCTTTTACAAGTGGATATATAGTTTTTGAAACAATAAATGTTGTTGGAATACTAAGTAGAGCAATTGTATATGGATGGTCAGTAGGACTAATTTGGGTCTTATTAGTATTAGCCATCGAAATATTTTATTCAAGAAGAGCTTGGTGTAAATATATTTGTCCAATAGGTACAACATATGGAGCTATTGGCTGGGTTAGTGCGACAAAAATTGAATGGAATGATAATTGTGATCACTGTATGGTATGTCATGACGTCTGCTTTGAAAATCATGTATTAGAATTAACCAAAGCAAAATATGATAAAGAACGAAAAGAAAAAGGTATCAAGAATCAATACGTTACTAGTGGAGATTGCACATTGTGTGGAAGATGTATTGATGTATGTCACTCAGATGCTTTAAAAATTGATTTTAGGTTGAAAAGTATATTATGATAAAAATAAAAAACTTAACAAAAAAATTTGGAAATACTTTATCCTTAGATAATATAAGTTTAGAGTTAAAAATAAATGATCATGTAGCCCTTATGGGGCCAAATGGAGCAGGTAAGACTACACTAATTAGGTTATTATTAGGTTATTATCATGCAAATAGTGGGGATATTTTAATAAATGATTTAAATCCCATAAAAGATAGAATTAATATACTAAAAAAAGTTAGTTTTGTTCCCCAACTTCCACCTCCAATTAAATTAAGTATAAATGAACTATTGCACTATATTTGCACTAGTACAAATATAAATAAAGAATTAATTTATCATTATTGTAAAGAAATGGAGTTGGAAATAAATCCAATATTAAATAAATCATTCTTTAAATTATCTGGTGGGATGAAACAAAAACTACTAATTGCAGTATCTTTAGCTAAGAATTCAGAAATCATGGTTTATGATGAACCAACTGCTAACTTAGATCCAAAAGCAAGAGATAATTTTTATAGACTTTTGAAACAAAATGATAAAGAAAAAATCATGCTTTTTGTTACGCATAGATTAGAGGAAGTTAAAAACATAACAAATAGACAAATATATTTTGATTTAGGAAAGGTAATTAGTGATGAAAAAATTTAAAAGTATTGTATTTTTATTTTTTGCTATTTTTTTTATCTCATGTAGTGATTCAAGCTCTACAAAAAGTGATATAAAAAAGATGCATTGGGATAGAGATATGTGTGATAGATGTAAAATGGTTATTAGTGAAAAAAAGTTTGCGGTACAAGTTATAAATCCAGTTACAAACCAAACATTTCTATTTGATGATTTAGGGTGTGCTATATCTTGGTTTGAAGAAGAGAATCAAACTTGGTTTAAAGAAGCAAAAATTTGGATTAATGATGCACACGACGGGTCATTTATTGATGCAAAAAAAGCTATTTATACAAAAGAAAATATTACTCCAATGGGTTATGGTTTTAGTGCATATACACAAAACACTAAACCTAAAAATGAAAAATACTTCTCATTTACAGAGAGTGTTAATCTAATAAAAATGAGAAATGATCAATATCATCAAGAAAAGTAGGAAGTAAAAATGAGTAATCTTTTATTAGTTGCATTCTTAGATTTAAAAGAATCAATAAGAGCCAAATGGTTTTTAGTTTATACTCTTGTATTTGGTGGATTAATTGCTATTTTTTTTATTACAGGAGTAACACAATCTCAAGTGATGGGATTCAATGGTTTGAGTAGATTACTTTTAATGTATATTCAAATTACTATTGTAATTTTACCAATTTTTATTCTAATTACAACAGTTAGATCAATTTCATCAGATAGGGATAGCAATATATTAGAATATATGCTCTCTTTTCCTATTTCATTAAAACAATATTATTGGGGTAAAGTTATAGGGAGATTTATTACTGTATTTTCACCTGTTTTTTTAGCAATGATAGTAGCAATAATTATTGGAATAATAAAAGGAGCTTCAATTCCATGGAGTATACTGTTTTTATATTCTGGTCTTATTTTTTCTTTATGTTTATCATTTTTAGGAATTGCTTTTTTTATATCAACTGTTGTTAAATCATCTGAAGTATCTTTAGGAATTGCATTTTTTGTTTGGATTTTTCTTTTGGCATTTATTGATATTGCACTTATCTCTTTAATGCTACAAAATAGAATGAGTGAAGAGCTTATTATTGGTATATCACTACTTAATCCATTAGAAGTTTTTAGAGTAGCTGCAATTTCACTTTTTGATCCAGAACTTACAGTAATGGGTCCTGTTGCATATACTATTTTAGATAAAGTAAATCAAAAAGTTTTCGTTATTTTATCAATTATTTATCCAGTAGTTTTAGGTTTTGCTTTTGCATTTATGGGGTTAATCACTTTTAAGAAAAAAGATTTAGTATAGGAAAATATTATGTTTAAAAAAAGTATATTTGGATTGTTATTAATTAGTACATTGGGGATATGTTCACAAATCACATATTTAAAAGAAGATGTGGGAGTTATAAGAAAAATAAATCTTAGTAAGAATCCTGTTTGGGTTGCACAAATCACAACAAATAAAGGTAAAAAAGTTCTCTTTTGTTCTCCAAAATCAATGTTTGAATTTTATTATAGGCCTCATCTTTTTAAAGAGTATGAAGCAACTAGTTCTGATGATTTGGATGAAATATTAGTAACTGATTATAAAAGTTTAAAAGCTATAAATGGAAGAAATGCTTACTATGTTTATGGTTCATCAAAAACTTCACCTTCGGGAGATGATTTAGTTGCTTTTGAAAAAAAAATAGATGCAAAAAATTTTGCATCTAACTATAATGGAAAAAGAATATTTAGATTTTCTAAAGTATCATTTGCTTTGATTGAACTTTTAAATGGAGACATATAAAATAAATATAAAACAAAGAGTTAAAGTTCTCTTTGTTTAAAACTATTTCCAACTTTGTATAAAACTCTTACTTCTTTTTTTTAACATCTCCATTCTACTCTTTCCTTTTGGTAAAGTAGTTCTTAGTGTTTTCATCTCTTTTAAAAAACTCCCTACACTACTTGGAATAATACTTTCTAAATAGCTTTTTAGCTCTTTAGAAAAAGAAGGTGAAGTCCCAGAGGTAGAAATAGATATTATTAAATCATCTTTTTTTAATATAGAAGAAAAAGTAAAATCACATAACTCTAAAATATCTGAACAATTATATAGAACATTTGTCTCTCTTGTATGTTGATAAATCTCTTTTTGAAGATTTATATTATCAATACAAGCTATTACTATATTAAAACCTTCTATATCTTTTTTTTCATACTCTTTTTCTATAATCTTTATATCAAGCTCTTTTATCTCTTCACTTATCTTTGGAGCAAGAACAACTATATCATTTGTAAAATCCAATAATTTATTTATTTTGTTTGTTGCAATTTTACCTGCACCAATAATTAAAATCTTTCTGTTTTTTAGATTTAAAGATATAGGAAAGTTATTCATTAGTCTAACATCTCATAGGCACTTCCTATATCATCTGCTTTATTTGCACAAAATAGATGTAAGGCTGCATTTAATTTTGCAAGCTTTTCTAATTCTGAACTTGGATTATTGATTTCCTTTATCGCTTCATCTAAAGTGATGTTTTCAAAAGTTTTATTGTAATTTATTCCATAGTATTCAGGGTCAATTATAAACTCCTCAAGTCCATCTTCTGTTTTAAGCCAAGCTTTTGATTTAGCAAAGAGTTCAGGTCTTCCCTCAGCTGCTTTTACTACAACAAACTTTTCATAATTTGAAGCAAAAATCTCACTATATTTTTCCACATAGGGTTTGTGATAAGCAGAAGTTAATGCAAATCTTGAATTTGCAGGATTAAGAAGTTTTTCCACTGTGTTAAAAGCACTTCTTAGTTGTAATAGTTTTCTTAAGTCTGTTATTGCACTTAGTTTTGGCAAAAAATCTTTTCTATCAAAATAGTGAATATTATCATCTAATTTTATATTTGTAGCAATATCTTTTACTGTAATTCCATCTTTAGCAGGTTGCATAATATCTCCACTTACTACAATATCTAAGTCAAACTTTTTCAAATACTTTGCAACAAGAGGAAATAGATATGTTCCATCTGTTTTACCATCATAAGGAAATCCTAGCTCTATTGAGTTTGGAATGTTTACCTTTTTTATATATTCATTACAAACATCTAATGTTGCTTTCAATTCTGCATTTGTTTCAAGTCTTACTCTCCAACCAAGTAAAAATGCAACTATTAATTCACTTTGAACTTCTTGATTTAATATTTGTCTAATACAATCTTTCATCTCTTCTTGTGTCAATTCCCTATTTGATTTGGGGCCTGTTCCAACTGCTTTTATATATTTAAAAAAATTCATAACTACCTCATTTATTTAATGTGCTTATATTATATAACACTATTCTTATAATTTAGAATTATTTTCTATTTAAAAATAAATATATACAAATACTTCTTAACTTAATAAAATATTAATTTATACAAATACTTTTTTTTATTAAAATAATTGACAAATATCAATTTTTTTTTTTAACTTTTCTACTAAACTTTTGAATAGTTCAGTATATGAATTAGGAGAAAATATATGGAAATAGCACCTTTAATTATTAGACCAGAAATTCCTCTGGAGAATTTCTTTCCTATATTTTTATCATCCGCAATGGTAATTATACTAGGGCTTGGATACATTGGTATTTATACTATTGTCCGATTAGGCAAACTTCATAAAAGTTTTATGCCAGCAGCATATGCTTTTTGGGTTGCACAAACATACTGTTTATACTACCTTGGTGTTTTAATAAAAAGTGAACCATTTACACAATATGTGTTATTTGGAGCGATGGTTGGTTTCCTACTAATTCCACACTTCGTATACTTTTTAATGGAAAAAACCCACGAGTCAGTAGAACATTAAAAAGGAGAAAACGGTGGCTAAAAAAGAAGTCTCTGTATGGGGAAGTAATAGGTTTTGGCAAAGATCAGCAGCTTGGGTTACTGGGTTTAGTGCTATGTTACTAATTTGGTTGACATTTGACACTGTACCTCAAATTGCTATGGGTACAGATAAAGATATCCAAAGTGGAATAACTAAAAGAGTTCCCAGTCCAACTGTTATTAATTACAAAATTAGTTACGACATGAGTGAAAAAAGAGGTCATGAGGTACCAGTTATTGGTGGAAATGACGGAGAAGGAAATAGTATGTTTACTGAAAAAGAGAAATTTTTTGGTAGAGATGATTATTCACAAGAAGAAGCGGCTGATTTACTACACTTAGGTAAATTAGGAACGCAAGCAAAAAACTGTATGGATTGCCATACATTACTTGGAAATGGTGCATATTATGCTCCTGATTTAACTAAAGCTTGGTTAGATCCTATGTGGAGTGAAAATGGACCTTATAGAGGAATGACAGGAAAAGCAACTAAAGAAGAAGCTATGGCAGAATTTTTAATGCATCCTTCACAATATCCTACACACGCAAGAATGATGCCAGACCTTGGTATCACAGAAGATGAGGCAAAAGGTATTGTTGCTTTCTTAAAACATATGTCTTCAATTGACACAAATGGTTTCCCTAGAAACTTTGGGAAAATGCAAGGAGCTGTAAATGGCAAATAATTTAAAATTTGAATCTCAAAGACTTGGGACTTGGTATTTTGCTGTAGCAGCAACACTTTTTGGTGCACAGTTATTGTTTGGTTTAATTGCAGCAACTCAATTTGTTGTTCCAGGTTTTCTTTTTGAAACATTAGATTTTTCGATTGCAAGAATGGTACATATTAATGCATTAGTTGTATGGTTATTATATGCAATGATTGGTGCTGTATATTATATAATGCCTGATGAAACGGGAATTGAAACAGTAGGTGTTGGTATTGGAAAATTACTATTTTTTGTTCTAACTGCTGCTGTTACTGTTGTTGTTTTAGTATATCTTTTTATTCAAGTTGGGCCTGCAAAAGAGTCTACAATTTGGTTAATTACAGAAGGTAGAGAATACATAGAAGCTCCAAGATGGGCAGATATTGGTATTGTTGTAGTTGTACTTGGTTTCTTAGCTAATGTATATTTAACTGCAATGAAAGGTGAACGAACTGGTATCATGACAGTTATTATGGCTGATTTACTTGCACTTGCAGGTTTATACCTTGCTGGTATGTTCTTTACAGATAATATCTCTATGGATCAATACTGGTGGTGGTGGGTTATCCACTTATGGGTTGAAGCTACATGGGAAGTATTTGTTGCTTGTTTAGCTGGTTATGGTTTAATTAAAACTATTGGTGCAGATAGAAGAATCGTTGAAATGTGGTTATGGATTGAAGTATCAATGTTATTTGGTTCTGGAATCTTAGGAATTGGACATCACTATTTCTGGATTGGTACTCCTGAGTACTGGTGGGAAATTGGAGCATTATTCTCTGCACTTGAACCTGTTCCATTAATTGGTATGTTTGTACACGTATTATATGACTGGGGTAAAGAATCTGGTCATGCAGCTGCAAATGGAACAAAACACACTATTTCAAATACACCTGCATTTAGCTGGTTTGTTGTAAATACATTTGGTAACTTTATTGGTGCTGGTATTTGGGGATTTATGCATACGCTACCTCAAATCAACCTTTATACACATGGTACACAATGGCCAGCGGCACACGGTCACCTTGCTTTTTATGGTGCATATGCTACTATTTTAATAGGTATGTTTTATATGGGTGTTCAAGGTTCAAATGGAATTAAAGAGTTACGCGCAACTTTTGCTTCTAAAATGGCAATTACTTTAATTACAACCGGTGTTGTTGGTATGACAATCGCATTAACTGCTTCTGCTTATGTTCAAACAATGGTAGAAAGAGCACAATGGGGTGCAACATGGGAAGGTTTCTTTGCTGCACAAGAATCAGTATGGTTCATGCAAGGTATGGGATGGAGACTGGCAATGGGTGTTGTTACATTCATTGGATTTATTTACTTAGTAAAAGATTTATTAAGTACAGGTTCTAATCCTAAACACGTAAAATAAGGAGTACAAAATGTTTGAAGCATTTACAGATGTAGTTCCAAGTTTTTTTGGAACACTAAATCAAGGACCTATGACTTTAACAATTTTTCTTCATACGGTAATAATTTTACCTATGTTTTTTCTTTATAGACAAGAAAAAAAGAGATTGGAAAACGAGCAATAAAATAAAAATCAAATAGGAGTTTTTCTCCTTTTGATTTAAGAAACTCGACAAAGGTAATCAATCTTTTGATTATGCTTTGCCAATAATTGTGTAATTTAAATATAAGGAGACTAGTATGAAATTAACAAAAGTTTTGAGTATGACGGCACTTTCGGCAATGGTTGCAACTTCAATGTTTGCAGGAACTTCAAATATGGATTTTCCAAAAGTCTATGAAAAAGAGTGTCAAGGTTGTCATGGACCTATTCACCAAGGTGGAGTTGGTTCAGATTTAAGACCAGGAGCATTAAAGAAAAAAGAGAGACATGTATTAAGAGATGCAATTATGACAGGTGTTCCTAAAACAGCTATGCCTCAATGGAATCACATGTTCTCAAAAGATGATGCTGATGGTATGGTTGATTGGTTAATGGATTGGAAAGACAATACTAACTATAAATTAGACTTTGATCAAATTTATAGTACATGGACAAAATTAGCTGACAGAGAAGCGTTAGCTAAAAAATACAAAAAATCTCACGATACTAAATCTGTATTAGATATTACATTTGCTACAGAAAGAGATGCATCGTTAGTTGACTTTATTGATTCAACAAATGGAAAAGTTTTATCTAGACATAAAGCTGGATTTGCTGTTCACGTTACAGTAACTAACAAGAAAAACCCAAGATATGCTTACTCTATTTCTAGATCTGGTAGATTAACTATGTTTGATATCGCGGCACCTGGTCAGCCTGCACTTGCATCTGTTCAAGTTGGTTTTGAATCAAGAGGTCTTGCTGTATCTCCAGATGGTAAATATGTAATTGCTGGTAACTACACTCCTGGTGGAGCTGTTTTATGTGATGCAATGACTTTAGAGCCATTAAAAGCATACGATACATCTGCAGTTATTAATACTGAAGGTCAAATTGAAGCTTCAAGAGTTGCTTCTTTAGCAGATACACCATATGGTCCTTACTTTGCAATGGCATTAAAAGATGCGGGTAGAGTATATATTATTGATTATTCTAAACCTGACTTCCCAATCGTTGGAGATGTTCCAAATATTGGTAAAGTTCTTCATGATGCATTCTTAAATGAAGATGAAGGAAAAGATTTTGGTAGATACTATATGATTGCTTCTCAAGGAAGTGATGTTATTGGTATTGTTGATTATAAAAACAAAAATTTAGCTGCAAAAGTTTATACAGGAAAAAAATCAAAACCACATCCAGGTCAAGGTTCTTCTTGGTATAACAAAAAAATGGGTAAACAGTTACACGCAACTGTTTCTATGAACATTGGTTCTGTTGTTATTTGGGATTCAAACTGGAAAGTTGTTAAAAAAGTTAAAACATCTGGTGGTGGATTATTCGTAGGAACTGCTCATCATACTCCATATATTTGGGCTGATACAGTACTTGGAAGTCCTGAAACTTATAATGAAGTTTATTTAATCAATAAAGAGACTTTAGAAGCTGATAAAATAGTAAAAGTTGGAAAAACAAAAGGTCAATTAATTGATGCTAAAACTAAAAAAGTATTACAAACTTGGGATGCAACACAATATAAAACTGTAACATTCCCTGAATCTGATCCTGAAATTGGTAAAGATAAAGTTATTGAATATACTGATAAAGTTGGTGAAAAAGTTAAAAACCCTGTTCAACCAAGATTACTTCATGCTGAACCTGCAAATCATGGTAAATGGACTATGATTTCTGAGTGGACAACAGGAAGAATTGGTATTTATGAATCTGATAGTGGTAAATTTGTTAAATATATTAACAACTTAACTACTCCTACATTTACATATTCTGTTGAACACAGACAAACTATTCCTGGTGCATAATTAGGAAGATAAATCTATTCATCTCTTAGGAGATGAATAGTATTTATTTTAATACCCATGTTAAAAAACCTACTACCTATATTTTTATTTATATCAACTCTATATTCACAAAATATCTCTTGGCATTCAAACTATGACAAAGCATTAATAAAAGCACAAAATGAAAATAAGAATTTATTTATTTTGCTTGTAGATACAAAAGAAAAGTCAAAAAAACTATTAGCTAAATTGCAGAGTAAAAAAGAGATTGTTGATTTATTAAATAAAAGATTTATACCTATTCTTATCAATATAAACTATAAAACAAGTTATCCAATAGAGTTATATTATACAACGAAGTTTCCCACAATATTTATTGTTGATTCAAAGTTAGAGTTAACATTAGAAGAGCCAATATATGATATTGACTCATTAGAGGAATTAAAACTTTTCTAGTTCAAACTCTTTCCATAAAGCATTTGCTTTTATACTTCCTTTTGCTTTTGCCTTTTTAATATAATATGCAGCTTTTTTCATATCTTTTTGTACTCCTTGTGCAGAGATATAAATATACCCAAGATTTATTTGAGCATTAATACTTCCTAAATCTGCAGCTTTTTTATAGTATTCTATGCCTGTTATATTATCAACTTTTGTACCCATACCAACTGTATATATAAATCCAAGATTGTATAAAGCTTGCTCATTATTTTTATCTGCTTCTTTTTTAAATAGTTCAATTGCTTTTTTATAATCTTTTTTTACACCAAAGCCTTTCATATACATATTTGCTAAACTCATAATAGCATAAGAATTTCCATCTTTACTAGCTTCTTTTAACCAATACATTGACTCCTTTGAATTCCTTTCTACACCATCACCATTTGCATAAATAATATATAAATTATATTTCGCTTGGGAATTGTTTTCTTGAGAACTCTTCTTAAAAAATTCAATTGCTTTTTTATACTCTTTATTTTTATATGCTCGTAATCCATCATCATAATTACTTGAATAAACAAAAATAAATGTAAGTAGCAAAAACAAAATAACCTTCATAACTACTCCTTCTAATTTAAGTTCATCATTATACTTACAAACTAAAAAACAATACTTGATAAGTGTCAATTACAAAATCTTAATGTTTATGTTAATATCTTCTTATTAAATAATAAAGAGTAAATAATGATTAGATATTATTTCAAAATAACAGTTTTATTCTTACTTCTTAACAGCCTTGCAGTTGCAAAACAAGACTTAAATGGAGAAGGTGTATTTAAAACTTACTGTTGGGGCTGTCACCATCAAACATCAGTTGCCTTTGGTCCTTCTTTTGAAAGTATTGCAAATAAAAGAACTATGGGCGAAATTCAAGGTCATATAATCGCACCAAAATCAACATATAAACAACTAGGTCATAAACGTTCTGTTATGCCCTCTTTTAAAGAAAAACTAAATCAAAATGAATTAGATGCAATCACATCTTTTATCTTACAATATAAGAGTAAATAATGTTTAGATTATCAAACCTAATAAAATCAACCTTTCAAGATGTAAAATCAAGAAGTTTAAATGGCTCTATTATGATATGGAATTTTACAAATCGATGTAATCTTTTATGTCACCACTGTTATTCAAAAGCTGATGCAAATGAAAAAGACACTTTAACTTTTGAACAAATATCACAAACAATACCAAAACTTAAAAAAGCTGGTGTTAATTTTGTGATATTTTCAGGAGGAGAACCTCTTATAAGAAGTGATATTTATGATATAGCAAAGGTGATGAAAGAGAATAACATCATGACCTATTTATCAACAAATGGTATGTATATAAACCATAAAAATGTAAAAAAAGTCATAAATACTTTTAATTATATTGGTATTTCAATTGATGGAATAGAAGAGGTTCATGACCATTTTAGGGGACTAGAAGGTTCATATAAAAAATCAATTGAAGCCATAAAACTAATCCAAGAACATGGTGGAAATGCAGGAATTAGATTTACACTCACAAAAGAGACAGAGAGTAGCTTTTACAAGATGTTTGAGTTATGTGAAAAACTAAATGTAAATAAACTTTATATATCACACTTAGTTTATTCAGGAAGAGGTTTAGATAATCTAAAAATTGATATTTCAAAAGAAAAAAGAAGAGAATATGTAGATTTTATTATCAATAAAGCCTTCGAGTATTACAAAAATAATAGTAATATTGAAATCGTTACAGGAAACATGGAGATGGATGCAATAATGCTTCTACAAAAGTTTGAAAAAGATTATCCAAATTTTGCACAAAAACTAAAAGAAAAACTACTTACATGGGGAGGAAATTCTGCAGGAAATAGACTTGGAAATATGGATTGGGCAGGAAATGTCAAGCCAGATCCTTTTTTCCCAATTACAATTGGAAACTACTTAAAAAAAGATTTTGATAAGGTTTGGTTAGATGAAGACAATGAACTTTTAAGAAACTTACGAAAATTTCCAAGAGAAATTAGTGGTAAATGTTCACAATGTAAATACTTAACTATTTGTAACGGGGGCTCAAGAAGTAGAGCTTATGCAATTAGTGGAGATTTATGGAGTGAAGACCCATCATGTTATTTATATGATGAAGAAATAAACTAAAAGGATATATATGAAACTTTTATTACTTGCACTTTTACTTTTTACAAGTATTAATGCCAAAGAGAAAATTTTTGTAGTTGAAAGAGAGAGTTCATCTCTAGCTACAATTTATAAGGGTCTTCAACGAACACATATTGAAGGTATGCACAATATGAACCATGGAGTTGTAAAGTTTGAAGGTAAAGATGCTTATGTTATTTCAAGAGATGGGTATGTTATAAAATTTGACCCAAAATCTGAAAAAATCACAAATGAGTATAAAACATCAAAATCTGCAATTGGATTTGTTATTGGCAAAAATTATGTTGCAGTGGCAAACTATGATGATAAAAGTGTAGACATATTAACAAGAGACTTAAAACCTATTAAAAAAATAAAAACAAACTCAAAAAATGTTGGTATAAAAATTTACAACAGTTTTTTAATCTTTTCTCAAATGGATAATGATACTATTTCAGTTTTTAAAGATATAAATGAAGGAGAACCACTTCCTAATTTTAAACTTTTTAAAGAGTTTAAAGAAGTGGGAGAACTTCCTTTTGATGCAATGATTAAAGATAATAATTATATTGTAGGGTTTTTTACTTCAAAACATTATGGAGTAGTTGATTTAGATACAATGACTTTCAAAAAGATTAAAATATTTTTAGGTGAAAATAGAAAAATGGTTTTAAAAGTGCCACATTTTGGATTTTGGTCAATTGGCGGAGATAAAGTATTTGTCCCTGCTGTTGGAGATAATAAAGTTTTAGTTTATGATAATAAATTTAATTTTGTTAAAAACATAAAAACACAAGGTTTACCTGTATTTACTGCTCTAAGTCCTGATAAAAAATATTTAGCAGTTACCTATTCAGGAAAAGACTTTCCAACTATTCAAATAGTTGATACAAAAACATTAAAGATTATTCAAACCTTTAATTTTAATGGAAAAGTTTTACACATAAGATGGTCAAATCAAGATGACTATTTATATGTATCAGTAAATGATGCAAATATGGTTTCAGTTATTAATACGCAAGAGTGGTTTGTAGAAAGAGAAATCTTTAATATAGAAAAACCATCAGGAATATTTATTTATGAGGACGGAGAATAAAATGGCAAAAGTATACTTAACAGGTGCAGGTCCAGGCGATATAGAACTTATGACGCTAAAAGCAGCTCGTGTTGTAAAAGAAGCTGATGTGATTATATATGACAGACTTGCAAATCCAGAGATTTTGGATATGGCAAAAAAAAGCTGTGAAATGATTTATGTTGGAAAAGAAGATGGGAAACATAGTGTTCCCCAAGACAAAATAAATGAAATAATTTATCAAGCAAGTTTAAAATATGAAAATATCGTAAGGCTAAAAGGTGGAGACCCTTTTGTTTTTGGACGTGGGGGAGAAGAAGCTATTTACTTATATGATAGAGGTATTAAATTTGAAATAATCCCAGGTATAACTTCAGCTGTTTCTGTTCCAGCATATGCAGGAATTCCTGTAACACACAGAGGAATCACAACTTCTTTTAGAGTTGTAACTGGACATGAAACACCTAAAAAGAAAATATCACAGTTGGAATGGGAAACTTTTCTAAATGATGAAACAATAGTATTCTTAATGGGCTTTCATAATATAAAACTAATAACAACAAAACTAATGGGTTTAGGGAAAAGAAAAGATTACCCTTGTGCAGTAATCTCAAAGGGTACAACACCTCAACAACAAGTCGTAACTGGAACATTAGAAGATATTGTAGAAAAATCTAAAGATTTACCAACACCTGCAATTATTGTAGTTGGAGAAGTTGTAAAATTAAGAAAAGAGATTGGATGGTTTAAATAAAAGGCTATTTTGCCTTTTATTTAACAAAAATAACTTTTTAAAGCATCTTTATCAACAAACTTTTTTGAGGTATTGATTATATTCTCATCTTTTAAAGTTCTTAAAACTCTAGATAGAGTCTCTGGTGATATATTTAAAATCTCTGCAACCAAAATATTCTTAGTTTTGAAAAAATCTTCTGTATGATCATAAATATATTTTGCAACTCTCTCTTGTGAATCCAAAACAATATGCATAGAGATTACATTTTCTAGATTTCTTATTTTTTTGATTAAAGAGGTCATGATTTTGTATGATAAAGCAGGATTTTTGTGAATAATCTTTTTAAGTTCTTCAAAGTCAATCTTTAATATTTCAATATCTGTAAAAGCTTGTGCAGTTGCAGGGTAATTAATATTTTCAAAGTTTGCAACCTCAGCAATTGTCTCATTTGAATGAAAGTATTTTAAAATCACCTCTTTATCATGGGAAGTAACTTTATATAATTTAATAATACCTTTAGTTAATAAAAACATATTCTTTGATTCATCACCTTCATAAAAAACTACGGAATCCTTTGGAAGTGTTAATTCAGTGGACAAATTCTCTATTTCTTGGATAATCTCTGTATCTAAATCTTTAAATAGAAATAAATCTTTAAGTTTTGCTTTCATTATAATCCTTTGACTAAAGCATATATATTATAATAATCCTATAAAAAAGAATTGACTTAAATCAATTTTGTCAATTTATTCTATGATTTTACCATCTAAAGTCTTTAAAAACTCTACTATTTCTTCTATCTCTTCTTGTGTAAAAATTTGTCCAAGTTGATATTTTCCCATAATCCTTACAGCTTCTTTTAACTCTTTTATCTCTCCATTATGAAAATATGGCGCAGTTCTTACAACATTCCTCAAACTTGGAACCTTGAATTTCTGCTCATTATTTAAGCCTTTAAAACCACCTGTATTTTCAAAAGGAAAAGAGTTGTCTTTTATTATAATTTCAGGTAAAAAAAAGTCTTTATTTGCAACAAATTCAATATCTAACCACTCATTCCACCATGAATGTAAAGGAAACTTTTGAATACTTTGAGAACCAATTGTAAGTCCAGCATGACAACCTTTACATCCTCGCGTAATAAATATACCTAATCCTTTTTTTGCTTTTTCATTAATAGCACTATCATCTCCATCTAGATAATCATCAAACGCCCCACGAGTAACTAGTGTTCTTTCATATGCAGCAATTGCATTTGTTACATTTTCAAAACTAACTTCTAAATTTTGTGATTTGAAATCTTTTATATAATTTTTATTTTCATTTACTCTTTTTACTATCTCTTCTTTACTCATATTCATCTCAAAACTTGCTTGAATTGGTCCAGAGGCTTGTTCTTCTACATTTTTTACTCTTCCATTCCAAAACTGTCTAAAATATAGTGATGAGTTTAAAACAGTTGGCGTATTTAAATGAAAAGGATTTTCTTGAAAAGCATCTCCAACAGCAGTTGGAAGGTTATCTGCTCCCCCATCTTTTAGCACATGACAAGTTGAACATGATATATCTCTATTTTGAGAAAGATTTTTATCATTAAAAAGTTTTTTCCCTAAACTAATCTTTTCTTTTGTAAGAGGATTATTTGGATTTGTATTGGTTAATTTTATGATTTCATCATAAGTTTTTGGCATAGAAGAAAAAGATCTAAGAGCTGCCATTCTAAGCTCATTATCATTTTCAAATGTTTTTAATTCTCTTTGGAAAAAAAGTGGTAATAAAGTAATTACCACATATACTAAAATACCGGCAACAACAATTATACCTACTTCAATAGCTTTTTTCATTTATTAAAAAAATGTTTTATCCAAGCTATCTCTTTTTCATCCTTTAAAATAATTACTGAAATAACTTTTTTATTATTATCTAGAACTTCTAGTCTATTGTTTTTTAATTGTAAATGTTCTTTTCCCCACTCTTTATCCAACTCATCTACTCTTTTTAATACTTCAGATGCAGGTGGTTTTTCTTTCTCTCCTGTTACTTTGTATTTAATAGTAAATCCACTCATACTAGGCTCTAGTACATATTTAAAATGTGGTTTCAATAAATTATAAACTCTTTTATTCTTTTCTTGGGGAATTGCATCATTAAATGATATATATCCTATTACAAAAAACCCAATAAAAAATCCTAATAATAGTAAATTACTAACTCTTTTATTCATTTTATCTCCAATTTATATGTACTTCTATTTTATTTAATTTAGTCTAACTAAAATAGATATAGCTATTCATTAACATACATCAAGAAAAAGCGATTATCTTATATAAATTTATATCAAAGAATCACTCCTTAAATCTTGTTTTAAGTCAATGTGAAAAAGTTTTTTAGTTGTTATAATTTTCTAGTTTTAAAAAAAGGCATTAGTATGAAAGATGAAATCTTATTAAAAATACAAAAAAGCTTTCCACTTGTAGCAAGACCTTTTGAGGCACTTGCGAATGAATTAAATATCACAGAAAATGAAGTAATAAAAATACTTCAAGATGCTAAAACAAATAATATTATAAGACAAACTTCTGCAATATTTGATACAAAAAAATTAGGTTATCAATCTTCTCTTGTGGCTTTTGAAATTGATGATGACAAAATTGAAGAAGCTGTAAAAATATTAAATTCTCATCCAGGTATTTCACATAATTATGAAAGAAATCATAGTTTTAATATTTGGTTTACAATGGCAGTTGCTCCTGATTCGATTTTAGGACTAGAACAAACAGTAGAAATACTCTCTAAACTTACAAGAGCAAATGACTATATTATTTTACCTACAATAAAACTTTTTAAAATTTCTGTTAAATTAGATACAACAAATAAAGAAGAAAAAAAAGAAAAAATTAAAAAAAGAGATTTTAAAGAACTTGAGTTAACTCCTTATCACTACGAAATTATTAAACTTCTTCAAGAAGATATTGAGTTTAAAAGTGAACCCTTTAAATTTATTATTGAAAAACTAGATATCACATATGATGAGCTATTTTGTATTATGCATGATTTTATAGAAGCTGGGATTATGAGAAGATTTGCTTCAATTTTAAATCATCGACGGGCAGGGTTTAATGCAAATGCAATGGTTGTTTGGGAAATAGATGAAGATAATGCTATAGAAATAGGTGAAGAAGCAGCAAGCTTTTCAGCTGTAAGTCATTGTTATTTAAGACCTAAATATAAAAACTGGAAATATAATCTTTTTACTATGATTCATGGGAAGACAAATACAGATACCCAAAATACAATTGACTCTATTTCAAAAAATATAAAGTATAAATCAAATATGGCATTATATTCTTCAAGAGAGTTCAAAAAAACAAGAATTAGTTACTTCTCCGATGAGTTTTCTAAGTGGGAAGAAAAAAATCAAAAAGGAATCGCATGAAATTTTTAGAATTGGAAGCTGCTTATTTAGTTATAGGAGCTTTTATAATGATTGTTACTATATATGTAACAACAAGACCTTTTATGGCAAAAAGTGCTTTTAAGATAGGAGTTACTGGAGTATTTATTCTATTATCTATTTTTATTGGCTTACACTATTATATTACAACAAATAGAATAGCTGAAGTAAGTGATAGATTTACTTCTGGAAAACCAGTAATATGCGAAAATAAAATACAAAGAAAAACAGAACAGTCAGTTATAATTTCAAAAGATTTGGGTTGGTCACTTAAAAATGACATCTTTACAAACCCACAATATAGTAGAGGTTTTCATTCTGCAAGATGTATAAGTTTATATACAAAAGAGTTTCCTAAACCTACAGAATAATAAGATGTTAAGCTTTAGCTTAACATCTCAAATCCTTCCTTTATATTCTTAGCTTTTTTTGCAGTCACTAAAAGTAAAGAGACATTTAATTTTACTAATTTTAGCAATTCATCACTTGGATTATTTATTGACTCCAATGACTCTTGCAAAGTTATTCTATTCCAAGATTTTTTATAATTTATTCCAAAATATTCTGGGTCAATTATATACTCTTTTATTTCACCATTATTATTTATCCAATATTTACATTTTGAAAAGATTTCAGGTGTTCCTTCATTCCCTTTTACAATGACTAAATGTTTGTATTTTGGAGCAAAAATATCATTATACTTACCTACATATGGTTTATGAAAAGCAGAAGTTATCGCATATTCAGAAGTTGCAGGATTAAGAAGTTTTTCTAAGGTATTAAAAGCAGTTCTCAATCCTAAGATATTTCTTATTTCACTCAAATTGCTTAACTCTTTAAAATAATCTTTCCTATCAAAAAAATAAGTATTATCATCTAGTTTATAATTATTGGCTATTTCTTTTACTGTAATTCCATGTTTTGCAGGCTGTAGATAATCTCCACTTAATACAATATTTAAATCAAATTTTTTAAGATATTTTCCAAATAAAGGAAAAAGATAAGGATTGTCCGCTTTTCCATCATAAGGGTAACCTAGCTCTATTGAGTTGGGAATCTTTACTCTTTTTATATACTTATCAAAAACATCTAATGATACTTTCAACTCTTCATTTGTTTCTAACCTTACTCTCCAGCCTAGTAAGAATGAAGCAATTTGTTCAGTTTTAACATTTTGATTTAAAATTTGCTCCATGCAATCCATAATCTCATCTTTTGTTAATTCTCTATTTGATTTAGGTCCTGTTCCAACTGCTCTTATATAATTATGAAAATTCATATTCACTCTTTTTATAGGTTTTAGATGCACTTTATCTACAAAAAAATTTAATTTCATTGATTTGAAATAATAGGACAAAAAATGTCCTTAATCTAAACTTATCTCATTTGACTAAAGTCAAAGATTATGTAAATTTTAACAGTTAGAATTACAGTGTTAGTAATATGAATTAAACTTTTTAAAGGAGATACAATGACGCTATCAAGAAGAGAGTTTTTAAAAAGCTCAGCAGCAGCAAGTGCAGCAGCTGCGATTGGTATGAATGTGCCAACATCTGTTCAGGCAAAAGCAAACGAAGCCGAAGGTGGATGGAGATGGGACAAAGCAGCATGTAGATTTTGTGGTACAGGCTGCGGAATTATGCTTGCTACAAAAGGTGGTAAAATAGTTGCAGTTAAAGGTGACCCAGCAGCCCCAGTAAATAGAGGGCTTAACTGTATTAAAGGTTACTTCAATGCAAAAATAATGTATGGTTCAGATAGATTAAAACAACCATTATTAAGAGTTGGACCTGATGGTAAATTTGATAAAAATGGTAAATTTGCTCCAATCTCATGGGAGAGAGCATTTGATGAGATGGAAGTTCATATCAAAAAAGCTTTAAAACATAGTGGACCTGAAGGTGTTGGTGTATTTAGTTCTGGACAATATACAATCCAAGAAGGATACGCAGCACAAAAAATGATGAAAGGTGGATTTAGATCAAATGCTTTTGATCCAAATGCTAGACACTGTATGGCATCTGCTGTTGTTGGTTTTTATCAAACATTTGGGATAGATGAACCAAGTGGTTGTTATGATGATATTGAACTAACAGATACAGTTGTATCATGGGGTTCAAACATGGCAGAAATGCACCCAATCTTATGGTCAAGAGTTACAGATAGAAAGTTATCTAATCCTGATAAAGTAAAAATTGTAAACTTATCAACATATAGACATAGAACATCTGATATTGCTGATATTGAAATTATATTTAAACCAAATTCAGATTTAGCATTATGGAATTATATTGCAAGAGAGATAGTTTATAATAATCCAGAAGCTATTGATTGGAAATTTGTTAAAGAGCATATCGTATTTGCAGCAAGTCCTGTTAATATGGGTTATGGGATGAGAAGAACTGGTGAAAAATCTTTAAAAGAAGGTAAATATTCAGCAAAAGAAATGGAAACAATCTCTAAAGAGATGAAAAAAGTAGTTTCTGCTGATGAAGCTCCTGCACTTGCACCTTATGGATATAAAGAAGGTGAAGTAATGGTTAATAAACCAGCTGGATTAAAACACTGGGAAATTTCATTTGAAGAGTATAAAAAATTCTTAGAACCATATAATGCTGATTATGTTACACAAGTTTCAAAAGGTAATCCTGATGAATCAGATGAAGATTTCAAAAAGAAAATCAAAGAATTAGCTAACCTTTATATTGAAGAAAATAGAAAAGTTGTAAGTTTCTGGACTATGGGTATGAATCAACATACAAGAGGAACATGGGTAAATACTTTAGCATATAACGTTCACTTTTTATTAAACAAACAAGCTAAACCAGGTTCTGGTGCATTCTCACTTACAGGTCAACCATCTGCTTGTGGAACAGCAAGAGAAGTTGGAACATTTGCACATAGACTACCAGCAGATATGATGGTAAAAAATGGTAAACATAGAAAAATTGTTGAAAATTCATGGAGAGTTCCAAATGGAACAATTAACCCAGTTGGAAATCAACATATTATGAAAATCCATAGAGATATTGAAGATGGTGTTATCAAATTTGCATGGGTAAATGTTTGTAATCCTTACCAAGATACAGCAAGTGCTTCACACTGGATAAAAGCAGCAAGAGAGATGGATAACTTTATTGTAACTTCTGATGGATATCCAGGTATTTCTGCAAAAGTTTCTGACCTTATCTTACCTTCTGCTATGATTTATGAAAAATGGGGAGCTTATGGAAATGCTGAAAGAAGAACACAACACTGGAGACAACAAGTATTACCAGTAGGTGACGCTATGTCTGATACTTGGCAATGGGTTGAACTTTCAAAAAGATTTACAGTTGCTGATTTATGGGGTGAATATACTCTAAGAAATGGTAAAAAATTACCAAATGTAATTGCTGAAGCTAAAAAAATGGGTTACTCTGAAAATACAACTATGTATGACATTTTATATGCAAATGAAAAAGCTAAATCTTATAAATTAGATGCAGAAGATTCAATTCAAGCTGGTTATGATAATACAGATGGTGTTGGTGATAGCAGAAATGTTGTTGGATCTGATGGTAAAGTATTTAATGGTTATGGATTCTTTATTCAAAAATACTTATTTGAAGAGTATGCAGACTTTGGAAGAGGACATGCACACGATTTAGCAGACTTTGATACTTACCATAGAGTAAGAGGTCTAAAATGGCCAGTTGTTGATGGTAAAGAGACACAATGGAGATTTAATACTAAATATGACCCATATGCTAAAAAAGCAAATCCAAATAGTGACTTTGCATTCTATGGAAAACTGGCAAAAGCATTAGCACAAGGTGATTTAAATGGTATTACAGATAAAAATAAAAAATCTTTAAAAAATAAAGCAAAAATATTTGCTAGACCATATATGGATGCACCTGAAATGCCAGATGCAGAATATCCAGTATGGATGAGTACAGGTAGAGTATTAGAGCATTGGCACTCAGGAACTATGACAATGAGAGTTCCAGAATTATATAGAGCAGTTCCAGAAGCCCTATGTTATATGCACCCAGAAGATGCAAAAAAATATGATGTAAAACAAGGTGAACTAGCATGGGTTGAATCTAGACGTGGAAAAGTAAAAGCTAGAGTTGAAACAAGAGGAAGAAATAGACCATCAAGAGGTTTAGTATTTGTACCTTGGTTTGACGAAAAAGTATTTATCAACAAAGTATGTGCTGATTATACTTGTCCACAATCAAAACAAACAGACTTTAAAAAATGTGCTGTAAAAGTTTATAAAGCGTAAAAGAAAAAAAATGAATAGTGATAGAAGAGAATTTCTTTTAAAAAGTGCAAGAACTGCGGGTCTCGTCTTTCTTGGTGGTCTTATTTGGAGTGCATATGTTGATGAAGTAACTGCCTCTAAATTAATACTTAGACCACCAGGTGCTTTAAATGAAAAAGATTTCTTATCGACATGTATCAAATGTGGTTTGTGCGTAGAAGCTTGCCCATTTGACACACTAAAATTAGCAAAACCAGGTGATAATAAACCTTTAGGAACTCCTTTTTTTACACCAAGAGAGATTCCTTGCTATATGTGTACAGATATTCCATGTGTTCCTGTTTGTCCAACTAATGCTTTAGATGAAAAGTTAGTTAGCACAAATGAAACACTAGATATAAATAGTGCACAAATGGGAGTTGCTATTGTTGATTCTCAAAGCTGTATTGCTTTTTGGGGTATTCAATGCGACGCATGTTATAGAGCATGTCCAATTTTAGGTCAAGCTATTACTATTGAATATGAGAAAAATGCTAGAACAGGGAAACACTCTTTTATGAAACCAGTTGTACATGCTGATGCTTGTACTGGTTGTGGTTTATGTGAAAGAGCTTGTGTAACTGATAAAGCAGCCATTTTTGTCCTACCTAGAGAAGTTGCACTTGGACGTGCAGGTAATCACTATGTAAGAGGTTGGGATAATGAAGACCAAAATAGAGTTGAAAATGCAAGAGAGATTAGAACAACAACAGAGTTAAGTAAAGATAGTGCCATAGATTCATTAAATGATATGAAAGGTTTATTAGATGATTAATTTTATTTTAAAAAACCCTTATCTTATTTTAAGAAGATTGATACAAGTATCAATTATGGCTTTATATATTTTTGCAAATGTTTATGGATTAACTATTTTACAAGGGAACTTAAGTTCATCACTTGTATTTGGAATGATTCCTTTAAGTGATCCTTTTGCTGTTTTACAGATGTTTTTTGCTGGTGCCTTGATATCAATAAATATATTAATAGGTGCAGCAATAATAACACTTTTTTATTTTATAGTAGGTGGTAGAGCTTTTTGTTCATGGGTATGTCCTATAAATATAATAACTGATTTAAGTTCATTTATTAGAAGAAAATTAGGATTTGATACCATACAAAAAAAACAACCAGCTAGTAGAAATATGAGATACTGGGTTTTAGCTCTTACCCTTGTACTTTCAACAATCTTAGGATTGGGTGCATTTGAATTTATTTCGCCAATCTCTATGGTTCATAGAGGTTTGGTCTTTGGTCTTGGATTTGGTTGGGCTGCAATGCTTATCATTTTTCTTTTTGATCTTTTTGTTTTAAAAAATGGATGGTGTGGACATATTTGTCCTCTTGGTGGATTTTATTCACTTGTAGGAAAATATAGTTTTTTAAGAGTTGATCATAATCATGATAAATGTACAGAATGCATGAAGTGCAAAGAAGTATGCCATGAAAATCAGGTTTTATGGATGATAAAAAAAGAGTCTATTCCTGTGTTATCTGGTGAGTGCACTAATTGTGCTAGATGTATTGAAGTTTGTGAAGATGACGCTTTAAATTTTTCAATAATCAATAGATTTGCAAAAAAATAGGAGAAAGAAATGAAAATTACTAAAATAGCTTTAGGATTAGCAACAGTAACTGCAATATTTGTTACAGGTTGTACTATAGCTCAAAAAACTTATTCAGAAGAGTCTTTAGGCTTAAGAAAAGTGGATTTATACACTGAAAATATAGTTGCTCCAGATAAAACAGCTTATAAAACTGAAGCAGCTGGAACATCAACAAAAATTGATAGAGCCTTTGAAAATGCTCCACCAATGATTTCACATGATGTGGAAGGAATGTTGCCAATTACAATTAGCAATAACCAATGTACAATGTGTCATGACCCTGCCGTTGCAGAAAGTATGGGAGCAACTTCAATTCCTAAATCTCACTTTACTGACTTAAGACCAGAAACTTCACTTGCTCAAAATGGTAAGATAATAAAAGAAGGAATGCAAGTTGATAATACAAGTGACTTAAAAGTTCCAGAACAAAAAGCATTAGCTCATTTAGCAGGTGCAAGATTTAACTGTAGTCAATGCCATGCTCCACAATCTGATGCTAAACCATTAGTTAATAATGAATTTAAAGCAGACTTCAGAATGGATGGCGCAAATAAAGAGTCTAACTTAATTGACAATATTAACGAAGGTGTTAACTAAATAATGAAAAGAAGAGAGCTATTTAGCTCTCTTGCTTCATCATTTAATAAAAATGAAAAGCAAGAGAAAGTAATACGTCCACCATATTATCAAAATGAAGAGCTCTTTTTAGAAGAGTGCATAAAATGTGATGGGCTGTGCGCTACCTCTTGTGAAGTAAATATAATATTTATACAAGATGATAAAACTCCAAAACTAGATTTTTCAAATAGTGGCTGTACCTTTTGCGATGAGTGTGCTAAAGTATGCCCAAGTGAAGTTTTAAAACTTGAGTATAAAAAAGACATTGATGCGAAAGTAGAAATAAATGTTTTAGAGTGCTTAAGTTGGAATAAAACTATGTGTTTTTCTTGTAAAGACCCATGTTTAGATGATGCTATTGAGTTTCTTGGTATGTTTAGACCGGAGATAAAAGATAATTGTACATCATGTGGATTTTGCTTAAGTATATGTCCAACAAATGCAATAAAAATAGGATAACAAGTGAATATTTTCAAAAGTTTTATTTTTTTATTTTTTTTAATATGTTCATTAAATGCAAATCCACTATTAGCTACTAAAAAATTAACTGCTAGTGGAGGAGTTACTGATTTAGTAATTAATAACTCTAAACTGTATGCTGCAACTACTTCTAGCAGTGTTGATATTTTTGATATAAAAACTAAAGAGTTTGAAAACAAAATTACTCTTCCAAAAATAACAGATTTTATGGGAGATATTATTGATAGTAAGATTTATTCTGTTGATGTTTTAAATAATAAAGTTTTAATTCTTTCTCAAGGTAAAAAAGGTGGAAGAAACATTGATATTTATGAAAATGGTAAACTTACAAACATAATTTCAGATAAAAAAAGACTATTTATAGGAAGAGCTAAATTTATAAATGAAGATAAAATTATATTTTCACTTCTTAGTAATCAGCTTTTTTTATATGACTTAAAACAGAAGAAAAATATATACTCTAAACAAATTAGTCAGTCAAGATTTTCATATTTTTCTTTGGATGAAAAAAAAGAAAAAATAGTAATTGCAGATGAAAGTGGAAATTTACAACTTTTAAATGTATCTAGTGGTGAAGTAATAAAAACCTTTAAAAATCAAAATCTTGATAATGTCTTTCAAATTGATTTTAAAAATGATAAAATATTAACAGCAGGACAAGATAGAAGAGCTGTCTTTTATTCAAAAAATCAAATATATTATAAAGAATCAGCTTTTTTAATATATAGTTGTGCTCTAAATAGATTAGGTAATTTAGGTGCATATTCATCAAATGAAAATAATGATGTAACAGTTTTTGACACTTCGAGTAAAATTGATTTGTTTAAGCTAACAGGAAATAAAATGACACTTTCAAAAATCATATTTCTTAATTCAAATGAGATTTTTATAGCAAGTGATGACAAAAATATAAATTATTATAAATTAAAGGATTAATATGAATATATCAAGTATTGTAGTAAAAACATTACCAAAGTATTTAGAACAAGTAGTAGAGGATTTAAAAAATTGTAAAGTTTGTGATTATCATATGCATGATGAAGAAGGAAGAATTATTATTACAATTGAGGGTTCTAATGTAAATGAAGAGTTAGAAAAACTTAGAGTTATTGAAGCAATAAAATATGTGGCAAGTGCTGATATGCAAATGGCATATAGCGAAGATGAATTAGACGCAAATATTGATGTACTTAATAATGCAGATGCTGTACCAAGTATGTTAAATGAAGAAAATGTAGATCCAAGTAAAATAATTTACAATGGAGATTTAAAGAAAAAAGACCTTTACGGTTTCTCAAAACACTTAGAAAATAAAAAATAAAAAAAGTTTAATTAAATTAAACTTTTTTAAGTAGCAAATACTCTACATATAGAGTGCATGCTACTATCTAAAACTTAACTTTTTTCTTAGCTTAGAGCTAACCAAACACCTATTCCTATCATCATAGAACCAGCAATTTTATTTAAAAGCTTTACATTTGAACTATTTTGTAATAACTTTCTAAGAGTACTTCCCCCACTTGCATATATAATTAAACAAAAAAATTCCAATAAAAGTATAAGAAAAATTAAAACACTTAGTTGTGGAACATAAGGTAATTTTTCATCTATAAAAGGTGGTAATAATGCAATAAAAAAAGCCCAACCTTTTGGATTGGCAATTGCTGTTACAAAGCCCTGAATTGCAAGACTTTTTTTTGATACATTAAAATTACACCCTTCTAAATTTAAAGCCATTTTACCACGAGACAACCACATGGTTATACCTAAATAGATTAAATATGCTCCTCCACAATATTTTAAAATAACAAAAATAGTTGGGTTTGTAAGCATTATTGTTGCAACACCAATTACAGATGATATTGCAACTATTGCTACACCCAAAAGTTCCCCTGCCATCATATACATAGTTTTTTTCAATCCAATACTCATGCCCATACTTAAAGATAAAGTCATACACATACCAGGAGTAATAGATACAAAAAAGAAAGTTGGTATGAAAATTGCTAAAATTGATAAATTAATATATTCTAAAATTAGAAATCCTTTTTATAAAAAAAACAATTGTACTCTCATTGTATTGCTTAATCTAAGTTTTCAATTACTTCTTTAAGAGTAGTTACAATTGTTTGAATATCTTCTTTTGAAACAATAAATGCAGGAGATAAAGCTATAATATCGCCACTAACTCTTACTAATAAACCTTTTTTATAACACTCTTTAAATACCTTATCACCCCTCACACCAGCTACGCCATTTTCTGCACCAAAATGAATAGCTCCAACTAACCCCAGATTTCTAATATCTATAATCTTATCAGAGCCTTTTAATGTATGTAATTGCTCTTGCCAATATGAAGCGATGTTTGCTACTTTTTCAAATAGATTCTCTTCTTTATATGCTTTTAATGTAGCAATTCCTGCAGCACTTGCAATAGGATGTCCAGAATATGTATAGCCATGGAAAAACTCAATAGGAGTTTTACAATTATCTACTATACCATCATATATTTTATCACTTGCAACAACTGCTCCCATTGGTATTGCACCATTTGTAAGACCTTTTGCCATTGTCATAATATCAGGAGTTACACCAAATTTTGTAGAAGCAAAAGCTTCTCCAAGTCTTCCAAATCCTGTAATAACCTCATCAAAAATCAATAAAATATCATTCTCTTTACAAATTTGAGATACTCTTTGTAAATAACCCTTTGGTGGGATATGAACTCCTGCTGAACCAGCTACTGGTTCCATAATTAAAGCTGCAATATTTTCTGCCCCATATATGTTAATAGTATCTAATAAAGCTTCTGCTTTATTGGCTCCATGCTCGGGAATACCTTTTGAAAAAGCATTGTTTTTTATATCTAAAATAGTAGGAATATGTGCGACTTTTAGTAGGTTATTGTAGTGTCTTTTATTATTTGTCAATCCACCAACTGAAATGCCCCCAAAGTTTACACCATGATAAGAGTGTTCTCTTCCTAAAATCATAGTTTTAGTTCCATTGCCAACAGCTTTATGGTAAGCTAGTGCCATTTTTAGTGCACTTTCAACTGATTCTGAACCTGAGTTTGTGAAAAATACGTGATTTAAAGCTTCTGGTGTTATTGAAACTAATTCATTTGCCAATTCTAGTTCTAAATCATTTCCAATTTGAAAAGATGTATTGTAGTACATAGTCTCAGCTTGTTCTTTAATTGCTTCAACTACTTTTGGATGATTATTTCCTAAGTTACAACACCATAGTCCAGAAACAGCATCTAATATTTTCTCACCTTTATTTGTATAATAATACATACCATCAGATTTAACAAATATTCTAGGGTCTGCATTAAATTCTCTGTTTGCAGTAAATGGTTTCCACAATACTTTTCTATCTATCATTTAATTTCCTCTTTAATTTCTATTTTATTTATACACACTAAATAGTATAAATGTAAATAAATCACTAAAAATCATATTTGGCCTGATGATAGGAAATGTAATATTAAAAAATGTTGAAGCAAGACTCTTACTTAAAATATAAGACGATAAGGAAAGTTGTTTTAAAAAAAAGAGAAAGAAACTCTTACTCTTTTTTATTACATATATTTTTTTAAAACCTCAGGAATAGTAATAGTTCCATCTTCATTCTGATAGTTTTCCATAATAGCTACAAGTGTTCGCCCAACAGCTAGTGAAGAGCCATTTAAAGTATGAGCTAAGATATTTTTCTTACCATCTTTATATCTTATTTTTGCTCGTCTTGCTTGGAAATCTCTTGTATTAGATATAGATGAAATTTCTCTAAATTTTCCTTGTCCTGGTAACCAAACTTCAAGGTCAATAGTTCTTGTAGCACTAAATCCCAAATCCCCAGTACAAAGCATAACTTTTTGGTGAGCAAGACCAAGTGAAGTTAATAAATCACTCGCACACGAAACCATTTTTTCAAAAACTTCTTCACTTTGTTCTTGTGTTGTAATAGCTACCATTTCAACTTTATCAAACTGATGTTGTCTTATAAGTCCTCTAGTATCTCTTCCTGCACTTCCTGCTTCTTTTCTAAAACATGGAGTATAAGAGGTCATAAGACAAGGTAACTCTTCTTTGGCAATAATTTCATCATTATAAAGATTTGTTAAAGCAACCTCAGCAGTTGGAATCAAATATAAATCTTCACCCTCAATTTTAAATAAATCATCACCAAATTTTGGTAATTGTCCAGTTCCTTGTAGTGCATTAGTATTTGCCATAAAAGGAACATACCACTCTTCAAACCCTCTCTCTTCATTAAATTTGAGCATATAATTTATAAGTGCTCTCTCTAGTTTTGCAGCTTGACCTCTCATAGCTGTAAATCTTGATTTTGCAAGTTTTACGCCTCTTGTAAAATCAAGTGTTCCATTACTCTCACCCAAATCCCAATGCTCTTTTGGCTCAAAAGAAAAACTTGGTTTTTCTCCAATAGTTTCTAATACTACATTTTCATCTTCATCAGCACCATCAGGAACATCAGCATCTGGCATATTTGGAACACCTAAAATAACAGATAAAAGTTCTTCTTCTAAAACTCTAACTTGCTCTTCTAATACTTGTTTTTCGTTTTTAAGTTTATTGATATTTTCTTGTAAAGGTGCAATATCTAGCCCCTCTTTTTTATATCTTCCAAAATCTTTGGATAAAGAGTTTTGCTCAGCAGTAACATTTTCCATCTCTTGTCTTTTTGCTTTTGCATCTACTGAAAGAGCTTTTAAATTATCTAAAATATCTTGGCTAACACCTTTTCTATTTAAGGCTGTTGCAACTTCGTCAAAATCTTTTTGTAATAGTTTAATATCAATCATTTCTCTACTTTTTTCATATATTTTCGCGAATTATAACGAAAGTTATCTACAAATCTAATTTTTTATCATTTTCTAATTACATTTTATATAAAGTTATTTAATACAAGGATGATATATGAAATACACTTTTTTAAAAGTTTCCATTCCAGTTTTACTCCTAATAATCACTATGTTTGTTATAACTTCAGAATTTATTCAACCAGCTCCTGAAAAAAAACTCACAATTGCAACGGGTTCTAAAAGTGGCAACTATTACAAAATGGCACAAGAATACAAAACTCTTCTTGAACAAAATAAAATAGAAGTTACTTTAATAAATACAGAAGGTTCTGTTGAAAACATACAACTTCTCAAAGACAAAAAAGCAGATATAGCTTTTGTTCAAAATGGTATATTAACTTCAGAAGAAAAAAATATAGAATTTTTAGCAAATATCTATTATGAGCCTTTATGGATATTTTATAAAAATGATAATTATACAATTGAGTATTTAATTCAATTAATAAGTAAAAAAATATCTATTGGATCCCAAGGAAGTGGTACAAAAGATTTGGCTACAAAGATTTTAAATGACAATGGAATCACAAATGAAAATAGTACAATCTTAACTTTAGGAACAAAAGAATCTAAGCAAATGCTCCTAGATGGCAAAATAGATGCTATGTTTATGGTCACTTCTCATGATTCAATTGCGGTAAAAGAGTTACTTGAAAATCCAAATATAAATGTACTTAGTATAAAAAGAGCCAAAGCTTATGGTCAAAAATATGGATTTATGGAAGCATTAACTCTTCATGAGGGAACACTTGATTTGTATAAAAATATTCCTGATGAAAATATAAATTTACTCTCAACTAGTGCAAATTTGTTAGCAAGACCTGATGTTCCAGCAGAACTAATTAGAATTTTTTTAAAACAGGTAAAGCAAGTACATCAAAAAGAGTCTCTTTTTTCTACAGAAAACCAATTTCCTAACCTTTTGAATACAAATCTTAAAATTAATAAAGAAGCAAAACAATATTTTACAAAAGGTGATACTTGGTTAGAGTCAATTTTTCCATATTGGATTGCTTCAAATATTGATAGACTAAAACTTTTATTAATACCTCTATTAACATTGCTCTTTCCACTATTTAAGGGCGTATTCCCTCTGTATCAATGGAGTATGCGTTCAAAAATATTTAGATGGTATAAGATTTTAAATAGTATTGACAAACAAATAAATACAGCCACTTTTGAAGAGTTAGAAAAGTTTAATGAAGAAATTAAAGAATTAAATGTAGAGATTCAAGAAGAGACGAAAGTTCCCTTATCATATATGGGTGAATATTATGACTTAATGGTTCACTTAGAACTAATCCAAAATAAAATTAAAACAAAGTCAAATCAAATCCAAATCAACTATTAGATATAATTCCTAAATTTTTTAAAAGGAATAAGATTTGAGAATACTTTCAGGAATACAGCCCTCAGGGACTATTCACATAGGTAACTATTTTGGTATGATAAAAAAAATGGTTGAAGCACAAAATGACGGTGAACTTTTTGCATTTATTGCTTCATATCATGCATTGACAACTGTTAAAGAAAAAGAACTTTTAGAAAAAAATATCTTTGAAGCTGCAGTAAACTTTTTAGCACTAGGTATGGATCCAGAAAAATCAACTTTTTGGGTACAAAGTGATGTAAAAGAGGTACTAGAGTTATACTGGATATTATCAAATCATACTTCAATGGGACTACTAGAACGTGCTCACTCTTACAAAGATAAAACTGCGCGTGGAATACAAGCAAACCATGGCTTATTTTCTTATCCAGTTTTAATGGCAGCAGATATTTTATTATATGATTCAAATATCGTACCAGTTGGAAAAGATCAAATTCAACATGTGGAAATAACAAGAGATATTGCCAATAGTTTTAACAATCACTATAAAACTGATATCTTAGTATTACCAGAATCAAAAGTTGATGAAATTGTTGCAACAGTTCCAGGGACTGATGGAGCTAAAATGTCAAAATCATATGGAAATACTATTGATATGTTTGGTGCACCTAAAAAGGTGAAAAAACAAGTTATGGGAATAGTAACTGACTCAAAAGAGTTAGATGATGTAAAAGATCATGCAAACTGTAATATTTATAAACTTTGTGAGCTATTTATGAATGAAAATGAATTAGCAGAGCTTAGACAAAGATATGCAACACCAGGGGAAGGATATGGACACTTTAAAATGACCCTATTGGACAAAATCAATGAACATTTTGAACCATATGCCATAAGAAGAGAAAAGCTTTTAAATAACCCAAAAGAAGTATATGAAATACTTGCATTTGGTGCCCAAAAAGCTAGAAAAATAGCACAAACAAAAATGGAACTTATTAGAAGTACCGTAGGACTATAACATGAAGAGTAGTTAAACCTAAAGTTTAACTACTCTTATCACTTCATCGATTTTTGCAGATATTTGTTCAACTCTATTTTGCCAAAGTTTTCCAAACTCTTTTAACTCATCACTTGAAGCTGTTTTTGATATAGCTTTTTGCATCAATCCTTGCATCTTTGAATCGCCACCAATCATTGATGGGTCATAAAAAACATCTACACTATTTTGATTATCAACTCTTGTAAATCTTACACTTGAAGAAATATCTTTTTCAAAAAACATTAAAAATCTTCTGTCAAAGTTTCCTGCTAATCCTTTAAATCCTGTATCAAAGGTAGCACCTGTTATATTAGACATAACATTTGAAATAACACCTGTTACACCCTCTGTTTGTTTTGTAGAAAACTCTATTTTGATTTCACCACGTATTGGTATTTCATTTTTATATAGTTCATCTAAAGCTTTATAAGTCATAAGATATGCACCTAAAACTGTAGGACATGAGTGTCCTGCTGTTTTTACAACATCTTTATATGAAAATACTACTTCGCCATCTTCAAAGGCACCTAAAAAGCTTGAGAGATTATCTTTTAGTTTTATATTTGGAATTTTGTCAAAAAATTCTGGGTAATTCATAAAAAATCCTTTAAGATTTTTTACAGATATATATTTCCTTGTCATTTTCTAAAGAGTCATGTAAGTTAAAGTCAATAACTCTTTCCACTTCAAAACCTGAAGTTTTGAGTAAATCTTTTAATTCACTTGTTTCATAATAGTATTGTATAATACAATCGTTCTCTTTTTTGAAAAGTCTGTTTTTATCTTCTGTAAAAAGTGTAATATCTGTAATTAGTTTTTCTTCTTCAAAGAGAGCATCTATAACTATAAACTTATCACTTAAATCGATACTTAAAGTTCCTTGGGCAACATCTTCAAATCCAAAAAGTGAGTTTACATCAAAAATAAAATATCCGCCTTGATTCAAAACAAGATTCATTTCATCAAAAAAAGCTTTTATATCTTTTTTAGGAATATAGTTTATAACATCAAAAATTGCAGTTGTACAATCATACTTTTCTTTTACTTCATTTAGAGGTAGAGAAGAGACATTTTTGATTCCATTTTGTTTACAGATTTTTATTTGTTCACTACTTAAGTCTATACCATAAGAGTTGAGATTTAAACTTGATAATTGATTTAAAAAAGAGCCTTGTCCACAGCCTACATCAAGTATGTTATCAAGCTTTTTTTCTAAAATAACTGATAAAAACAGTCCATGAAGTTTTGTAACCTCATCTTCAAAATCTAAATATTGCTCAATTCTTGCATATAAATTTAAACCCATTATAAAACTGCTTTGATTCTTTCTCTTAATTCTAAAATTTTATCTTTTTTTGCATAATATGAGTTTTTGTTTGCTATTAAGTGTGCACTACTTTCCATAATCGTAGGTCCTACTTCCAAGCCATTTTGTTTCATTGTTTCACCAGTTTCAACAATATCTACAATACAATCACTTAAATTCACTAAAGGTGCTAATTCAATAGAACCATAAAGTTTAATAATATCAACTGCCATTGCTTTTTCTTCAAAATATCTTTTTGCTATTTTTTCATGTTTTGTTGCAACTGTGATTTTACTTTTTGTTAAATCTAATTCTTCTCCACGTCTTAGACCAAAAGCAACTTTACAACGTCCAAGTTGTAAATCAAGAAGTTTGATCAGGTCATACTCTTTCTCTTCTAAAACATCAAGTCCAACAACACCTAAATCAGCTGCTCCATGCATTACATAAGTTGGTACATCTTGGTTTCTTACATTTAAAAATCTAAATCCACTTTTTTCTAAAATCAATTTTCTTTTTTCAAATATAAACTTTTCACCAAAAGCTTTCTCAAATTTGTCTAAAGTCTCTTCTGCAATTCTTCCCTTAGGCAATGCAATTGTTAGCATCAATAATCCTTTTCATGTTATCAAATATTAATTCTTTTTTATATGTACTATTTTTAAAATATTTACTTAATAGCTTTCCGTCGCCACCTGTAAAAATGATTTTTCTTTTTTTGCTTACTTCTTTGATTGGTAAAATAATAGATTTCATCATTGCATATGTAATAGCATCTTTTGTTTGAAGCGGTATTTTATCTAAATTTATTTTTTTTTCAAAATCAAACTTAAGCTTTTTTGAGATTTTTGGATAAGTTTTCATAAATGCCCTAAATCCGGGTAAAATAAAACCACCAATATGTTTTTTATTTTTCATAATATCAACGGTTATAGCACTTCCTGCATCTACAATAACTGCATCTTTTTCAAAATAACAAACAAGTGCTCTATCCATACCTAAGCCCTCATATTTTGTATCAAAGTTTATTAGTTTTTCTATATTTTTAGCTTTTGGATTAGATTTTAAAAGTTTTTTTGTTGCACTTTTATTTACAGAAACAAAATATATGTCATCATCATACTTTGGCAACTTCTCATCTAAAAAATATTTTTCTTGTCTACCATTTATCAAAAAATGATAAGTGCTGTTTCCTATATCACATAAAATCAATGTCTACACTCCATTTGTTTTCTTCTAATGTCTTTTTTGCTTTTGAACACAAAGGCGAACTTATAAGTAAAAATTTTTTCTTAAAATTATGCTCTTTGTATGTTTTTAAAGTCTCAAACATTTGATCCAAGTCTTCAACATTTTTTCTTATAAATCTACTCTTTGAGTTGTAAATAAATATTGCCACATACTCTTTTTGTATAGATGTACCACAATATATGCCTATCTTTTTTCTACTATTTAATTCTTTTGGCGAAACCTCATTTAGGTCTTTAAAAATAATATCTTTTTTTTCTAAAAAATAGTTTGTTAAGTTTTTCAAATTTTTCCTTCAATTAATGTGAAATTATAATCAAAACTTCATTATAAAGCATAATTTAACCTATATACTATTTTTTATACAATTTATTTTTTTAAATTTTAATAAAAATGGTAAAATATCATTATGGAAAAATCTAATGAATTATAAAGAACAAACAAAAATAACCCGAGCAATAATCAAATCAGCAGTAATAATGCTTGAATTTGGAGCGGAGAGTATTTTGATTGAACAAACAGCACAAAGATTGGGAAAAGCCTTAGGTGTAGATTCTGTTGAAATCTCTTTAATACCTTCAGCTATTGTATTAACAACACTAAAAGACTTACAATCAGTTACAACAACAAGACGTGCGCACCACAAGCCAATAAATATGTCAATAGTTTGTGATATTCAAAAGATGACAATAGATGTAGAAAAAAACTCCAATATAAGTGCCGATTTTATAACTCAAACTTTAAAAGATATTGAGCCAAAATATTATAATAAATGGCTATTAGTATTTATGGTTGGTTTATCCTGTGCTTCATTTGCATATTTGAGAGGCGTAGATTTCAATGGCTTTTTCATAACATTTTTAGCAGCCTCAATTGCTATGATGATAAGACATGAACTAGCAAAAAAAAGATTTATCTTAATTCTTACCTTTGGTATAACTGCTTTTTTTGCAACTGTAATTGCAAATTTAGCTTCATCACTAAATCTAAGTTCAACTCCTAGTATTGTTTTATCAGCTTCTGTTTTACTTTTAGTTCCAGGATTTCCTTTTATAAACTCCATGCTTGATGCCACAAAGGGATATTTATCTATGGCTTGGGGACGATGGATGCAAGCTTCACTTTTAACTTTAGCAACCTCAATTGGTATTATTATTGCCATGTCAATTTTAAATATAAAGGGCTGGTAATATGAATTTAATTTTACAAGATATTGTTTTAAATGCAATTTTTGCAGCTATCCCTGCTGTTGGCTTTGCCATGCTATTTAATGTTCCAAAATCAGCACTAAAATATTGTGCTTTTGGTGGAGCTATTGTTTATACATTAAGAGAAATCTTTATGGATTTGAACTTAACAATAGAACTTGCAACTTTTTTAGCCTCAATGATTATAGGACTTATAGCCCTATATTGGTCAAGAAAAAACTTAGTTCCAAGACCTATTTATACGGTTGCTTCTATTATTCCAATGATTCCTGGTACTTATGCCTTTACTGCAATGATTAGTTTAGTTGATATGAATACACATGGAGTAACTAATGAATTAATAGAGATATTCATTGAGAGTGGACTTAAATCAATCTCTATTTTAGGAGCTATTAGCTTTGGTCTTGCACTTCCATCACTTTATTTTATGAGGTACAAAAGACCAATAGTCTAATTATAAAAGTATTAAAGTTGCAAGTCCTAAAAAGCTAAAAAATCCAACTACATCAGTAACAGTTGTAAGTAATACAGTACTTCCAATTGCAGGGTCTATTTTTAACTTTTGTAAAGTCAAAGGAATAACTGCTCCAAAAAAACCTGCACTTAAAAGGTTTATTATCATTGATAAAGCAATAACAACTCCAAGAAGAGGCATCTTAAACCATGCATATGCAATTAAACCTATAACTGTAGCAAAAAGTAATCCATTTACAAGGGATATAATTACCTCTTTATATATTGTTTTTTTGGCATCTTCATTTTCAATATCACCTAATGCCATTTGCCGTACGGTTACTGTTAGTGTTTGAGTTCCTGCATTTCCACCCATGGAAGCCACAATAGGCATAAGAATAGCTAAAGCAACTAAAGACTGAATAGTTGCATCAAACACTCCAATCACAATGGAAGCTGCAATTGCTGTAAGTAAGTTTACACCTAACCAAATAGCCCTACTCTTTCCAATTTGATACATGCTCTCTTCTTGCTCAGCTTCATCATTAACCCCTGCCATGTTATAGATTTGCTCTGTTGCACTATCTTGAATGATATCATACACATCATCAGAAGTAATTCTACCAATCAATCTATTTCTACTATCAACAACAGGTAAGCTTGATAAGTTATAGTTTGTAACCATATCTACCACATCTTTCAAATCCGCTTTATGTGAGACATTATAGTTTCTTAATTTATCACTTGGAATATCTAAAAATTTTAACTCATGTTCAAAAATAATTAACTCTTCAAGTCCAACACTTCCTAAATACTCTCCCCTTTTGTTCATAATATGACAATGCCAAATATTATCAACTTCTCCTATTTCTTTTAGCTCTTTTAATCTTTTTATCGCATCACCGATTTTTTCATCATTTTTTGCAGAAAAAAGCTCTGTTTGCATATGAGCACCGGCTTCGTTATCATCATATGAAATAAGCTGTTCAAGTAACTCTTTATCTTCATCATCAAAGCTTTCTAAAATCTCTTGAGCTAGCTCTTCATTCTCTTCAGAGATATTTTGAAGAAAGTCAGCCGCATCATCTGTATCCATGTTAGAAGTTACAGCAACAATCTTTTTTGTACTAATATGTTCACTAATCTCTTCTTGCACAATATCTGGCATTTCAGATAAAACTTCTGCAAGAAGAGCACTTGGAATCTTTTTAAGTATATAAGAGTATTCATCTTCATCAAGATCTCTAAGCTTTAAAAGTTGTTCAGATATATCATAGGGATGAACAGTACTACTCTCTTTTTTAAACTCAACTATTTCATAATTGAGTATTTCAATTAATTGTTCAATTTGATCTATATTTTTTTCATTCATATTAAATCTTCTTTTTTATCTCTAATTTTTGAGGTCTAATTGTTATATCTGTAATAACTCCATTAAAAACAATGATATCTAAAATGCTTTTGGCAATATCATCAGCTATAAGGTGAGAGTTTTTACTATCTCCTGGTTCAAAATTAAAATCATCGAAAAAATTTGTTTTTGTAAGGTCTGGATTTACTGTTGTAACCTTTACATCACTTCGTCTAAGTTCTTCAAATAAAGCTAAACCAAAACTTCTAAGTCCTGATTTTGTAGCTGTATAAAGTGCTGAAAACTTGGAGTGTCTTGTGGCTTCTACAGAAGCTATATTGATAATATGACCTTTAGTTTTTTTTAAACTTCTAAGAAGTAGATTTGATAGAATAATTGGTGCTGTTAAATTTACATCTATCAACTCTTTTATCTTAGCTAAAGAGATCTCTTCGTGGGGTTTAAAAATACCAAGACCAGCACAATTGACTAAAACATTTATATCACTTGTTTTAAGTAATAGTTTTACTTCTTTTTCTAAAGAGTCCAAGTCATTTAGTCTACTTTTTAGCTTAATTATCTCAAAACCATTACTTTCTAAAATATCAGAAATAGCTTTACCAATACCTGAACTATATCCTGTAACTATTGCTTTCATTTTGTTAAACTTTTTCTTTTATATTTTTTATAATACACATATACAATAAATGCCAAAGTTATTAAAATAGCAATTACTATATAGCGTAAATACTCTTTTATTAGTTGTTCATTATCTCCAATAAAATATCCAACTAAAGCCAAAATGATGACCCAAATTCCAGCACCTAAACTTGTATACAAAGAAAACAAAAAGATATTCATCTTTGCTAATCCTGCTGGAAAAGAGATATATTGTCTAACAGCTGGAATTAATCTACCTGAAAAAGTTGAAATAGGACCATGAGCTTTAAAAAAGTTTTCCATTTTACTTATTGTCTCTTCATTTACAAAAAAATATTTTCCATATTTTATTAAAAATCTTCTTCCAAATTTTATAGCTAAATAGTAGTTAAATAAAGCTCCTACTAGACTTCCTAATATCCCTGCAATAATTGCAATTGTCATATTCATTTCACCTTTAAAGGCTAAATACCCTGCTGGTACCATAACAACTTCACTAGGAAAAGGGAAAAATGAACTCTCTAAAAACATCATTATAAATATCCCAAAATAACCCAATGAACCAACTGTTTGAACTATAAAATCAACTATTTCATGCAACATATCTTAAGACTCACCTTTAAACTTTTTATATATTATAAACATAAATAGTGACATTGCGCTTACAACTATTATTGTAGCCCCTGAAGTTAGATTAAAAGAATATGATATATACAATCCAACTAATGTAAAAATTGAAGATAAAACAGCTGAAATAATCATCATCCCATATAAAGAGTTTGAAAGCTTTTCAGCAATATATATTGGTATTGTTAAAAGAGCAATTACCAAAATCAGGCCAACAACTTTTATAGCAATCACTACAGTTAGAGCTGATAAAACTAAAATAAGTGTATAAAAAAATCTTACATTTATCCCACGTAAAGATGCATATTCACTATCATAAGATACCGCTAAAATATCCCTATAAAAAAAGACAACAATGGCTACAATAAAAGCTAATAACAGTCCCATATATATTAAATCATCACTACTAACAGCTAAGATTGAACCAAATAAATAACTCATCAAATCAACATTATATCCAGGAGTCAAATCAACTAAAATAATCCCAAGTGCCATTCCACATGCCCACACAAGGCCTATAAAAGTATCTATTCTATCCCTTTGATAAAGGGTTAGATATGCCATTAATAAAGCAGCGCCTATTGAGAAAACTGAAGCTCCTAAAAAAATAGGTAAGCCAAAATAAATAGCAATACCAATACCACCATAAGAAGTGTGAGCAATCCCTCCAGCTAAAAAAACCATTCTATTTACAACAATAAGTGAACCAATGATTCCCGAGGCTATACTAACCAATACTCCTGCAAGTAGTGCGTTTTGGAAAAATGTATAATTTAGTGCCTCTAGCATTTGCAACTCTTTTTTGTATCAAAATTAGTTCCAAGTAATTGAAGCATCTCAACCTCGCAAAAGTGCATATCATCATTTAGAATATTTTTTTGTTTATGGGAAATATCATGGAAAGTTAGTTTTTTATTTATATGAGCAACTTTTGAAGCATAGCCCAAAATAACAGAGATATCATGGCTAACCACTACTATAGTAATTGATTTATTTAAAAATTTCAGTAAATCATAAATTTGTTTTTGTCCATCAACATCAATACTAGCTGTTGGTTCATCAAGAAGTAATATTTTTGGATGTGCACATAAAGCTCTTGCTATCATTACTCTTTGACGCTGACCACCTGAAAGTGTGCCAATTTTAACATTGGCATAATCTTGCATTCCTACTTGTTCCAATGCTCCCATTGCACAAGCTATCTCTTCTTTTTTATATCCTATTAGTGGTCGTTTGTGTCCAACATGTCCCATCATAACGACTTCTATTACTTTTATAGGAAAGTTTACATTTACATTTGTATTTTGAGGAACATATCCAATTTTTGAAATATTTTTTTCAACCTTTGAATCTAAAAGTTTGATTTTTCCTTTTTTTACTTTATTGATTCCCAAAATAGTTTTAAGTAGAGTTGATTTACCCCCACCATTAGGTCCAATAATTGCTAAAAAATCATTCTCTTGAATTGTCAAACTTATATCTTCAAGTATAATTTGTTTATCGTATGCAAAAGTTAATTTATCTATTTCAAGTATGTTCATTTATCTTCTTTTATCTATTTTACTAAAATATGACATTTTCATCATATCTTCCATTTGGTTGTTGGAAAAGTATTCAAAACCAAAACAATCTTTCCAAAGCTTGTGGTCTTCCATGCATAAATAGAAGTATACCTTATTGTGCCAAGCTTTAAAAGAGTTGTAGGCAAATTTAAACATCTCTTTTTTTATTTCATATGGATATGATTGTTTTTTATTTATCTCTTCAAAAGGCATTTGTAAGATTTTTGATTTAAAATCTCTACTTTTTATTTTATTTATAACTGGCTTTATAAAGGTTAGTGTTCCAAAAGAGACTAAAGCTACATCATCTGGATTAAATTCTTTTATTAACTTATCAAATACCTCTTTGTATTCATCTAAATAATTTTCATAATGAACAATAGGATGAAAGTGAAATCCTACAATTACACCTTTTTTTGCTAATGCTTTTGCTGCATCAATTCTTTGTTCTAATGAAGCAGTTAGATGTTCTTCATTTTTTATAATTGTAGGAGTATTTAATGACCAAGTACATATAATATTTGCTGGTACTTCATTTTCTAAAAAGTATTTTATATTGTTTGATTTTGTTTTGAACTCTAAAATTACATTTTTATTTTTTCTTGCAAAATCAAAAAGTGCATCTAAAAGCCCTCCTTTATTTCCCCACATTAGTGAATCAGAACTCTGTCCTGTTCCTATATGATAAGTATAATTTGCATCTAACTTTAGCTTTTTTAGATTATCTTTAAAATTTACATCAAAACCTATTTTATCTTGATTGTAAAAAGATTGAATGGAACAGTATGAACAATCAAAACCACAAGAGTGAACAGCATCTAAAGTAAGCAAATTACAACATCTCGTACTCTCACTTGCAACAGGGCAAGAGCCTAAAGAAACACTATCTTTTTTTATCTCAGAAAATGAGAATCGTCTAGGTTTTTCATAAGCTTTTTCATCAAAAGTTTTATATGTATTTGAAGAGTTTTTTAACTTTTCCCAGATTTTTCGTATATCATTAAAGGCATTTTTCTTTGAAGGATATTCATCTTTAAAAACTTCATAAAGCTCTTTTTCATTCCACATATTAAAATCAATTGCAAAATCAACTATCTGCTTTAACTCTTGATATGAAAACTGATATTGTAAATATATATCTTTTACAAACTCTTTGTTTTTTTCTTTTAGATTTTTATAATTTGTTTTTAATATATGTTCTTGAAATTTTTCTATACTCATATATACTTTTTCCAAGATTTAAAACTGTTTTGAATCAACTCTATTACAAATGATTTTTTAGGAATACTAATATCTAAATAATCAGAAACTACTTTAAAAACATATATATCTTTTATATATTTTAAACAAGTCTCTTTGAAGTATAAGCTTTCCATATCTACTAAAAGTGTCTCTAAGTTTTCATCACTTTCAAGAGGCTCATCAACTGTGGTAATTGGTGCAAAATTTATATTTGGCAACAACCTATTTGTACAAAATAGTGTCCCTATTTTTATACTTTCATCACAACATCCTACAATTCCTATATTAAAGGCTTTTAATATCGAATAATTTTCAAATACAAAATTTAAAGAATCTATAGTATTTTTTTTACCCATACCTGATACTATTAAAATAATATTATCATTAAAAAAAAGTTTGAAGTTTTGAACGGAATCGTCCTGTTTTAGTTTATAAAAATTGATTAAGTATTGTGCTTCTGGTTGAAGGGCTGTATGAATTAGAACTTTTTCAGCAAGCATAAGAATAAAAAGTCGAAGTAAAAACTTCGACTCTTAAAAGATTACTTTTTAAGCTCTTTAATTCTAGCTTTTTTACCAGTTAATCCTCTTAAGTAATGAAGCTTAGCTCTTCTTACTTTTCCTCTTCTTAATACTTCAAAAGATTTAATTGAATCTGAATATAATGGGAAGATTCTTTCAACACCAACTGAGTTAGCTCCGATTTTTCTTACTGTAAAAGTAGCGCTTACACCTTCAGCACTTCTAGCAATAACAACACCCTCGAAAGTTTGAACTCTTTTTTTCTCACCCTCTTTAATCTCAATACCAAGTCTAACAGTATCACCCGCTCTAAATTGAGGAATCTCTTTTTCTGCAATTTGCGCTGCTTCAAAGCTCGCAATGTATCTATTTTTCATTGTATTTCCCTTTAGTGAAAGTGCCCGCATTTGCAAATTGCGGGGTATCACATTTCTATTTTGTTTTTTTCTTCGTAACTAAACCTGGTCTAAAGTATTTTGTTTTGCAAATAGACAGATTATTTTTTAAGTCGGCAATTTTACTATGATTTCCCTTTAAAAATTCTTTAACTACACTTAAGTTCTGGAAATTTTCAGGTTTTGTAAAAGATGGCGCTTCTAAAAGGTTGTTTTCATAACTCTCAACATCCAAAGACTGTGCATTTCCAAGCACTTTTTCAACATTTCTAGAAATTGCATCTGCCATGACTAAAGATGGCAGTTCTCCACCAGTTAGTATATATTCTCCTATACTAAAGACTTCATTTGCATACTTTTCTATAACTCTTTCATCAATTCCTTCATATCTTCCACTCACAATAACTATATTTTTTTTCTTTGCTAACCTTTTTGCATCTTTTTGATTAAAAGGTTTTGCAGCAGCTAATGGAAAAATAATATAAGCATCAGGGTTCTTGCTTTTTATGTCATCTAAACAGTCAAACAAAGGTTGAGGAGTCATTAACATTCCTGCTCCTCCACCTACCATTTGCTTATCTGTCTTTTTATGCTTATTTTCTGTATAATCTCTTGGATTATAAAATTCATATGATATAAAGTTAGCCTCTACTGCTCTTTTTAATATTGAGTCATAAAAATAAGGCTCAATTAGATTTGGGAACAGTGTTACAAATGTAAATTTCAAATTATTATATTCATACTTTAAAAAGTATGTTACCCCTTTTCTTTTTTGAAAGTCTATCATAATAATTTTTATTTATAATTAAGCTTTAATAACATATATTCTATTTCTAAAAAGGAAAAATCAATTGAGACACGTAAGAGGGTTTAGAAAAAACTACTTTTCATTATCTGCAATAACAGCACATTCGACTGCAAAAAAATTGAATGATGATGAAGTACGCTCTAAAAAAACTACTTTTATAAACTCAAAACATTGTGATGAAGAGGAAGAAGAATCACCACCTTTAGAAGATCTCTTATTAAATAGTTCAGCTTATGTCTCTTCTATAAAAGCTTGTTATTGTGATTGTGTCTTTAGATTAAAAACAAAACTAGCAATCTCAAACTTTAAATTTATACCAAGATGTCCATACTATTCAACACACTTTGCCTTTAGACGTACTGGCGTTCATCCACCACTTATTATTTCTTAACTAACAATTACAAACATAAAATATATTAAGGATAATAAAATGCTAGAAAGCACATATATCGTTGGTTTTCCAAGAATTGGAGAACAAAGAGAGTTAAAAAAAGTATTAGAGAGTTATTGGGCAAAAAATTGTTCATTTGAAGAAGTACAAAGAGTTGCAAGTAAGTTGAGAAAAAGACATTGGAACTATCAAAAAGAAGCAGGTATTTCATATATAAGTTCAAATGACTTTAGTCTTTATGACAATGTATTGGATACAGCAATTATGTTAAATGCTATTCCTAAAAGATTTAAAAAACTAAAAGGTGAAGAGTTATATTTTGCAATGGCAAGGGGAAATAAATCCTCAGTTGCCATGGAGATGACAAAGTGGTTTAATACAAATTATCACTATATAGTTCCAGAACTTAGTTTAGAAGATGAGTATAAACTAAATGCTTCAAAAATAATCAATGAATACAAAGAAGCAAAAGAACTAGGTATAAAAACTAAAATAAATCTTATTGGTCCAATTACATTTTTAGCTTTATCAAAAAGAGTTGATAGAGGTGATACCTTTGAATTATTGCATAAAATTTTACCACTTTACATTGAACTATTTCATGAGCTATCAAAACTTGATGAAGTTGTAACTATTCAAATAGATGAACCTATTTTTGTAAAAGATAATGATGCAAAAATTTTAAGTTTAATAAAACCAACATACGACGAGTTAGCTTTAACTACAAATAATATAAAACTAATAGTTGTTACATATTTTGAGCACTCAAATGAAGCAACAAAAATATTAGTTAATACTCCAATTTGGGGATTAGGACTCGACTTTTTATATGGAAGTGAGAATATAGACTCACTAGAAATTATTGCACAGGCAAATAAAAGAGTTATTGCAGGTGTAGTTGATGGAAGAAATATTTGGAAAAATGATATTAAAAATTCTTTTGATTTGTTAAATAAAATATCAGAAGTAATTGAAAAAGACAAAATCATTATTTCATCTTCTTGTTCACTATTACATACTCCTTTTACTTTAAAATATGAAGATAAACTTGATGGAGAAATTAAAAATTGGTTGAGTTTTGCTTGTGAAAAACTGGATGAAGTAGTACTTCTTTCAAAAGTTTTTTATAAAGGAATTGAAAATTTAGATGACAAAGAACTTGAATCTTTAAATAGAAATAAAGATGCAAACAAAAGTAGAAAAACTTCTCTTTTAATACATGACAAAGAAGTTCAAAATAGAGTTGAAAACTTTAAAACACTAAGCAGAGAAGGAAAGTATGAAGAGAGAATTAAAATACAAAAAGAATTATTAAACTATGGTTCTTTAGCAACTACAACTATTGGTTCATTTCCTCAAACAAGTGAAATAAGAAAATCAAGAAGAGATTTTAAAGCAAATACTATTTCAAAAGAAGAGTATACAAAATCTATGAAAGATTATATTGATGAGTGCATAACTTTTCAAGAAGAGTGTAACTTAGATGTTTTAGTTCATGGAGAGCCTGAGCGAAATGACATGGTTGAATATTTTGGTGAACAACTAAAAGGTTATGGCTTTACTTTAAATGGTTGGGTACAAAGTTATGGGAGCAGATGTGTAAAACCTCCTTTTATATATGGAGATATATCAAGACCAAAAGATATGACAGTTGATTGGATTACATATGCTCAAAGTAAAACAAAAAAAATCATGAAAGGAATGTTAACAGGTCCTGTTACAATTCTTAACTGGTCATTTGTAAGAGATGACAAAGCAAGAGATGAAGTATCAAAACAAATTGCTGTTGCACTTAGTGATGAAATAAATGATTTACAAAATGCAGGTATTAAAATAATTCAAGTGGATGAAGCAGCTTTTAAAGAAGGATATCCTTTAAGAAAAGAAAAAATCAAAATCTATGAAGATTGGTCAGTAAGAGATTTCAAAATTTGTGTTAGTAGTGCAAAAAAAGAGACTCAAATTCATACACATATGTGTTATAGTGAATTTAATGACATAATTGAGACAATAGAAAATATGGATGCAGATGTAATTTCAATAGAAACAGCAAGAAGTGGAAATGAACTTTTAAAAATATTTAAAAAGCATGGATATAAACAAGAAGTAGGTCCTGGAGTTTATGATATTCACTCACCAAGAGTTCCTACTGTAGAAGAGGTTGTAAAACAAATCAAAGCACTTTTAGAGGTTTTACCAAAAGAGCAATTATGGATTAATCCAGATTGCGGTTTAAAAACTAGAAAATGGGAAGAAGTGATTCCTAGTTTGAAAAATATGGTAAAAGCAGTAGAAATTATAAATAAGGAGAATAAATAAGGGGATACTTCCCCCTTATCTAAAAATAGTTTATATTTATGCGAGTAAAAACTATTTTTAGATATTATTGCAAATAATAAAATATGAAAAGAAAAAAAATGATTACATTAAAAGATATAAAAGAAGCAAAAACAAATTTAGAAGGGATCATATTACAAACACCCCTTACTTATGCACCATTTTTAAGTAAAGAGTTTAATAGTAATATCTATTTAAAAAAAGAGAACCTTCAATTAACAGGAAGCTTTAAAATAAGGGGTGCATTCAATAAAGTTGCCTCTCTTGATAAAGATATTAGAGAAAATGGAATCGTAGCAGCAAGTGCAGGAAATCATGCACAAGGTATTGCGTATTCTGGAAGTTATTTTGGATGTGAAGCTACAATATTTATGCCAGAAGCTACACCACTTACAAAAGTTAGTGGAGTTAAACAGTATGGAGCAAAGGTAGTTTTAGGTGGACAAAACTATGATGAAGCATATGCTGCTGCAATTAAATATAGTGAAGAAAATAGTAAAACATTTATTCACCCCTTTGCAGATGATAAAGTTATAGCAGGACAAGGAACAATTGGTCTTGAGATAATAGAAGATATAAATGACTTAGATGTTTTAGTAATCCCAATTGGAGGTGGAGGTTTAATCTCTGGTGCTGCCCTTGCTGCAAAATCAATAAATCCAAAAATAAGAATTATCGGTGTTGTTGCAAGTGGAGCTAGAGGAATGAAAGAGTCTTATGATTCAAAATTACCTATTGACTCTACTTATGTAAAAACTATTGCTGATGGTATTGCGGTAAAAGCGGTAAACCCTAAAACTTTTGAATATATTTTAGAGTATGTGGATGAAGTTGTTGAAGTAGAAGAGCATGAAATTGCAAATGCTATTTTATTTTTACTTGAAAAACACAAACTTGTAGTTGAAGGAGCAGGAGCAGTTTCAGTGGCTGCTTTAATGCATGAAAAAATTGATATTGAAGATTTAAAGGTTTGTGGAATCATAAGTGGCGGGAATATAGATGTAACTATGTTATCTCAGATTATTGAGAAAGGTTTAGTTAAATCATATAGAAAAATTAACCTTTTAGTAACATTGATTGATAAACCAGGTTCATTGATGCATTTAACATCAATATTTCAATCATGTGATGCCAATATTGTGCAAATTGATTATGATAGAAGCTCGGTAAAGTTGGAGTTTGGTGAAGCACATGTAACAATTTCATTGGAAACAAAAGGTGAAGAGCACCAAAAGTCAATTCGTGAAAATTTGAAACATAACGGGTACAGATTTAAACAAATATGATTATTTAATATACTATTTATAAAAAATTTAGAATCTAAAGTATATAATGCATGCCATAACTATAGAATAAATTATAAAGAAGGAAGACGATGGAAGGAAGATTATTTACATTCTTGGGAGCTATTGGTGGACATAGCCAAGAATGGATTATATTATCGCATTTTATTTTATCAATTGCGATTGTTTTTTTATTAGCTAGAGCAGCTACAACTAAAATGCAACTAGTTCCAACTGGTGCACAAAACGCTTTAGAAGCATTCATCAGTGGTGTTATAGCAATGGGTGCTGACACTATGGGGGAAAAGAATGCTAGAAGATATTTACCTTTAATTGGTTCATTAGCATTAGTTATTTTTGTAAGTAACATGATTGGAGTTATTCCAGGTTTTGAAGCTCCTACAAGTAATATTAACTTTACTTTGAGTTTAGCATTAATAGTATTTGTTTACTATAACTATGTTGGGATTAAATTAAATGGTTTTATTAACTACTTTAAACACTTCATGGGACCTATGCCAATACTTGCACCATTAATGTTCCCTATTGAAATTATTTCTCATATTTCAAGAATCATTTCATTATCATTTAGACTTTTTGGTTCAATTAGAGGAGATGATATGTTCTTAATGGTACTTTTAATGTTAGTTCCTTGGTTATTACCATTACCAGGTTTCTTTTTATTAACTGCATTTGGAGTATTACAAGCATTTATTTTCAGTATTTTAACATACGTTTATATTGCTGGTTCAGTTATGATGGCGGAAGAAGACCATCACTAAACAGAACACTTTTAAAACTTAAAAAGGGGAAGATTATTTTCTTCCCCTTTTTTTATATCTATAAAATGGATACAAATGGAAGATAACTTCAACTACAATTTAATCACAGATCCCAAATATTATACAAATAATAAAACTACATTCAAAAAAAAATTAGAAGAGACCATAGCCAGTAAAAGAGTTGATATGGCCTGCTTTAGGGATAAAGTCTCTACAAACTATGAAGAACTAGCAAAAGTATTTATAGATACTTGTAAAAAATCTAATATCAAGCAAATCATCTTAAATGAAAACCTAGAACTAGCCATAAAATTAAATTGTGCAATTCATCTTACTTCAAAACAGTTTGATAAAATCAGACTTGCAAAAGATGCAAAGTTATTTACAATAATATCTTGTCATGATGAAATTGATATACAAAAAGCTATAGAAAACAAAGCAGATGCTATAACTTATTCACCTATATTTGATACTCCTAATAAAGGCAAAGCAAAGGGAATTGAAGTATTAAAAGAGGTAAATGAAAAATACAATATAAAAATAATAGCTCTTGGTGGTATTATTGATGATTCACACATTGAGCAAATAGAAACTTGCAAAGTTTATGGCTTTGCTTCTATAAGATACTTTATTTAGACAGCTTTCAAATAAGCCTTTTGTGTTGTTAAATATATCAAATAGGCATATACCTCATCAGTGTTTGTTATCTCTTTTATAGCTTTTTTATAAAAAGAGACTTGTTTTTCATGCTCAATATTTTCGCCATGTGTAGTTTTATAATCAAAAATATAATACTTTTCATCTTTTTTGATAAGTAAATCTATGATTTTTATCTCTTCATTAAACATCAAAGATTGCTCCCTTAAAAAAGTAGCATTATTTAAAAAATGACTAAACTCTTCATTTTCTATTAGCAATGTAACTCTTTTTTTAATATCATTAAAATCTTTATCTTCTAAGTAAACTGAATACCTACTTCTTGCAAGACTCAAAGAGTAATTTAACTCTTCAATTGTAAAGTTATTCATCATCTCCAAGCAATAGTGCGTTGCTATACCAAAATATCTTGATTTTAATTCAAACTCATCATCATAATCTTTTATAGCTTTGTTTGCTTGCCTACCTAAAGAAAGTGGTTTATAATCTATTTTTTGAATTTTTTGATTAATATCTTTTTTAACTTCATTTATTACTAAATCACCAATTTTACAAGACTCAAGTCCTATTAAATCAAAAACTGATTTTTCTTCTTTCTTAAAAATAAAGAGATTGTTTTTTGCTCTTGTTAAAGCCACATATAAAATATTGATTTCATCTTCTTTTTGTAGTGCTTTCTCTTTATTTAATGCTCGTTCATAGTTTTCATCAAACTTGTCTAAGTTTGATATTTTATAATAAACATTTTCTAAGAAAACACCACTATATTCAAACAACAATGAACTTTTATCAGCATTTTTATTTTTTATTCTATCAAGTAAAATTACGGTATCAAACTCTAAACCCTTTGATTTAAAAATTGTCAAAATTTGTAAACCCATTTGCTCTTTATTCTCTATTGGAGTTTCCATCAAATCGACTTCATAAACAAAATCAACTATATCAACAAAGTTTTTTGACTCTTCAATAAATCTAATAACATTATCATCTAGGATATTAAAATATCTTGCAACTTTTAAAATAAGTTCAAACACCCTATTCTCTTCTAAATCAAACTCAAACTCTATATTTGCCCCAGGTGCATTTCCTATAATAGCATTTAGATTCTCTTTATAAATCTTCTCTTTATAGTAAAGATATTTTATAGCATTTATACAAGCTTTTACATTCTCTTGATTTATAAGTTTTGATGTCATCTCTGTGGAAATCTTAAGTGAACTAAAAGTCTTACTTAAATATGAATATAACTCCAAAACATCATCATTTGTATATGTTAATATGGCTATAGTATTTGGGTCAACATTCTTTCTTATAAGTGAAGCAATTGTACTTGCCACATTTTGATATTTTTCATCTTCTTTTAGACTTTCATCACTTATTACTTCAACATATCCATTTTCTATATTACTTAACTGTTCGTAATACTCATAATTATCTAAATTGACAAATGCTCTATTTACAAACTCAACAATATTTTTAGCACTTCTAAAATTTGTATTTAAAATCTCTGTTTCTATTTGGTTATGCTTTTTACTAACAAAATCAAAAAGTTCTCTCTTTCCACCTCTAAACCTATATATAGACTGTTTTGTATCTCCCACATAAAAGAAGCTTTTAAATTTTTCACTATTTCCAGAGAGTGTCTCTTCAATAAGTGGTTCTAAAATCTTATATTGCAGTAAAGAGGTATCTTGAAACTCATCTATTAAAATATGATTATATTTACTATCAAGTCTAAAGTATAAAAAGTCTTTATCAATCTTACTACTTAACAGCTCATAAACATAATTTGATATATCATTAAATGTAAAATAGTTTTTATTTTTGTTATAAGCTTTTTTAAAATTTTTAAATAAATTGTATAGTTCATACAGTGAGCTTAAAGAGTATGCTGAACGCAATTTGTAATAATTGCTAATCTCTATCTTAAGCTCTTGAAAGTTCTTTTCAAACTCCTCATTAACCCACTTCTTAAAATCTCTAGATTCGCTTGCTACATCTTTTGTAAGCCAAGTTTTTCCTCTTTCTAGAAGTTCATCAAAGTTATTAAAACCTACAGCTTTTAAAGAGGCATTTGAAGCACCTTCACAAGTAATTATGTGATTTTTTAATTTAAAAGCAATCTGTAGGGCTAAGTTTTTTTGTAGTGGTATTAACTTCTCTTCAATATTGACTACCTTAAACTCTTCATTTTTTTCATTTAAGTTTTGAAAAATATCAAAAATAGAATTAAATTTCTTAGATTCATAATATGAAAAAGTTATCAACTTATCAAAATCTTCTAAACCCAATGATTGTAAAAATTTATACTGGAGATTTTCTACATTGTCTTGTTTTATTGAAAAGTCATCATCAACACCAAGATATCCACTAAACTCTCTTAAAATCTTATTTATAAATTTATCAATTGTATAAATAGAAAGTTCTGAGTTTAGATATAAATTTACAAGCTTATCTTTTTTATTTAGTATTTGTTCATTTGATAGCTCTGAGACTTTTGATATTTGTTCTAAGTAAATCTCATCATTGCCAAGGTTTTTTAGGGTCTTAAATACTCTCTCACTCATCTCTTTTGCAGCTTTGTTTGTAAATGTTAAAGCTAATATTTCAGTAGGATTAGCCCCTTTCAATAACAAAGATATGTATCTTACAGTTAATGCAAAAGTTTTTCCACTTCCTGCACTGGCTTTTAATGCTAAATATTCTTTCATAGCAAGGATTGTACTATAAGAATAATTAAGTAATAGAAATTTTATTTTCTATTAGTTTTAAAAATATTTATTAATTAAATTATTTAAGAGTAGTGATGATAGAATACTTTTACATTTTCCCAAAGGTCTCATATGGTTTCAAAACGCAAAATATCTTTTTCACTTTTTTTAGTAATGACAATTATGTTTATTATCCTTATTTTAAACATTCTGATGAATTTTCGTGATTATGGATTACAAAGTGTTGAAAATAAAGCTAAATCAATTGCACAAACAGTGAAACACAGTTTAACTTCCCATATGGTTAATGGTGTTATTGATAATAGAGAACTATTTTTAGAACAAATTACAAAATTAGAAAATATTGATAATATTTGGCTATCAAGAGCACCTGCTGTTATTGAACAGTTTGGTAAAGGTAATAATAATGAAGTAGCAAGAGATAGTATTGATGAAGAAGTACTACACACAGGAAAAGAAAAGGCAGTGATTGATGAAAAAATCTTTGGTAAAAGTTCTTATAGAATAACCATTCCATATATTGGTTCATCAGAGGGAACTATTGATTGTCTATCTTGTCATACTACTGCTAAAAGTGGTGATACATTAGGTGCAATAACAATTAGTATGTCTGTTGATGATATAAAAGAAGTTGGTATTATAACCGTTGGAAATACTATTGTTATTGCATTAGTGCTAATTATTTTTATATTAATTTTTGTAAATAGACTTATATCCCCATTTCTAATGCTATTTGACTCAATAAATCGTGTTATGGAAAAAGCACAAAAAGGTGACTACTCAGATAGAATTGGTTCAACAAATGGAAAAGAGAGTGATTGTGTAGCAAGCTGGATTGATAGTTTATTGGAAAAACTTCAGACTACACTAGATGATATCGAACAAAAAATCAATGTATTTTTAGTCCACCAAAAAACAAAAAAAGAAGATCCACTAATTGATGTAAAACTAACAGTTAATAGACTTGCTGATATTTATAGATTTAGAAAAACAATAGAACATGATGAATATATACATGAAGTATATGACAGACTAGCTTTTGTACTTAAGGACAAATTTGGATTATCTGATTTTAATTTTATTGAAGCTGATACTACTCATAAAAATGTAAAAATTGTTTATGTTGAAAAAGAGATTCATTGTGCAGCTCAAGATGGATGTAGAGCAGATAGAACAAATACCCTTGTTGATTCATGCCAATTCCATGACATATGTGACAAGTTTAATCATGACACAAATAAATATTACATATGTATTCCTTATTCTATTTCCAATGATTTAGACTTTATTGTATCAATTGTTTGTGATACAAAAGAAGAAAATGAAAAAGTACGTACTTTATCTCCATCAATACAGGATTATATTGATGCTGCAAAACCTGAGATTGTTAGTAAAAAACTTATGCAAATATTAGAACTAACTGCAAGAACAGACCCTTTAACAGGACTTTTTAATAGAAAATATCTTGAAGAATCTGTTAAAACAATCATATCTCAAGTTAAGCGTTCTGATACAAAATATGGTATTTTGATGGTTGATATAGATTTCTTTAAAATGATTAATGATACTTATGGACATGATGTAGGAGATCAAGCAATAAAAGTCATCTCTCAAACACTAATTGAAAATACTAGAGAATCTGATACGGTTATAAGATATGGTGGAGAAGAGTTTGTTGTTCTGCTTTATAACTGTGATGAAAATTATTTATTTGATATATCAGAGAAAATAAGAGTAGCCTTTTCAAAAAAAGAGATTCCAGCAGGAACAATTACTTTCAATAAAACAATAAGTATTGGTTCTTCAATCTTTCCACTACATACAGATAACTTCTGGCAATGTCTAAAATTTGCAGATCTTGCCTTGTATAATGCAAAAGATACAGGGAGAAACAAATCTGTTATATTCTCAAAAGAGCTTATTAAAGATAGCGAATTAAATGAGCAACAGTATTAGAGTTAGTTTTCTAACTTTAATACCTTTTGACTCCTACATTTATTTTAAGATATATTACACATTAAATTAAAATCATTTTATAAATAAGCTACTTTTTAGTATAATGCCCAACTTATAGAAACACAATACTAAATAAAAGGTCGAACAACCTATGCAAAAAAAAACTCATAAAGTACAAACCCTCCTTGATGCTATTCCATATATCAAGAAATTTTATGGAAAAGTAATTGTAATTAAATATGGTGGAAGTGCACAAACTTCTCCTGATCTTCAAGAAAAGTTTGCACAAGATATTGCACTTCTTTCACTTGTAGGAATCAAGCCTGTTATTGTTCATGGTGGCGGTTCTAGAATTTCAGAATTATTAAAAAAGTTAGAGATTCATTCTGAGTTTGTAGATGGGCATAGAGTTACTTGTGGAGATAGTATGAGAGTTGTTGAGATGGTATTAAGTGGAGAGATTAATAAAAATATAACTTCCCTATTAAATCATCATGGGGCAAAAGCCATAGGAATATCAGGAAAAGATTCATCAATAATACAAGCTGAAGCAAAAGAAGGTGGCAAGTTTGGATATACAGGTGTTATTACACAAATAAATGGAAAAATGATTACAAATCTTATAAATGAAGGTTTTATACCAGTTATTGCACCAATAGCAGATGCAAAGGAGCCTGGACATCCTGGCTTTAATATCAATGCAGACGTGGCTGCTAGTAAAGTTGCCATTGCACTTGGAGCACAAAAGGTTTTATTCTTAACAGATACCTTAGGAGTCCTTGATAAAGATAAAAACCTTTTAAACTCATTAGATAAAGAAGATGTTGAGTTTTACAAAGAAAATGAAACAATTGCAGGAGGTATGATTCCAAAAGTTGATTCTTGTATTGACGCTATTTACAATGGAGTAAATAAAGCCCACATAATTGATGGAAGAGTTGAGCATTCAATTATTCTTGAATTATTTACAAATGATGGAATTGGTACACAATTTGTAAGAAAAGACAATCCAAATAATGGAATAGATTTAGAAAAATTATTAAACGACTAAAGGTAAAAATGACTATGAATTTTATAGAAACTAGAGGAAATGATGGAGTTAAAGCAAAAGAGATAAGCTTTAGTGAAGCAATTTTAAGCCCAAGTGCTTCTTTTGGAGGACTTTATGTTCCAAAAGAGCTACCAAAACTAGAAGATAATTTTTTGCAAAATCATCTAAACTCAAGCTATAAAGAGCTTGCATATGATATTTTAAAAGCTTTTAAGATAGATATTGATGAAGATGAAATTAATAAAGCTTTAGATTTGTACGATAATTTTGATGATGCTTCAAATCCTTGTCCTGTAGTAAAAATAGAAGATGATCTTTTTGTACATGAACAATATCATGGACCAACAAGAGCTTTTAAAGACATGGCATTGCAACCATTTGGCTCTATATTAAGTTCAATTGCAAAAAAGAAAAAAGAAAAATACCTAATCTTAGCTGCAACATCAGGAGACACAGGACCAGCAGCTCTTAATACTTTTAAAAACAAAGAAAATATTCAATTAGCTTGTTTATATCCAAGTGGTGGAACTAGTGATGTTCAAAGACTACAAATGGTATGTGAAAATGGAACAAATTTAAAGGTAATAGGAATCAAAGGAAACTTTGATGATGCACAAACTGCACTTAAAAATTTATTAGCTTCTCAATCTTTTAAAGATGAACTAGAAAAAGATGGTATAAAATTAAGTGCTGCAAATTCAGTCAATTTTGGAAGAATCATATTTCAAATAATCTATCACTTTTGGTCATATATTCAACTACTTAAACAAGAAGAAATAACATTTGGAGAAAAGATATATTTAATAGTTCCAAGTGGAAATTTTGGAAATGTATTAGGTGGATATTACGCACTAAATATGGGTGTTCCTATAGAAAAACTTTTAGTAGCTTCAAATGAAAATAATATTTTAACTCAATGGATTAAAACAGGAGTATATGATATTAGAGGAAAAAAACTTCAACTTACAAAATCTCCTGCAATGGATATTTTAAAGTCTTCTAATATAGAAAGAGTTATCTTTAGCCTTTGTGGTGCTAATAGAACAAAAGAGTTGATGGACTCCCTAAATGACCAACTATATTTTGAAATGACTCAAAATGAAACGCAAAAACTTCAAAAATATTTTTCAGCAATTGACTCAAATGATGAATATGGAGTAAAAATAATTAAAAAATATTCAAATAAAAATTATATCATGGATCCTCATACTGCAACTTGTATAAAAGCATATGAAAACTTAAGAGAAAAAAATTTAAAGACTGTTATGTATTCAACAGCAGAGTGGACAAAATTTTCTCCAACTGTTTTAAATGCTTTATATGAAAACAACGAAAACTACGACGACAAAGTTGCTTTAGAAAATATTTCAAAAGAGTGTAATGTAAAAATACCTACTGTCATTTCAGAACTATTCAATTCAACTATTTTACATAAGGATATTGTAAATAAAGAAGATATTGAATCTAAAATAATTGAATTTATCTCTTTATAATATAACTTAAACTTATAATTATAAGGTCGTTATTGACCTTATAGTTTTCTTCAACAATCCATACATGTGTAGTTTAGACACGTTTTGCTATTTTATCGCTATGATTTGACCTTAGTCATATATATTTAAGATATTGTTAAATATAATGACTAGATTTTAATTTTAAAAAAAGGAAGCCAAATATGTCTAATGAAATTAATAGACGAGATTTTCTTGGTTACTCATTTGCTGCAGTTGCTGCAGTTGGTGGTGCTGCGTCACTTGTTGGTATGAAACAAGCATGGGATCCACTTCCAAGTGTACTAGCTGGTGGATTTACAACAATCGACTTAGCTCCACTTAAAGCAGGTGAACCAGAAACATTTACATGGAGAGGTAAACCAATTTTTGTTCTTAAGAAAACAGCAGAAATGGAATCTTCAGATAGAGATTTAACTGTAGGTAGTGACAGATATACTGTTGCTATTGGATTATGTACACATTTAGGGTGTATTCCAGCATGGAAAAAAGATACATGGAAATGTGCATGTCATGGTGGGGAATTTAACCCAAGTGCTAAGCAAACTTTTGGACCTCCTCCAAGACCTCTTGATTTGCCTCCATTTAAAGTTGAAGGAACTACTATTGTTTTAGGTGAAACTGGTCCTGAATCTGAAAAAATTGCTGCTTATTTAGCAACACAAGCTTAGGAGAGTAATATGGCAAAATTTGAAAAAGCAAACTCTGTTGGTGAGTGGTTAGACCAAAGATTAAATCTTACAACATTCAATAAAGTTATGATGACTGAATATTGGATTCCAAAAGATATCAACTTTTTATGGGCTATGGGTGTACTTTTAGCTACTACATTTGGTATATTGGTTATCTCAGGAATCTTCTTGATGATGTATTACAAACCTGATGTAAACTTAGCATTTGATTCAGTAAACTATACAATTATGCAAGAAGTTGCATTTGGTTGGCTGTTTAGACATATGCACTGGGTTGCAGCTTCTGTTATATTCTTAATCATCTACATTCACATGTTTACTGGTATCTATTATGGTTCTTATAAACAAGGTAGAGAGATGATTTGGATTTCTGGTATGTTATTATTTATGACATTCTCAGCAGCTGGATTCTCTGGATATATGTTACCTTGGGGACAAATGTCTTACTGGGCAGCGATGGTTATTACAAACTTATTTGGTGGAGTACCAGTTATTGGTGATGCTTTAGTTGTATGGATTAGAGGTGACTTTAATGTTGCTGATGCTACATTAACTAGATTCTTTATGCTACATGTATTCTTATTACCAGTTGCAATTATGGGACTTATTGGATTACACTTTTATACATTAAGAATTCCTCATGTAAATAATCAAACTTCAGAAGAGATTGATTTTGATGCAGAAGCTGAAAAATATCTTTCAGGAAATAAAAAAGAGTCAAAAGTTATTCCTTTCTGGCCTGTATTTATTTCTAAAGATTTAGCAGTATTAGGTATTTTCTTAATATTCTATTTTTACTTAGTATTCTTCCACTATAACTTTGCAATGGATCCAGTTAACTTTGATCCTGCTGATAATATGGTAACACCTGCTCATATTTATCCTGAGTGGTATTTCCTATGGTCATATGAAGTATTAAGAGGTTTCTTCTTTGATGTTGGTTCTTTAAAAGCATTTGATATTGGTTTGATGGCATTTGGATTTGCTAATGCTATTTTCTTAGTATTACCATTCTTAGATAGAGATCCAAAAATCTTACCAGCACATAAAAGACCTAAATTCTTTATTTGGTTCTGGATTTTAATGGCAGACTTAATTGTATTAACAGTTTGGGGTAAATTACCTCCAACAGGAACAAATGCATATATTGGATTTGTGGCTGCTGTTGCATTTATTTTAATATTCTTAGTATTACCATTTGTTACGAAGTCAGATGCTAAGAAAAGGGGTGACGTATGAGAGAATTAAAGATTTTAGCAGTAGTAGTAGCTCTTACGCTAATTACATACTGGGGTGTTGAACCATTTGCACACTCGCAAATGCACCCTCATGTTGAAGCTCCTGATTATGAGTTTAAAGATGTAGATGGATTAAATGGTCTTAAAGGAAATGCAAGTAATGGGGCAATGTTAGTTCAATCTAACTGTACTGCTTGTCATGGTATAGAAAAATCTGGTTTTCCAGCAGTTATGGATAATGCTAGCAGTGCTGCAGCATATGGAGTTGTTCCACCAGATTTAAGTACATCTGGAAAACTTTATAATGCTGATTATTTAGCTGCTTTTATTAAAAATCCTGCAAAGGCTTCTAATGTTGCACATAAATATACTGATGGAAAAGTTCATCCAATGCCAGGTTATGATTGGATGCAACCACAAGAAATAGCTGATATGGTTGCATATTTACAATCAATTGCTCCAGAAGAGATGACAAATAAAGAAGTATATGCTGATGCATGTCAAAGATGTCACGCTATTAAATATGGAGATATGAAAGGTGGCTCAATGGCTTCTTTTACTCCAGATGCAAATATAAAAGGGTATATGGGTAAATACCCACCTGATTTATCTCAATATATTAGATCAAGAGGTACTCAGTATTTACATGAATTTATAAATAATCCACAAAAACACCTTGAAGGTACATCTATGCCAAGAGTTGGATTAACTAAAGAAGCTGAAACACAAGTTATTGGTTATTTAGAAGAAGTTGGTGACTCTAAAAAAGCAGAGAGAGAAGAGTTAGGGCCTAAATTCCTAATCTACTTAGTAATCTTTGCAATATTTGCGTGGTTATGGAAAGTTAAACAATGGAGAGAGATGCACTAAGCATCCTCTTTATTAAAAGGAAAATAAATATGAAATTAATCAAATTAGCACTTATTGCAACTCTTTGTTTTAGTGTTGCAAATGCAGAAAATGTTATGCAAAAATCTATAGATATGATGGATGAAGGTATGACTTTAATTCAAAAAGGATTCATTAATAGTAATATTGCTTTAGTTAAAGATGGAGCAAAATTAGTTGGTGAAGGTAATGCACTTTTTTCAGATAAAGAAGTTATAAAAAAGTTTTTACCAAAAGATAAAAAACATATGCTAAATGTTGCTGAAAATGCTTCAAAAAGAATAAGTTTAGATTTAAATGTATTAGAACTTAACGTAGACGAAAAAGCTTATGTTAATGCTGCTAACGCATATTCAGATATGCTAAATGCATGTTCAAGATGTCACTCAATAGTTAGAGAGTGGTAATTCTTTTATAGTAGTAGTTTAGACGCTACTACTGTAACTGCTGTTTCACTTCTTAAAATTAGATTTGAATCAATCCCTACAGTTTTTTCTTCACTAAAAGTTTCTAGCTCTTTAGAAGAAAATCCGCCCTCACATCCAATAATTACTCTTTTTATATCTTTTTGATTATCAATATGATTTTTTGAAAAGTTTAAAATATGACAATCATCATAGGTTTTTAAAACTTCAGATAAAGAGTTTAGCACTTCTAACTTAATAATTGAACTTCTACCACATTGTTGAGAAGAATTAATTAATATTTTTTCAAACTTTTCTGCATTTAGTTTAAAGTTTTTTTGTGAATATTCCCCATAAAAAAAAGTAATTTTATCTACCCCAATTTCATTTAGATAAGGCAGTTGTTTCTCTATTATTTTAGAATCAACAATAGCCCAAATAAGATGAAATCTTTTCTTTGCTTCTATTGTTTTTTCTTCCTTGCCAAGAAGTCTTAACCTTGCATCTTTTTTTGTAATATCAAATATTTCATACTTGTAAAGAAAACTATCAATTAAATTTCGAAAATATACAAAAGAGCCAATCTTTTCTCGTCTAGCTTTAAAAAGATATTTATAAATATCTCCACTTAATGTTAAGGTATCATTTGAAGCATCACAAGAATAGACAAATTGCATTAAAAAATCTTACTAATAATATATGTGAAAACAATTATAACAATCTCAATAAGATAAATTTTTTTAGAAAATTTTAGAAACTCTTCTTGTAACTCTATATCATCTGCTTTGATGACTCGCATCTTTTTGAATCGTTTTATTTCCAGTACCATTACTGCTATTGAAGCAGCTATCATAATCAATATCGTGAAACTAAAGATTTTTTCATAAAAAGCTACAATAGTTCCTGTATAAATAATAATTGCATTTAAAGTATGATATAAAGGTGTTAAAAATTTTAATCTTTTTGCCAATTTTACAAAATTACCTATATTATAAACACTATAAAAATTAATTATCATAACCGATATAAAAATATAAATAAAAAAAACGTGTGTATCTATTGAATCCTGCATTAAATCCATGTTTATCTCACTTTTAAAAAATTTTGGTATTATATCAGACTTAAGCATAGGTATAAGTAAAAGGATTTTATATGAGTGTATCGGTTGAAGAGGCTTTAAGTATAATTATAAACTCTATTGAAATAAAAGATTTTGAAATAGTCCCTATTGAAAATGTAACATCAAGAATCAGTGCCCAAAAAATATATGCAACATGCTCTTTGCCTAAGTTTAATAACTCAGCCATGGATGGATACGCAATACTATTTGATGATAAAGATGAAAAACTTACTTTAACAAATAAAATATTTGCAGGTGATGATAATCAAGATATTCTTGAACCAGGCACTACTATAAAAGTAATGACAGGAGCAAGAGTTCCTAAAAACTGTGAAGCAGTCATTGCCCAAGAAGACGTAGAAACTATTGGAAATAAAATTAAAATAAATTATGATGTAAAAAAGATGCAACACATAAGATTTGTGGGAGAAGATATACAAGAAGGTGAACTCCTTATTGATATAGGTGATGAGATAAATTTTTCAAAAGTTACCCTTTTAGCTTCACAAGGAATATCCCATATAAAAGTTTATAAAAAACCAAGGGTTGTAGTTTTTGCTTCAGGTGAAGAGTTAAAACTCCACTATCAGCCAATAAAAGAGTATCAAATATATAATTCAAATACTCCTACATTTATTTCAAGAGCTCAAGAGTTAGGTTGTGATGTAAGTTTTATAGGACAAGCAAATGACTCTATTGAATCTATAAAGGAGTATATAAACAACTCTTTAAATGCTGATTTAATAATAACTTCAGGTGGCGTATCAGTTGGAGAAGCGGATTTTACAAGAGAGTCTTTTACTCAAGTTGGATTAGAAACACTATTTGATGGGATTATTGTAAAACCAGGAAAGCCAACAATTTTTGGCAAAATAAAAGATACATATATTTTAAATCTTCCTGGAAATCCTTTAGCTTCTGCTATGGTTTTTGAAATGATAGGAAAAATAATTATTCAAAAAATGCTTGGTTCAAAGAGTTTTTACCATAATTTTATTAGGACAAAACTTGGTAAAAACTTATTTAATAAAAAAGGAAGACCAACTCTTGTTCCTGGTTTTTTTGATGGAGAGAAGTTCAATTCATCTGATAAGAAAAGTCCAGGAATGATATCAATATTGAGTGAATGTAACTCATTTATTGTACTAAATGAAGATATAACAAAACTAAATGAAAACCATATTGTAAAAGTACTTCCAATAAACTGGAAATTCTTTTGCAATGAAAAAAAGGATTATATAACTTATGAGTAAAAAAGCTATTTGTATATTAAGTGGTGGTATGGATTCTACTCTTGCATCATATATTGCAAAAGATGAAGGCTATGAAATTATTGCTATTCATTTTAATTATGGACAAAGAACACAAAATAGAGAACTAAAAGCATTTAGAGACGTATGTGAAAGTTTAAAAGTTAAAAATAAATATGAAATCGATATACCATTTTTCACACAAATTGGAGCAAGTGCTTTAACAGATAACAATATTGATGTTCCTGTAGATGGAGTAAAACCTGGTGTTCCAATTACCTATGTACCATTTAGAAATGGGATTTTTCTCTCAATTGCAGCAGCAGTTGCAGAAAAAGAAAATGCAGAAGCTATGTATATTGGAGTTGTAGAAGAAGATAGTAGTGGGTATCCTGATTGTACAGATTCATTTATAAATCAAATTAAAAATGCAATCAATGAAGGTACACGAGAATCAACTCACATAAATATCAAAACACCTTTGGTAAAACTTCATAAAAATGAGATTGTGAAAAAAGCACTTGGACTAAATGTTCCACTAGGGCTTACTTGGTCATGTTATAAGGAAGAAGATGAAGCTTGTGGAGTTTGTGACTCTTGTAGATTGAGATTAAATGGATTTGAACAAGCAAATTCTAAAGATCCAATTCCATACAAAGGTTCTTGATGAGATGGAATATTTCAAAAGAGTTTGATTTTTGTTATGGTCATAGAGTTTGGTCACAAGAGTTAAATCCTGATTTTTCACTAGATTCATGTTTAGTTTGCAGACATCTGCATGGACACCAAGGGAAAGTAATAGTTCACCTAGAAAGCTCAAATTTAAAAAATGGAATGGTAACTGATTTTAAACACTTAAATTGGTTTAAACAATTTTTAGACACAACCTTAGACCATAAATTTATTTTGGATTTAAATGATCCCTTATTTGAGACTTTATTACCGCACTTTAAAGATAAAAAAGAGTTGATTTATCACAAGGAAGATTTTTATACTTTTGATTTAACTACTTTAAAAAATGAAGCAATTCATATACATGAAATGTATGAGGGGTACATCTTAGTTGATTTTGTACCAACTAGTGAAAATCTATCAGCTTGGCTTTTAAAAATATTACAAAATAAGATGGATGAAATATCTATAAAAGTATCCCATGTAGAGTTTTTAGAGACTCCCAAAAGCAAAAGTACAGTTTATGCTTGAAATAAATGAGATATTTGGACCAACAATTCAAGGTGAAGGAAAATTTGTTGGAAATCCATCTATTTTTATTAGATTTGGAAAATGTAATTTTAGATGTGAAGGTTTTGCCGTTGAGTATGAAACTCCAAGTGGAGTAAAAAAGTGTTCATGTGATTCATTTTATGCAGTTGATCCAGCTTTTAAAGACCAATGGCATAAAATGAACAAAGATGAAATAATAAGTGAAGTTAAAAAGCTAGAACCCTCTTATAAAACTGACATTGTAATAACAGGTGGTGAGCCACTTTTGTATTGGAACAACGAAGAGTTTCAAGAGATATTAGAATATTATATTTCAAATGGATATAAAGTTACAATTGAGACAAATGCTTCATTAAATATTAATTTTACAAAAGATTATCAAAAAAAGATAATCTTCTCTATGAGTGTAAAACTTTCAAACTCCCTTGAGCCATTAAAAAAAAGAGTTAATGAAGAGACTCTCAAAAAAATCATATTAAATACAGAAGAATCATACTTGAAATTTGTAATTAGTAAAGAGTTTATTTCAAAAGCTAAAGCTGAGATTGAATCAATCTCATCAATAATACCAGATTGTGATATCTACCTTATGCCTATGGGTGATAATGCAGATGAAATTAATAAACACAGTGAAAGCGTTATAGATATGGCAATTGAATCTGGATATAAGTATTGTGATAGGCTTCATATTCGGGTTTGGGATAATAAAAGAGGTGTATAAATAGACATTAAATTAATATTTTGATATTATTAAAACTATTTTTATAAACTATAACAAGGATAAAGATGAAATTTACAGGTTCTAATGTACTAGTAACAGGTGCTAGCAGAGGAATAGGTGCGCAGATTGCTAAAACTCTTGCAAGCCATGGATTAAAAGTATGGATAAATTATAGAAGTGGAGCAGATGCTGCTTCTAAAATTCAAGAAGAAATCGAAGCAGATGGTGGAAAAGCTGCAATAATAAAAGCAGACGTAACAAATGAAGAAGAGTTTGTAGCTGCAATTAATACAATTATTGATTCTGATGGACAACTATCTTATTTAGTAAATAATGCAGGTATTACAAAAGATAAACTAGCACTTAGAATGTCTGTTCAAGATTTCAATGATGTAATAAGTGCAAACTTAACATCAGCATTTATTGGTTGTAAAACTGCACTTAAAGTTATGGGTAAAAAAAGATTTGGTTCTATTGTGAACATCTCTTCAATAGTTGGAGAAATGGGAAATCCAGGTCAAACAAACTATTCTGCTTCTAAAGGTGGATTAAATGCTATGACTAAATCTTTTGCAAAAGAAGCAGCTGCTAGAAGTATAAGATATAATGCAGTAACTCCAGGTTTTATCCAAACAGATATGACTGATGAATTAAAAGATGAAGTAAAAGCTGAATATGAAAAAAATATCCCTCTAAGTAGATTTGGTAAGCCAAGTGAAATCGCTGATGCAGTTGCATTTTTATTAAGTGATCACTCTTCATATATAACTGGTGAGATATTAAAAGTTAATGGTGGCTTGTACGTATAAGCTAAAAAAGAATTATTTAAAAGAATATTTAAATGCTTTTGGGTATAATTCTTGGACAATTTTAAAAAAGGAAAAAAAATGGCATTATTAGATGATGTGAAAGAAGTAGTAGTTGAGCAATTAGATTGCGATCCAGCTGAAGTTAAAGAAGATTCAAAATTCATTGAAGACTTAGGTGCAGATTCATTAGACGTTGTTGAGCTAGTTATGGCTTTAGAAGAAAAATTTGACATCGAAATCCCAGATGAAGATGCTGAGAAAATCTTAACTGTAGCAGATGCTATTAAATACATCGAAGATAATAAATAATCAAGATAACAAACGTTATTTTGTATTAAATAAAGAGTTAAAACTAACTCTTTATTTGAATTTTTGAATTTTTATAAAAAAATTGAACAATTTAAATAAAATAAATTATAATCACAATGGAGCTTAAATAGATGAAAAGAGTTGTAATAACTGGACTAGGTACTATAAATTGTTTAGGACACAATGTAAATGATTCATTTGATGCAGTAGTTGCAGGAAAATGTGGAATCGAAGAAATTACTCTTTTTGACCCAGCAGAATATTCTGTTAAGATTGCAGGAGAAGTAAAAAATTTCGACCCAACAACAATTATGGATAAAAAAGAAGTAAAAAAAGCTGATAGATTTATTCAGTTAGGTATTAAAGCTGCAAAAGAAGCTATGATTGATTCTGGTTTTGTAAGTGAAGATAGCAATAAAGTCAATGACAATATTTCAAATAGATTTGGAGTTATCTCTGCTTCTGGTATTGGTGGACTTTCTACAATTGAAAGTAACTCAAGAACACTAGAACTAAAGGGACCAAGAAGAATTTCTCCATTTTTCATACCTTCATCTTTAGTAAATATGTTAAGTGGATTTATCTCTATTGAACATGGATTAAAAGGTCCAAGTCTATCTCATGTAACTGCTTGTGCAGCTTCAACTCATGCTTTAGCAGATGCAGTCAAAACAATCGCCTTAGGTGGTGCTGACAATATTTTAGTTGTTGGGGCAGAATCTGCTATTTGTGGAGCTGGAATTGGTGGCTTTGCGGCGATGAAAGCACTATCAACAAGAAATGACGACCCACAAACATCTTCAAGACCATTTGACAAAGATAGAGATGGTTTTGTTATGGGAGAAGGAGCAGGAGCTTTAGTTGTAGAAACTTTAGATTCTGCTTTAGCAAGAGGTGCAAAAATTTATGCTGAAGTTATTGGTTTTGGGGAAAGTGGTGATGCAAATCATATCACTGCACCTGTAATGGATGGTCCATTAAGAGCAATGAGAGCAGCATTTGACATGGTAAAATCAAATAGTGGTGAATATCCAAAAATTGATTATGTTAATACACATGGAACTTCTACACCAGTTGGTGATGTAAATGAAACAAAAGCTATCAAAGAGTTATTTGGTGGAAAAGAGAACTGTCCTCCAGTAACATCAACAAAAGGTCAAATTGGTCATTGTTTAGGAGCAGCAGGTGCTATAGAAGCAATTTTTGCTATAAAATCATTAAATGATGGTATTATTCCCCCAACAATCAATATAATAAATCAAGATGAAGAGTGTGACTTGGATTATGTTCCAAATGTTGCTAGAAAAGTTAACCTAGATATCGTTATGAGTAATAACTTTGGTTTTGGTGGAACTAACGGTTCAGTTATATTTAAAAAATATACAAAATAATTTATATTAAAATCTAAATCTTTTTAATAAAAGGAATGAAGTGCCAACTTATTTGACATTTGAAGAAAAAATTAAAGCTATTGAAGAAGATATACTAATTGCAAAAACTAAATCTGATGAGCATGCAGTTGAAATTCTAGAAAAAAAGTTAGAAAAAGAAGTTGAAAAGACATTCAAAAATTTAACTGATTACCAAAAACTTCAACTTGCACGTCATCCAGATAGACCTTATGCTATGGATTATATAAGAGGTCTTTTAACAGATGCTTATGAAATACATGGCGATAGACATTTTAATGATGACAATGCAATAGTTTGTTACTTAGGTAAAATAGGTAATGAAAAAGTAGTTGTAATTGGTGAGCAAAAAGGTAGAGGTACTAAAAATAAACTAAAAAGAAATTTTGGTATGCCAAGTCCTGAAGGATATAGAAAAGCCCTAAGAGCTGCAAGATTAGCTGAAAAATTCAATTTACCAATACTAATGTTAGTGGATACTCCAGGTGCATATCCAGGTATTGGAGCAGAAGAGAGAAATCAATCAGAAGCTATCGCTAAAAACTTATACGAATTTTCAGATATTGATGCTATTACTGTATCAGTTGTGATTGGAGAAGGCGGTTCAGGTGGAGCATTAGCAATTTCAGTTGCTGATAAATTAGCAATGATGAGATACTCAGTATATGCAGTTATTTCACCAGAAGGTTGTGCTGCTATTTTATGGAATGACCCAGCTCAAGCTGAAACTGCAGCTAACTCTTTAAAAATCACAGCAGATTCACTAAAAAGTCTTAACTTAGTTGATGATGTTATAAATGAACCTTTAATAGGAGCTCATCGATCAAAAGAAGAAGCAATAAAAGCTTTAGGTGATTATTTTATTGAATCAGTAAATGAAATAAGAGAGCTATCAAAAGAAGAAAGATACGAAAAAAGATATCAAAAATTGATGTCTCTAGGTAGCTTTACTCAAAAATAGTAAAAAAGAGAAAATCTCTTTTTTTACTCTTTTGTTTTATCCCCAACTAATCTTCCAACATACTCTCCACCCAAAATATGAAAATGTAAATGATGCACAACTTGCCCACCTTGTTCACCAATATTAGTGATAAGTCTATAGCCATCATCTCTTAAATTTAATTTTGAAGCAACTTTTTGAATAAACTCTGTCATGCCAGCCATTATTTTAGGTGGTACTACATCAAATGAGGTGTAGTGGTCTTTTGGGATAACTAAAATATGTACTTTACATGAAGGATTGATATCCTCAAAAGCTAAAAATTTTTCATCTTCTAAAATAGTTTTATTTGGAATCTCTCCATTTACAATTTTACAAAAAATGCACATCTATAATTCCTTTTAATAGTATTAAATTTTATTATAACCAAACTCTAATAAAAACTTAAGTACAATAATCACCTTTTATATAAATGAAAACAGGGGAAATAATTGAGAGAGTGGATCGAAAAAATAGAATCTGCTGATTCTATAGAAACCTTAGAAAATCTAAGAATTGAGATACTTGGTAAAAAAGGTTTCTTAACTAAAGAGTTTGCAAGATTAAAAGATATTCCAAATGAAGAGAAAAAAGCTTTTGCACAAAATCTTAATAATAATAAAGTTGAAATAAACAATGCTTTAGAAGCAAAAAAAGAGATTTTAGAAAAAATAGAATTAAATAAAAAACTTGAAGCAGAAAAAATTGATGTTTCTAGGTTTAATACTAACCTAACATGTGGGGCATTTCATCCAGTTGCAGATACAATGGATAGAATCATTACATATTTTCAAAACTTAAACTTTTCAGTTGAAGAAGGCCCTTTAGTAGAAGATGATTTTCATAACTTTGAAGCACTAAATCTTCCTAAATATCATCCAGCACGTGATATGCAAGATACTTTTTACAATAAAGACTATACCCTTTTACGAACTCATACTTCTCCTGTACAAATAAGAACAATGCTATCACAAAAACCCCCAATAAGAATGATAGCACCAGGTACAGTATTTAGAAGAGACTATGATATTACACATACACCTATGTTTCATCAAATAGAAGGGTTAGTAGTAGATAGCTCTGATAAAATTTCATTTGCCAATTTAAAACATGTACTTGAAGAGTTTTTAAAACATATGTTTGGAAATGTTGAAGTACGATTTAGACCATCATTTTTCCCTTTTACAGAACCCTCAGCAGAAGTAGATATTTCTTGCGTATTTTGTGAAGGTGAAGGTTGTAGAGTTTGTTCATATACAGGTTGGCTTGAAGTTTTAGGTTGTGGGATTGTAGATGAAAATGTATTTAAATCTGTTGGATATGAAGATGTTTCAGGTTATGCCTTTGGATTAGGAGTAGAGAGATTTGCTATGCTAATTCATAATATTGGAGATTTAAGATCTCTATTTGAAAGTGATTTAAGACTATTAGGACAATTTAAATGATTATTACAAAAAGATGGTTAGAAGATTTTATAGATATATCAAAAATTGATATAAACGATATTTGCAAAAAATTAAACTCAATTGGTTTAGAAGTTGATTCCCTAGAAAAGGTTAGAATACCTTCTGGTGTAGTAGTTGGATATGTTGAATCAAAAGAAAAACATCCAGATGCAGATAAATTATCAATTTGTCAAGTAAACATTGGAAATGAAGTTTCACAAATAGTATGTGGTGCTAAAAATGTAGCAGCAGGTCAATATGTACCTGTAGCAACTGTTGGCTGTGTATTAAGAGCTGACTTTAAAATAAAAAAAGCAAAACTTAGAGGTGTAGAATCATTAGGTATGATTTGCTCTTCAACAGAACTTGGACTTCCTAAATTAAATGATGGCATTTTAGAACTTGATGATTCTATTGGTGAGCTAGTTATTGGAAAAGAGTTAAATGAGTATAGACTTATCAATGACGATATTATTGATATAGAATTAACAGCAAACAGAGGTGACTGTTTAAGTATTCATGGTGTTGCTAGAGAATTAAGTGCTTGTTATGGGATAAATATATATGAGCAAGAAAAAAACCTAGAGTACAATGACAAAGGTATTGGGCAACTGCTTGAAATAGAGTGTGATAGTGCAATTAATTCCTCTCTAATATACAAAGCTGGTGACTTTGAAGAGTTAAAAGTTCCTTTATTATATAAATTAAGAGTTGCTATTTTAGACCTTTATAAAGATTGTGATATTGAAAATATCTTGACATATGCTACTCACTCAACAAGTGTAACTCTACATGCTTATGCAAAATCTGATTGTGACACTTTAAATGAATTATCAGTACTTCATATTAAAAAATCTGAAAATGGATTTGACGAAGTTCATGGAAAAGATAGATTAAGTACTATTAGTATTAAAAATGAAGCAATCAATAAAGAAGATAATACATATATTCTAGAAGCTTCATATAATAACCCTGAAGAGTTATCAAAAAATGTATTTGAGAAAAAAATAAAAACAGGTGAAGTATATTATAAAACATCAAGAGGATCTGAACCAAATATTGAATCTGGTATGGAATACTTCACAACATTAATTTCAAAATTTGGAGCAAAACTTTATAGAGGATATGAGGTATTTACAGAAGATAAAGAGAGATTATCAATAGATGTAAGTATTAAAAAAGTAAGTTCAATTGTTGGTAAAACATTTACAAAAGTAAAAATTGAGAAGATATTAAGTGGATTAGAATTTATAGTAAGAGATGGTGGTTCAGGTGTTTTATCAGTTCAAGTGCCACAATTTAGACATGACATAAAAAATATTGCAGATATTACTGAAGAAGTTGTAAGAATAGTAGGTATTGATAATATTGAATCAACTCCATTACAAATAGAAGAAGTAAATAGAGTAAATGAAGCTTCTGAAAAAATAATCAAAAAAAATAAAATAAGAGCAAAAGCTGTAGAAGATGGCTTTTTTGAAACCTTAACTTATGTTTTTACAAGTAAAGAGACTCTTGAAAAATATAATCTTGATATTGTTGATGAAAAACTTGATATTTTAAATCCAATTGTAAATGAACTAAATACTTATAGAACAACAATAATAACAAACCTTATTGAAGCTTGCTCAAACAACTTTAAACAGGGATTTAAAAAAGTTGCATTTTTTGAGATTGGTACAGTTTTTGATAGTTCTAGAAAAGAATCAAAAAAGATCTCTTTTATTTTTAGTGGTGATAGTGAACATGAATCTTTTTTAAATAATGGAAAACCAAAACTTATTGACTTTTTTACATTTTCTAAAAAGATAGCAAATAGTATTGGAAGCTTTGATTTAGAACCAATGAATGAAATTACAAATTCATTAGTACATCCATTTCAAAATGCCAATGTAATTGTAAACAATGAAACAATTGGTTTTATCTCCAAGTTACATCCAAATGTTGCAAATGATTATGACTTACCAGATACATTTATTGCTGAAATTGATTTTGACAAAATTGAGAATAGCTTAGTAAAAGCACATGAATATTCTAAATTCCAAGCTTCAAAAAGAGATTTAAGTTTAATTGTTCCAAAAAGTATTTCATACTCTAAAATAAGAAATGTAATTAATAGTATTGAAGATGATACAATTCAACAATTTAACCTAGTAGATACATATAGTGATGAAAAATTAGGTGATGAAGAGAGTTTAACAATAAGATTTGTTCTACAAAGTTTTGAAAAAACATTAGAAGAAGATGATATTACAAAAACAATGAGTAGTATTTTAGATAAATTAAATACAGTCTTAGGAATAGGAATAAGATAAATGCAGAGTTTTAGCATAAATGTTCTAAATAAGCCATTTGATATAGTAATTGATAATATTGCAAGTGATAAATCTATCTCTCACAGATGCGCGATGTTTTCACTACTTAGTAATGAAACATCACATATTAAGAATTTCTTAACAGCAGAAGATACACTAAACACCCTTTCAATAGTTGAACAATTAGGTGCTACTATTAAAAGAGATGGCTCAACTGTTACTATTACTCCAAAAGAGTTTTTGAGTGAACCAACTAATGTCTTAGATTGTGGAAACTCAGGAACTGCTATGAGACTTTTTTGTGGTTTTTTAGCATCTATTGATGGGGCATTTACACTTGTAGGAGATAAATATCTTCACTCAAGACCCATGAAAAGAGTAGCAGATCCCCTCAGAAGCATTGGTGCAAAAATTGATGGTAGAGAAGATGGTAATAAAGCTCCTTTATTTATAAGAGGTGTAAAAGAGTTAAAACCTTTTGTTTATAACTCACCTGTAGATTCAGCACAAGTTAAATCAGCAATGATACTTGCAGCCCTAAGAGCAAATGGAGTTTCAAAATATAAAGAGAATGAACTAACTCGAGATCATACAGAACGAATGTTAAAAGGTATGGGTGCAAAATTGGAAAATGATAGTGATGGATATATAAATATTCATCCACTAACATCTACTTTAAAACCTTTAAATATAACAGTACCAACAGATCCTAGTTCTGCATTTTTCTTTGCAGTAGCAGCTGCTATTACTCCAAATGCAAAAGTAACAATTAAAAATGTGACTTTAAACCCAACTAGAATAGAAGCTTATCAAGTTTTAAAAAGAATGGGTGCAGATCTTGAGTTTATTGAAAATGAAAATATATATGAACCTATGGGAGACATTGTAGTAGCCAATAAAGAATTAAATGGTGTAGATGTTAGTGAAAATATTTCATGGCTAATTGATGAGCTTCCAGCACTTAGTATTGCTATGAGTTTAGCAAATGGAAAATCAAAAGTATCAAATGCAAAAGAGTTAAGAGTAAAAGAGAGTGACAGAATAAGTTCAGTAGTAAATAACTTAAAACTTTGTGGTGTAAATTATACAGAGTTTGAAGATGGTTATGAAATAACTGGTGGAAAGCTTCAAAAAGCTACAATTAACTCTCATGGAGACCATAGAATTGCAATGAGTTTTGCAATAGCTGGTTTAAATTCGGGTATGGAAATAGAAGATGTAGATTGTATATTAACTTCTTTTCCAAACTTTAAAGAGATATTAGATACTTTAAAAAATTAAAAGGACAATTAATTGTTCTCTTTAGGATTTGCTTCTTTTAAGAAGTTATAAAAGAAAAGGTCCCTTAAAAAGAGGGACTATTTTTAAGGACAATTTATGAAGGTAAAATTAGCATCATCTTATGGATTTTGTTTTGGAGTAAAAAGAGCTATAAAAATTGCAGAAGAGTATAAAAACTCTGCAACAATGGGACCTCTTATTCACAATAAAAATGAAATTGATAGACTTAAAAATGATTATAATGTAGGACTATATACCACATTAGATGAAGTAAAAGATAAAGATACTATTATTATTAGAACACATGGCATTCCAAAATTTGATTTAAAAGACTTAAAAGCAAAAGATGCAAAAGTTATTAATGCAACTTGTCCTTTTGTTACAACTCCTCAGCAAATCGTAAAAAAAATGTCTCAAGAACAATACTCTATTATAATTTTTGGGGATGAAGATCATCCAGAGGTTTTAGGTGTCCAATCTTATGCAAAAGATCAAGATGATGTTTTTGTAATTCTTGAACCTGAGGATTTAGATAAAATAACTTTTAAATACTCAAAAGTTGCAACCATTGCACAAACTACAAAGAAAAAAGAGAAATATCTAGAAATCGTAAACACTTTAATTTTGAAAAATAAAGAAGTAAGAGTATTCAATACAATTTGTGATGCAACTTTTGAAAATCAAGATGCAGCAAGAGAGTTATCAAAAGAAGTAGATATTATGATTGTAATTGGAGGTAAGAACTCTTCAAATACAAAACAACTTCTTAGTATCTCCCAAGAGAATTGTAAAGATAGTTATCTTTTAGAAGATGAGAGAGAACTAGAAGCTTCATGGTTCAAAAATAAAAACCTTTGTGGTATAACAGCCGGTGCATCAACGCCAGATTGGGTTATACAAAAAGTAGTAAACCAAATAGAAAAATATTAATCAATAATTTAAAATAGTAGTTTAAGCCAATCTTCGATATAATCATCGCATTTTATAAATAATGGTTATACGAAGGAAAAATATGGGTATCGAAGATATTGAAATTGGTGAAGACTTTGACTTTGAGCAAATGCTTAATGAGTCTTTCGAAAATGCGGAGAACAACTCTGTAGTTGATGGTGTTATTGTTGAAATTTCTGGTGAAAATGTTTCTGTTGATGTAGGTCAAAAAGTTGAAGGAAGACTACATATTTCTGAAATCACTTCAGGTGGTGAAGTTAAATATAAAGTAGGAGACACACTTCCTGTTATATTAATGGGTACAAGAGGTGAAAAACCTTCTATTTCACATAAGAAAGTTTTACAAAAAGAAAAATTTGATGCTTTTGTTAAAGAACATACTGAAGATTTAGAAGATGTTACTATTGAAGGTAAAATTATCTCTATAAAACCAAGAGGTGGATTTATTATTGAAGATGATAACGGTTGTGAATACTTCATGCCTATGGCACAATCATACTTAAAAGCTCAAGGTGCACTAGGTAAAAAAGTTAAAGCAAAAGTTCTTAAAATAAATGAAGCTCAAAGTTCTATTATAGTTTCTAGAAAAAAACTTATTGAAGAATCAAAACTAGAAAAAGATGCAAAAGTTGCTCAATTTCTAGAAAATGATGATCCAATCAATGGAACAATTAAAAAAATCACATCTTATGGAATGTTTGTTGATTTAGGTGGAATTGATGGTTTAGTAAACTACAATGAAATCTCATACAAAGGTCCAGTAAATCCATCTAATTATTATGCTGAAGGTGATGAAGTTACTGTTAAAGTTCTATCTTATGACAAAACTAAACAACACTTATCATTATCTGTTAAAGCAGCTCTTGCTAATCCTTGGGAAGAGATTAGAGACGAATTAGAAGTTGGTGATACAATTACTGTAACTATCTCAAACTTTGAATCATATGGTGCATTTGTTGACTTAGGAAATGATATTGAAGGTTTATTACATATTTCTGAAATTTCATGGAATAAAAACCTTAAAAATCCAAAAGATCTTTTAACATTAGGTGATGAAGTTAATGTTGAAGTTATTGAATTGGATGTTGATAAAAAAAGGTTAAGAGTATCTTTAAAAAATCTTCAAGAAAAACCTTTTGCAAAATTTACAAAAGAGCACAAAGTTGGAGACATCGTTACTGGTAAAGTAGCTACTTTAACAGAATTTGGTGCATTTGTTACTCTTGGTGATGTTGATGGTTTATTACATAACGAAGAAGCTTCTTGGGAAGGTAATGCAAAATGTAAAAACCTTTACAAAAAAGGTGATGAGCTTGAAGTTAAAATTATCAAAATTGATAGAGAAAAAGAGAATATCTCATTATCAATCAAAGATATTACAGATTCTCCTGCTAAAAAATTCCAATCAACTCACAAAATTGGTGATATTGTAAAAGGAACAATTAAAGATCTTAAAGATTTCGGACTATTTATTAAAATTGAAGACAATTTAGATGGATTAGTTAGAAATGAAGACTTTGGTCCTTTAACACCAGAAGATGTAGAAGTTGGTAAAGAGATTGAAGCTGTTGTTGTAAATATTGATACAAATAGAAATAGAGTTAGATTATCAATCAAAAGATTAGAGCAACAACAAGAGAGAGAAATCCTAAAATCTGTTAATGATGATTCATCTATGACTTTAGGTGACTTATTAAAAGACCAAATGAAATAATTCAAGGATTTAGTAGAATGAGTAAACATACAATTGTAGTTTGTGATCATATCCATGAAGATGGACTAAATATACTTAAATCTGCAGAAGACATTAATTATGTTTTTGCTGCAGATATTGATAAAACTACTTTATTAGATGTAATAAAAGATGCAGATGTAGCAATCACAAGATCTTCAACAGATGTTGATGAGAAGTTTTTAAATGCAGCAGTTAATTTAAAAGCAATTATTAGAGCTGGTGTAGGTTATGACAATGTTAATATGGAAGGTTGTAGCAAAAGAGGTATTATTGCTATGAATGTTCCAACTGCCAATACAATAGCAGCTGTTGAACTTACAATGACTCACATGCTGTCTTGTATGAGAAAGTTTCCTTATGCACACAATCAATTAAAAAATGATAGAGTTTGGAAAAGAGAAGATTGGTATGGAAGAGAACTATATGGTAAAAAACTTGGAGTTATTGGTTTTGGAAATATTGGTCACAGAGTAGCATTAAGAGCAAAAGCTTTTGAAATGGATGTAGTTACGTATGACCCTTATATCCCTTCAACAAAAGCAACTGATTTAGGTATTACATATACTACAAATTTTGATGATATTTTGTCTTGTGATATTATTACAATACATACACCAAAAAACCAAGAAACTATCAATATGATTGGTGAAGCCCAAATCGCTAAAATGAAAGATGGTGTGATTTTAATAAACTGTGCTAGAGGTGGATTATATAATGAAGAAGCATTATATAATAACCTAAAATCAGGAAAAATTTCAATGGCTGGAATTGATGTATTTATAAAAGAACCAGCAATTGATAATCCATTATTAGATTTACCAAATATTACAGTAACTGCACACTTAGGTGCAAATACTAAAGAATCACAAAAACAAATAGCTATTCAAGCTGCAGAAAATGCAATTGAGTCTGCACGAGGTATTGCCTATCCAAATGCTCTAAACCTTCCAATAGATGAAAGCAAAATTCCTTCTTTTGTAAAACCATATATTGAGCTGACTCAAAAAATAGCATTTTTAAGTGCACAAAGTGATAAAAGTGCAATTAGATCTATTAGTGTTTGTGCACAAGGTGAAATCAAAGAGTATTTAGATTCACTTCTGACTTTTGCAACTGTTGGAGCTTTAAAGGTTTCTGGTGGAGATGAAGTTAATTATGTAAATGCAAAATTTTGGGCAGAAGAAAAAGGTATCAAATTTGATACTTGCGAAATAACAAATAGCAGTGGCTATAGCAATAAAATCACTGTAAAAATCACTACTGAAAAAGGTGTAAATACTATTTCGGGAACTGTATTTGATGAAAATGTTCAAAGAATAGTTGAAGTCAATGGTTTTGTATTTGATATTGCGCCAAAAGGTAATATGATTCTTTTAAGAAACTCTGATATTCCAGGAGTAATTGGTACAGTTGGAAAAACTTTAGGTGACAACAACATCAATATTGCTGACTTTAGATTATCTAGAGGAAAAGATTCAGCTTTAGCTGTTATCTTAGTAGATACTTTTGTTTCTCATGAAGTTTTAAAACAATTAGAAAACTTAGAAGCTGCAATTTCAGTTTCTTATGTAGAAATTTAATAAGGGGTTATTGTGGCAAATATAGGAATGAGTGAATTAAAAAAGGGATTAAAAATCGAATTAGATGGAATCCCTTATAAAATTACAGAATATCAACATGTTAAGCCTGGAAAAGGTGCTGCATTTGTTAGATGTAAAATAAAATCTTTTCTAAATGGAAAAGTTATTGAAAAAACTTTTCATGCTGGTGATAAATGTGCAACTCCAGATTTAGAACAAAAAACTATGCAATTTTTATATGATGATGGTGACTTATTACAATTTATGGATAATAATACTTATGAACAAATTGGTCTAAGTTATGATCAAGTGGGTGAAGCATTTGATTGGATTATTGATGGTATGAGCTGTGATATGATGTTTTTTAATGGAAAGGCAATCACTGTTGAAGCACCAATGACAGTTGAACTTAAAATAGTAGAAACTCCACCTAACTTCAAAGGTGATTCTCAAGGTGGTAAAAAACCAGCTACATTAGAATCAGGGGCAGTTGTACAAATCCCATTTCACTTAGTTGAAGGTGACATTATCAAATGTGACACAAGAATTGGTGAATACATAGAAAAAGTAAAATAAAAAGGAAAAGCTTTGTCGTAGAAACTCTGCGATATTGCTCCTTTTCTTTCAGTCACTTACACGTGTAAGTTCCTTCACTCAAAGAACCACTATCTTGGTTTCTTCAACAAATCTTTACCTTTTAAGAATCAAGCTTATATCAAAAAGACAATTTATTTCGACCCTCATTCTTTGACTTATATAACAGGATATCTAGTCTTTTAAATAGTTCATCTACTGATTCATCATTTTGATACTCTACTAGTCCTATACTTATAGTTACTTGTTTTATATTTTCATTAAATTTATGTTCTGCAACACCTTTTCTAACTCTTTGGGATACGATACAAGCATCTTCTAGCATAGTATTTTGATATATTATTATAAACTCTTCTCCCCCATATCGTCCTATAATATCACTTTCTCTTAAAAAGTTATTTACAAACGAAGAAAGATCAGATAAAACTATATCTCCTACATCATGACCATAAGTATCATTGATATCTTTAAACTTATCTATATCAAATAGTGCTATACACAAATTACCACCATATCGTTTAAATTTTCGTATCTCTTGCTCCAAGATATTCATAATTGAATATCTATTATGAATTTTAGTTAAGGCATCTGTTGTAGCCAATACTTCTAAGGACTCTCTTGACCTTTCAAGCTCTTCTGTCCTATCTTTTACTTTATCCTCTAATGATCTATTTAGTTGCTTTAACTCACTTGATTTATTTAAAATTCTATTTTTATATTTTAAAAATTGTGATTTTAAATACTTAGATACTAAATATGAACATACCAAAGATATAAGTATTGATATAAAACCAATAGTCATAATATAACTTATTCTCATATGATAATCTTCATAGAGTTTTGTTACTTGTACTGCAGCATTTGCTTTTATTGTAGATTCATAAAAACCAGTTCCAATTATCCAGTTTGTATTTGGTACTTTTTTTACATAACTATACTTTACTTCTTCTTTGTTTGTTTCAGGATTTATCCAACTGTATCTTGAAAACTTATTATCATCATTCTTTATACTTTTTAATAAAGCAAAATAAACATTTTGTATACTTTTATCTTTGATATTATTGAAGTTCTTATTTATATATTCTGGTGTGCTATCATTTAATAGAATATTACCATTTGCATCAAAAGCAAAAATATAATCACTTGTATTTTCACTTATCTTTTGAATAGCATTTAGTATTTCATTAGTACTTATTTTAGAAGCTGTATCTAAATACTCGCCTGAACCCAAATATAAGTTATAAAAACCTAAGGCTTTTACAAAAACAACTTGATCATAGATACTTTTAGTTGGATCACTTGGCTTTGTAAACTTATCCCACAAAAAGCCCTCTTTTTTTGTCTTTGCTATTTCTATCTCTTCTTTAATTACAAATCTACCATTTGCATCTTGAAAATTAATTATTGAAGTTCCCTCTAAGTGTTTTAAATAACTTGGGGCTAAGTGAAATATACCAGCATAGTCTAATACAAAAATAAAACTCTCTTCATTATTCCAAGATAGAGGTGCTAAAGATGTGATAATTAAAGATTCTATCTCTTTTTGAGTTTTTGTATTTTTGTACTTATTATATATATTTACTGCAATTTTATATGAAGTATTGACTCTATCTTTTATTCTTAGTGTTAGCTTTTTTACTGTAAGATTATTTTGGTAAGCAATTAAGTCAGAAATACCATCTATTTTTGATTTAATTGCTTTCTTTTCAATATTTATAAGATTTTCTTCAACTTTTGATAATGTCTTTTCAAAATTTTGTTCATGTTCAATAATTATTATTAAAATAATTGCAATTACAAATAAGGGAATAAAAATCAATGGCCCAATAGCAATAATTTTAATTAAATTACTTTCTCTACTTTTCATTCAAAGCCTTTTAAATATTCACTATATTGTAATACAGTTATATTTAAATTATTGAATTAGATTAGAAAAATTATCTTATAAATTATTTATTCTTTTTAAATAGACTATTTTTTCACTACCAATATAATTTTCATGCACTATTTCAAAGTCAATATCTATTTTATTGAGTGCATTAACTCCATTTCTAATTTTTGGACTAACTAATAAAACAATATAATCTATTCTCTCTTTTAGTATTTCCATTAAATTATAAATACCTTCAATCATTATAAATTTATAATCTAAAAGTTTAAATAAATCATCACTTATTATAACTTCTCTATTAGGCACAGAAAAAAGTGGAATATTTTTATCAAATATTTTATTTTTGCTATAAATCATTACATTTGGTGCACGTCCTGCTATGTATCTTGCATCTAAAATTGGTTTATCAATTCTTACTGTATTTCCGCCTATTAACATCAGATCTATTTTATCTCTTAGAGTATGAATATATAGTTGGGCCATTTTTGATGATACTTTCCCATCTATACATCCATTTAGAGTTTGTGCCATTTTATAAAAGATAAATGAACCTTTATTCCATTTGATAAATGGATATAGAAGCTCATAAGCCTCTTTTTTCATACATCCAAGGCTCACATCTATATTTACACTTTTTAGAGTTTCTATGCCACCTGAGGCCTGTTTATTTGTATCTTCATGGGCTATGATTACTCTTTGGGGGTTTAACTCTTTTAAAAGAAAAGCACATGAGGGAGTTTTCCCTATATGATTACATGGTTCTAGGGTTACATAAACTTCACAATCATTGAAAAAATTATTATGGTTTTTTAATAAATATTCATGAATTTCATGGGAAGTTTTTTTTAGTTTTATGTCATCTTTTGTGTGTTTTTTTAGATATGCAGCTTTTAGGGCATTTACTTCTGCATGGGGCATTCCTGCCTCTTTATGAGCTTCGATAGAGAGAATCTCACCATCTTTAACAACAACACAACCAACTGCAGGGTTTGGATAAGTTAAAAGTTGATATTTCCACGCTTCATCAATGGCTAACTTCATATAAAAGTTATCATTGATTAGCATTTATTTACCACTCAAAATATGTTGAGGCTGAAGATATTTCATCATGAGTGATAATCTCTTCACCATGCTCTGTTTTTATTTTAATTTCATTTTCATCAGCAAAAACCAATTCACCACTTAATACATTTTTTTCAAAATCTTTTACTTTTATCTTTTCACCAATTGATACTTCAAAATGTCTTGGTTTTTTTAATTTTCGCTCAATTCCTGGAGAACTTACTTCTAAATTGTATTTTCCATACATTGGCTCATCTACATCTAATATAGGAGAAATCAACCTTGATACTTCAGCACACTTATCTAATGACACACCATCTTTAGCAATAATATATACTCTAAAAATATCTCTATCATTCTCTTTTGTAGTTACTATGTCATATAGTTCAACTCCACAACCTTTTACAGTCATTTCAATTGATTCTTCTAAAGTCATTAGTCCTCTTTTTTATCTTTTTTTATTTTATCAAATAAAGACTCTATTTTTAAATCTTTTTCCAATTTATCATCAGCTTGAAATTTAAAATTTGGACATTTATACCAACCTGTGGCATTTAAACAATACGTTTTTATATGTCCATTTGCTTTACTTAAAAGACTGTTTATTATCTGATGTTCTCTTTTATCATAATCACTTCCATCATAATAAACTACTGCATCATATTTACCATTTCTACAATTTACTTCTGTAATTGCCAATGATTTAATTCTATTATCATTTAAAGTAGAAAGAGCCTCTGGAATTAACTCCATTAATAAAGACTCTGTTCTTTGTAAGTTTACACTTTTCATATTATAGGTCTATTTGTACTTTCTCTTCAATTTGAATAAATGTTTCTATGAAATCTCCAACTTTTATATCATTGAATTTTTCAAACATAATACCACATTCAAATCCATTAACAACCTCTTTAGCGTCATCTTTGAATCTTTTAAGTGATGATATTTTACCAGTATATGTAACAACACCATCTCTAATAATTCTAGCATGTCCACCTTTGATAACTTTACCATCAGTAACTAAACATCCAGCAACTGTTCCAATTTTTGGTACAACAAATGTATCTCTTACTTCTGCTTGACCTGTATTTTCTTCTCTAATTACTGCACTCATCATACCAGATAGTGTTGCTTTAATATCATCAATTAAGTCATATATAATTGTATAAGTATTAATAGTAATTCCATCAGCTTTAGCTTTTTGTTTAATAGAACCAGTTGGTCTTACGTTAAACCCTAAGATAACACAACCTTCACTAGCTCCTGCAAGAACTAAATCAGACTCAGTAATTCCACCAACACCTGTGTGTAAAACTTTAACTTTTACTTCATCATTTTGGATTTTTTCTAGTGAACCTTTAATTGCTTCTAAAGAACCTGCAACATCAGTTTTGATAATCACTGGTAATTGTTTGATTTTTCCTTCTGCAATTAACCCACTCATCTCTTCTAATGATACTTTTGTAGATTTAGACAACTCTTTTGCACGTGCATGTTCTGCTCTAGTAGTTGCAATTTCTCTTGCTTCTTTTTCACTATCTTGTACAATCATTACAGAACCAGATGTAGGAATATCATTTAATCCAAGTACATTTCCAGTTTCAGAAAGTTCTAATTGTTTTACAGGTTTACCCATATCATTAGTTATAGCTTTTACTCTACCATATGTAGTATCACTTACGATATTATCACCAACTTTTAATGTACCACTTTGCACAATTACAGTAGCAACTGGTCCTCTACCTTTTTCAAGTGTAGCCTCTACAACTGTAGCTTTTGCTTTAGAAGTTGGGTCTGCTTGTAGTTCTAACATTTCTGCTTGAATTAAAATATTTTCAAGTAAGTCATCAATACCATCACCAGTATGAGCAGAAACACCAATAAACTCAATCTCTCCACCCCAATCAACAGGAAGCATATCTTTTTCTGCCATTTGTGATTTAACCATATCAGGATTTGCACTCTCTTTATCCATTTTGTTCATTGCAACAATAATTGGACAACCACTTGCTTTTGCATGTGCGATTACTTCTTCAGTTTGTGGTTTAACACCATCATCAGCAGCAACAACTATAATAATAACATCAGTTACACTTGCACCTCTTGATCTCATTTCACTAAACGCGGCATGTCCAGGAGTATCTACAAATGTAATTTTTTTGCCACTTTGTTCCACTGTATATGCAGAAATGTGTTGAGTAATCCCACCAGCTTCAGCTTTTGCAACTTTTGCACTTCTTATTTTATCTAATAAAGAAGTTTTACCATGATCAACATGTCCCATGATTGTTACAACAGGAGGTCTTGTTACGAAGTTTGATTTATCGATATCTTCTTCATGATCTTCCACATAATTTACATCTTCTAAAGCATCTTTTACTGTAACTTCAATACCAAACTCTTCACCAAGAATTTCTAATTCATCTTGTTTTAAGAAGTCATTTTTTGTAACCATCATTCCTAAAGAAAATAATACTGTAATAACTTCCGATGCACTTTTTCCACAAGCCTCTGCAAACTCATAAACTCTAACATCTTCAGGTATAGTAATTTGGGTTACTTCAGCAACTTCAACTTCTCTTTTAATTCTTTTCTTTCTTCTACCTCTTTTTAAACCTTGAGGTCTATTTCCAAAGGCTGCTGGTTTTGAACTTCTTGTTTGTTTGTCATTATTATTTTTTGCTTGTTTATGTGGATCATCAAAAAGTTTTGATGTGTCAGTTAAACCCATATCAAGTAATACAACTTCTTCACCTAATAATGAATCATCAGACTCTTTAAAGTCTTTTTTATCTATTTCTAAAACTTTTCCATGCTCATGTGCTTTTGGAGGCGTTTTTTTCTTTTGTACTTTTGCTTTTGCTTTTACAGCTTCAGGTTGATTGTCTTGATTATTATTTCCTCCAAGTATTTCACTTAAAGATTTCATAGGTTTTTTTACTGCTGATGGTTCTGAGTAAGAACTTGATTCTTCTTTTTTTACTACTTTTGGTTCTTCAGGTCTTTTCTTTTTAACAATTTTTAGACCTCTTCTTTTAGGTATAACTTTTTTCACAGGTGAAGTATCATTAACTTTTTGAGTATCATCAGTTTTTACAGGGCTAGTATTTTCAATTTTTTTAGGTTCTTCAATTACTGGCTTTTTTTCTTCTTTTGGTTTCTCAATTTCAGTAGTTTTTGCAGTAATTGATTCTTTTGGCTTTTTTTCTTCAGCTACTACTTTTTTCTCTTCTTCAACTTTTTTAGGCTCTTCAGTTTTAGTTACTTTTTTCTTTGGTGGAAGTTTTTTACTCTTTCCAGTCATTATATAGTTTACTATCTCTTCTGCGTCCTCAACTGTTGCTTGACTTTGAGGTGATTTAAGTTCTATACCTAAATCCTTTGCTTTTTTTATAACATCGTTGCTGCTAGCCCCAGCCTCTTCTGCAATTTCATATACTCTTACGTTATCTGACATGCGTTAATATCTCCTTAAGTTGTACCAAGTACTCATCTTTTTTTTTACACTGTTTAAAAAGTGCTTTTTCAATTCTTTTTGTTTCTATATCCAAAAGAGTCTTCTCTTGACACTCTTTACAAATATAAAAACTCCTACCTATTCCATCAAAAATAATGAGTTTGTAATCTTTACATTGCAATCTAATTAAATTGTCTTTAGTTAGTTTACTACGACAAACCACACAAGTTCTTATAGGTTTTTCTAATTTAGCCAATGATTATACCCAAAATTTATTAAATTTCCAATTTTTATGCTTCTACTCTAACACCATAGTTGTCAAAACCAGAAATAAACACTTTAAAATGCGGAAATTTTGCTCTTAATTCTTTCTCAATCTTTTTTGCATCTTCAAAATAACAAATAGAAAAAAGCGTTGAACCAGAACCTGAAAGTGTACTCATCAATGCCCCACTGTTTAATGAACATTTCTGTACTTCAAAAAGTTCTGGCATCTGTTTCATTCTATAACTTTGATGAAATTTATCTTGGGAAGCAATTTTAAGCATCTCCCAATTTTCACTCATAAAAGCTGCAGTTAAAAGAGATGAATGAGATATATTAAATATTGCATCCTCTTTTGGGTATTTATATGGCAATGTTTTTCTTGAAAGCTGTGTTGATATTGGTCTATTTGGAACAACAACAACAGCACTTAAACTTTTAGGAATAGATTTATTTATATATTTTACCTCATTATCTTGAACACAAGAAACATTAAAACCACCCATTACAGCTGGTGTGATATTATCTGGATGAGATTCATAAGCAAGGGCAAGATTTAAAAGTTTCTCTTTTGGTAATTCCATCTCTTCTATGGCATATGCTGATGCAATTGCACTTACAATAACAGCAGAAGAACTTCCCAATCCTCTTGATAATGGAATTTGGTTTTCAAATTCAAATCTAAATGCTCTTTTTTTATGTGATAAATTATTATAAAAATCATTAAAAATAGCAATAAACATATTATTATCTTTTAGAATAGGATTATTTGAACCCTCTCCTTTTAAAGATACACTATGAAACTTTGCTGGTCTTATTGTTACTTGGTTTTTTATCTTTAAAGCTAAACCTAAAGTATCAAAACCTGGTCCTAAATTTGCACTCGTAGCTGGTACACTAACTCTCAATTATCTTCCTTTTATACTGCTGGTAAATTATAAATTGGTAAAGTTTCAGATAAAAATTTTGTTTTATCTAAACTTTTTGGTAATTTAAAATTCGAAATTATACTCTTTTCTTCCAAAAAATCTATTGTTACTTTGCCATTTTTATTAAAAAAGTATTTTTTACCCAAAGCTTTTATGGGAGAATTTTCATTAAACAAAAATCCACTAGCAGCATTTAACTTTATATTTCTGACTATACAAATAGTTTTTAAAAATACATATGCCACTTTTATTGCCATATATGAGCCTGGTGTATTCACATATGTTATAGTTTTAATCTCATATTTTTTTAATAGCTCTTTAAATATTATAGGTAAAATATCAGAGGTCATACCCTCTTTTTCTATCTTATCTATTAGTATGTTATCTTTATAAATGCCTATTTTAATAGGATTAGAAATTGAAATAACTAAAATATCAATCAAATAAACCCTTAATTCTCATCTATCATTGCATATGCTTTTTGGAATACATAACTCTCTTGTTGAGCTGTTTCTAAATCAATGATTTCATAGTTTTCTTCTGACTCGTAAAGTTTCTTTGTTAATAGATGGTTTAAATGATGACTTCCTGCATGGGCATCATATTCGCCAATTAAAGTGTATCCCAAAAGTGACATATCTCCTATAGCATCAAGAATTTTATGTCGTACAAACTCGTTTTCATATCTTAAGCCCTCAGGATTTAATATTTTATCTGCATCTACAACAATGGCATTTTCTAAACTTCCACCTTGGGCTAAGCCTATACTTCTTAAATATTGTACTTCATGCAAAAAGCCAAAAGTTCTTGCTTTACTGATATTCTCTTTATACTCTTCAATACTATAATCAAAATGATAATTTTGCTGTCCAATTACAGGACTTTCAAAGTCAATTGAGAAGTCATATATTATATGGTTTGATGGCTTTAAAGAGACTCTTTTTCCATCTTCAGTTGTAACTTCAACCTCTTTTTTAACTTTTATAACTTTTTTAGATTCATTTAACTCTTTTATTCCAACTTCATCAATAAGCATACAATATCCAGATGAACTTCCATCTAATACAGGAACCTCATCATTATCTAATACAACTCTAAGATTATCAATTCCATATGCATATACAGCTGATAAAAGATGCTCAATAGTTGAAACAACAATACCATCTTTACCAATAACCGTTGCCATTTTTGTATCAACTACATTTTCTATTTTTAAAGGAATTGCTAAGCCTTCATCTGATCTGTAAAATATTATCCCTTCATTTGCTTCCAAAGGTTCTAATCTCATTTTTACAGGAACTCCTTTATGAAGCCCTATTCCTACTATTTCAACTGCTTTTGCTATTGTTCTTTGTTTCATTTATTATCAATAACCTTTTTTGCTTCATCAAGAATATCAGTAATTCTTGTTTTAATCCAATTTTTATCCATCCACTCTAAAGGGTCTACTTCTATACCTTGAATTAAAACTCCAAAATGTAAATGATCTCCCAAAACAGCTCCACTTACACCTGTATTTCCTATTTTTTGGTTTACTTCAACTTTTTCTCCAACAGCAATATTTGAGGCACTTGTATGTGCATAAAGTGTTTGTAAACCAAATCCATGATCTAATATTATAGTATTCCCATATATTCCTAAATAATCATTGAAAATCACTCTTGCTTTATTTGTAGTAAAAATATCTGCTTTTTTAATACTTGCCCAATCAACTCCAAGGTGCCAAGCTTCATCTACTTTTATATTGTGGTGATAATATGTTCTTCTTTGTCCAAATTGTCCAGCTGTTGCTGCATTTGTTAGTCTTTTAAATGGTGCAATATCAAACTCACTTACAAATTCTTTATCCATATATTTTTTAGATACTTCTTCAATCTTTGCAACATTTTGAGCTCTCAATAGTTTATTTTGTTTTATAAATATTTCAACTAAATCATTAGGTATTTCTTTACCACTTTGGTCTAAAACTTTTGTACTAACATTTTGAATAAAACTATCACTTATTTTTATTTTAGATCTTTTTTCTTTTAGTTTTCTAATATATAAAGGTACTTTTGTAATTGATTTATTATCTGCTTTATCGATTGCTATTAGATTTACAATACTAAAGTCTTCCATAGTGATTGGCCAAGCAATTAGTGAAGCATAATAGTTATCTTTATAAAAAGGTATTAAATCAAATCTTTGTTGATTATTAAATGAGATATAAGAATCTTTTAAATTCTCATCTTCAACTTTCACAATAACTAAAGCACTTCCACCTCGTCTTACTGCAAAAGAGTTTGCTATTACAGATGTTTCTGGTTTTTTTCTATCAATTTTTAGATTAAATGTTTTAACAACTTTATTACCCTCTAAAAAATTCCATTTGCTACTATCAATTGCTTCTACGATTATTTGAACATCTGTGCTTTTAAAGAACATATCTAGTTCTGGTGATTTTAGTTCTAAATCCACTATTTTTTTAGATTCAAGTAAAACTTGTGTATCTAATACTATCTCTTTATTGCCATCTTTAAAAATTACTTTATAAAATTTTATACCGCTATCATCACTAATAGTAAGATTTAATTTACTTTTTAAATTCCAATAAATATTATCATTAAACTTGATTTTAGGAGGATTTTTCTCAAACATAGGTGATAAATAAATAAATCCACCAGCCCCAAATCCTGCAACCAAAAATATAAAAAACAGTATTTTTCCAAAATTACTTTTACTTCTCAAGAACTTCCTTTAATATAATCTTTTTTGCTTCAAATATATCATCAGTTTGTATAACACAACCTGCAGCATTTAAATGCCCTCCCCCACCAAAGATGGAAGCTACACTTGAAACATCTATTTTCTCTTTTGATCTTAAAGAGACCCTTACTTTATCATTTACTACTCTAAAATAAATTGCTATTTTTACAATGGCAATATTTAAAACCATGTCCAAGGCAATCTCTGTTTCCAAAGTTGTTGCACCTGTTTCTTCAAACCACTCTTTTGTTGCATATATTGTGGCAACTTTCCCCTCATCTAAAAGCTCTAAACTATTAAAAATCTTTGGCAGAATTCTATATTTTGCTAAAGAATCTCTTTTAATAAACTTATCAGCAATATACACAGGACTTGCTCCACATTTAACTAAGAAGTTAATCTTCTCATAGGTAAACTCATCACACCTTGGAGTTGTAAAAGCCAAAGAATCATCATAAATGCCAGTATAAAGTGCCTCTGCAGTATTTTTTGTAATATACAAGCCATTAAATCTAAAAAAGTCATATATTATCTCTGATGTTGACGACTTATTTATATCTACTATATTTACTGTTCCAAAATTATCATTTGATTTATGATGGTCAATATTAATCAAAGGTATTTCTTGCGGAATATCTATACCAAATCTATTTGATGTACCACAATCAACTGAAATAGCCAAATCATAAAATTTTGGGATTTGGTCAGTTATCTTTTCATATCTATTTATAAAATCACATTTTATAGGAAGGTTTTTACCTGCATTAAAGACCTTGTGTTTTATTCTATTTTCAAATAAATAATTTGAAAGGGCTAGACCAGAGCAAATAGTATCTGGATCTGGATTAACATGGGTAATTATTAAAATATATTTTGAATTGTCAATCAATTTTAGGGCATTTACAAAAGAAGCAGTATTTACTTTATTATTTGTTATAAAATCTTTACTCAAACACTCTCCTTTTAAAAATCATTTTTTATCCTAACATATTATTACTAATCAAAAGTTAACCACTAATCAAATTTCATAGAAAAGTCTAACCAAGTTGCTTGATGAATAATACTTCCTGAACTAAGTGCATCAACACCTGTGGAAGCATAATCTCTTACAGTATCTAAGTTTATATTTCCACTAGCTTCTAAAAGTACATGGGGATGAACTTCATCTCTAAATTTTACTACATCACGTATTTGATTTGGAGTCATATTATCACACATAATAATATCTCCACCAGCTTCCATAGCATCACGAACTTGGTCAATATTTTCACACTCAATTTCTATTTTTGTAACCCAAGAGATTCTTTTTCTTGCTTTTTTTACAAAATCTTTTAAATCTGTAATTGTTCTTAGGTGTGTATCTTTTAACATCAAACAGTCATCAAGACCAAGTCGATGGTTAATAGCTCCTCCAACTCTACTTGCATACTTTTCAAAATCTCTTAATTGTGGTCTTGTTTTTCTTGTATCTAATAAAACTACATTTAAATCATTTATTAAAGAAGCATAAGAGTTTGCCATTGTTGCTATCCCAGAAGCGTGTTGAAGTATATTTAGAAATGTTCTCTCTGAAGATAATAAAACAGCAGCTTTACCTTCAAGCTTTGCTATTATGTCACCTTTTTTTATTTTCTCTCCATCATGCTTTAAAAACTTACATTCAAACTTTTCAGTTTTTGATAAAGCTTTTGCATAAATCTCACCTGCAAAAATACCATCATCTTTTGAGATAACTTTTGCGCTAAATCTTCCTTTAGGAGCCACATCAAAAAATAAATCACCCCGTCCATTATCTTCTATAATGGCATTTTTTACGAACTTTTTAATATTAATCATACTTCAAACATCCTTTGTAGTGCTATTTTTGCCCATTTAGTTACATTTTCATTTACAAAAATTTCTGTTTCAAAAACTTCTTTACCATCTTTAATATCTTTTAGACATTTATATACATCTTCCAAAGTTGTCTCATTCATCGTTGGACACTCAGGTTTTGTAGAGCTTAAGATGTAAGTATTTTTCTCTCTTAATCTATTTACCATATTATACTCTGTTCCAACTGCAACTTTTTGCTCAATTGGCAACTCTTTTATATAAGTAATTAGTTGAGAAGTAGAGCCAACAAAATCTGCCATATCACAAATCTTTGGATCACACTCTGGATGAACTGCGATTAAGATATCTGGATATTTATTTCTATAAAATTCTATATCATCAGTTGAAAAAAGTTGATGAACAGAACAAAAACCATCATAACAGATAATATCTGCTTCTTTTGGATCACTTCCATCACCTATAACTGATGATTTTAGATTTAGACTTTTTGCAAAGTTTTGTCCTAAACATCTATCTGGTACAAAAAATATCTTTTTTCCTGACTTTAAACCTTTTTCGATGATTTTGTAGGCATTTGAAGAAGTACAAACCATACCACCCATTTCTCCAACTCTTGCTTTTACAGCTGCACTTGAGTTTATATAAGTTATTGGAAGGAGTTCATCACTTGCTACACCCATTGCATTTAACTTAGCTAGTGATTCATCAAAATAATCTACATCAATCATTCTAGCCATAGCACAGCATGCAATCTTTGGCATCAATACTCTTTTTTGAGGGCTTAGTACTTTTACACTCTCCCCCATAAATCCAACACCACAAAAAAGTATATATTTACTCTGTGTTGCCATAGCCTTTTTAGCTAACTCTAAAGAGTCACCTGTTATGTCTGCTAGTTCAAACACTTCATCCCTTTGATAGAAGTGTGCTACAATAGTTACATCAAGTTCTTCTTTTAATTTTATTATCTCATCTTTTAAATTCAAAACTTACCCTTAGGTTTTAATATTTATTAATTAACGGGAATATAACAAAATATTTGTTATAATCCTTTTAAACATAATCAAAAAAACTATTGAGGTAATAATGGATTTTCTAAATACTAATCTTATTTTCTATATTTTGGCATATTTAATTGGCTCTATTCCCTTTGGTTTACTCTTAGCAAAAACCTTTGCAGGAGTAAATATAAAAGAACAAGGAAGTAAAAGTATAGGCGCAACAAACGTACTTAGAGTTGTAAAGCAGACAAACCCAAGTTTAGCAAAAAAACTAGGTCTAGCAACTGTTATACTTGATGCTATAAAAGGAACAATTATACTTCTAATAGCTATGGCTTATGGAGTTAGTGAAGCTACACTTTGGGCAATAGCTGTATTGGCTATCATAGGTCATTGTTATAGTATTTATTTAGGACTAGAAGGTGGAAAAGGAGTGGCAACAGGACTTGGTGTTTTTTTAGTACTTATTCCAATACCTACTTTAATTGGTGCAGTTGTGTGGGGATTTTGTGCAAAAGTACTTAAAATATCCTCTTTATCTTCTCTTTTAGGTTTAGTCGGCGTTGTAATTGCAGCACTTATTTTTAATAATGGCTTAGAAATAAACTCAAATGCCCCAATGTATCTAATAGCTTTTATAATCTTTTATAAGCATATTCCAAATATAGTAAGACTTGTAAAAAAAGAAGAGTTAAAAGCTGTATAGTGAAAGTAAACATAGAAGAACTAACATTTAATTGTATTATTGGGATTTTACCCTTTGAAAGAAAAAAAGAGCAAAAAGTAGTAGTAAACTGCTCTTTTAAATATAAGTATGAAGATTCAAATTTTATAGACTACTCAAAAGTAGCAGAAGATATAGAAAATACTATGATAGAAAGAAAGTTTGAACTTCTTGAAGATGCTATTTTAGAATTAAAGAAACTCTTAAATACCAAATATCATATGAAAAAGCTAAAAATATCTATACAAAAGCCAGATATCTTGCCTAACTGTAAAGTAAGCATAACACTATAACTTATACGCTTTTTATAAAAAAAGCTTAAAATAATCAATTAAATTACCAAAAAAGCTACAAATTAAGAAAACTTTAACTTTAATCCAAGTAAAATTTTCGCAACGGTGAATCGGAAAGTATCTTTCAAGCACTTTGTGTAAGAAGATTGTTCGCGCGTCCGAGGATCTGATTTAAATAACCCTTTCAGGAGATCAAATGAAAAAATTCGTAAAATTAAGTTTAGTAGCTGCTGTTGCAGTAACTGGTTTAACAACTGCTAACGCTCAACCATTAGAAGAAGCAATTAAAGGTGTAGATGTATCTGGTACAGTTGCATATAGATATGATGATAGAGATACTAACTCAAGTAACATTACTACAAACTCTTATAAAATTGCAATTAATACAAAATCTAAAATTAATGATGATGTAACTTTCAATGCAAGAACAATTATAGGTGCTGGTGGTAATAATGGTGCTATGGCTGTAATTAATAGTAATGTAACTGATAGTAATGCTGCGTTTTCTTTAACTCAAGCAAACTTTGCATATACTGGTATTGCTAATACTACTATTATTGCTGGTAAACAAACTGTTCCATCTCCATTTGCTGTTGCAGCTGATGCAGCTGGTGATGAAGATACAGGTAATGGTATTACTGGTATTACAACAGTAGGTCCTGTTACTTTAGCTGGTACTTATTTACAAAATACTAACTTAGTTACTGCGGGTGCAGCAATTGCTGGACTAGGAGTACTTGCTAATGTTGGTCCAGTTGCATTAGATGCATGGTATTTAGATGTTACTGAAACTTCAGCTACAAATGATGGTCATAAAGCTTATACAATTGGTGCTTCATCTAAAATTGAAATGGTTTCTTTATATGCAAGATACTCTGCAGTTGAGCCAGATGTAACTAGCGAAAAAGAATCTTTATGGAAAGTTGGAGCTAAAGCTAAATTTGGTATTGTAGGTTTATCTGTAGATTATGGTAAAACTAATGATGTTACTACATACCAAAGAGGTGTTAACTTAACTGGTGATGCTGATGCAGCTGTAAACTTACAAGGTTGGGCTCTTAATTTAAATACTGATGACTCTTCTTTAATTAAAGTTGGAGCTAATGTTGATGTTATGGAAGGTGTAAACTTATCTGCAACTTATTTAGATAAAGATGCAGGTGCTGCTGCTGATTCAGATGAAATATATGGTCAAGTTACTTATAAAATGGGTAAAAACTTAATGACTTATGTTAGAATTGGTGAACATCAAACAACTGGTGCTGCAAAAGGTACTAGAGGTAGATTACACGTTCAATACTCTTTCTAATAAGTTAAATTAGTCAGTCTATTAAACTAAAAAGGGTTAGAAGATATATCTTCTAACCCTTTTTTTATTCTTTTTTTAAAAAATTATGCTAAAATATCCTTCTAAAAAAAAGGATAAAAATGAATTTACTCAAATCGCTTTCAATATTTTCACTTACTTTAAGTCTTGGATTTACTCAAACTACTATGTGCTTTAAACAAAATCACAAAAATTTTGCAACAATTGAATTAGTTAAGTTAGATGGTGGATTATGTGCTAGTAAAAAATCACTTCAAGATATGAAAAAAGAAGGTTGGTCAACTGATGACATTAAAATGGATGGAAATAATTTTATTTATATATTAAAAAAAGATGAACTAGCTAACACTGGCATAGATATGGAAAAATTGGAAGCAACCATATTAAAAAGACTAGAACAAAAAGAAGTAGCCGATAATATTAGATTGCTAGAAGAAAAGAAATTTAGAATGACACAATCTGGTAAAGCACTATATATTAAAAAATGTGAGTCTTGTCATGGCGAAAAAGGAGAAGTTGCATATGGTACTTCTAGAGAAATAAATAAGTTATCATTATATGATTTTCAACAAACTTTAAGAGACTATGATTTAAGACAATACGATAGAGGACAAGCAATTGTCATGTATCCCTATGCAAATGGAATAAACTCAAAAGATATTAAAAATTTATATCAATATTTGCAGTCTATCAATAAAAAATAAATGACATATAAAACTAAAGGGCAATAAGCTCTTTAGTTTTTTTACAATTTGTATTTCAAGTACCCCCCCATAATAATGAAAGATGATAGAATAAAATAGTTTCTATGTTTTAATATTTGATTCAATTTTGAAATATTGACTAATGCTACTAAACTAACCACTTCTTATAGTAAATTTTTGTACAATGCACTTTTACAAGGATTTATATGGATGCATACGAATATACAGAATTACTTAAACTTTTAAACAAGAAACTCAACAATATCAAAGAGATACTTAAGCCTAATGATTTAAACTTAAGATTAAAAGAGATAGAAGAGCTTGAATCAGCCCAAGACTTTTGGGATGATGTTGACAACGCTACAAAAGTAGGTATTGAAAAAAATAGAATTTTAAGTAAATTATCAAAATTTAATAAAGCAAATGAATCTTTAAGTGGTACAAATGATTTGTATGAATTAGCAAATCAAGAAAAAGATGAAGAGACTTTTGAGTTACTTTATGATGAAGCAGAAGATTTAAATAATCTAATAAATTCAACAGAAATATCAGTAATGCTTAGTAATCCAGATGATTCTTTAAGTGCTATAGTTTCTATTCATCCAGGAGCTGGGGGAACTGAGTCACAGGATTGGGCTAGTATGCTTTATCGTATGTATTTAAGATGGGCTGAAAGAATGGACTTTAAGATTGAAGTTTTAGATTATCAAGATGGGGAAGAAGCAGGTTTAAAAGATGTATCTTTTATCATAAAAGGTGAAAATGCATATGGATACTTAAAAGCAGAAAATGGTATTCACAGACTTGTAAGAATTTCACCATTTGATTCAAATGCCAAAAGACATACCTCTTTTGCATCAGTTATGGTAAGTCCTGAAATTGATGATAATATTGATATTATTATTGAAGATAAAGATATACGTATTGATACATATAGAGCAAGTGGAGCTGGTGGACAACATGTTAATAAAACAGAAAGTGCCATTAGAATAACTCATATTGAGACAAATATTGTAGTTCAATGTCAAAATGATAGGTCTCAGCATAAAAATAAAGCAAGTGCAATGAAGATGCTAAAATCAAGACTTTATGAGTATGAATTAGAGAAACAAAAAGCTACAAAAGATGGTATAGAAAAGAGTGAAATTGGATGGGGACATCAGATTAGATCATATGTAATGCAACCATATCAGCAAATAAAAGATACAAGAAGTAATATAGGCTATTCAAATGTAGAAGCGATTTTGGATGGAGATATTACAAAAATGATAGAAGATGTTTTAATAGCAACTTCTAAATAATGCAAAAAGTTAGTACAAGCAATATCTTGTACTAACTACCTATTACAAATAGTTTTAAACTCACAATACTGACATATAGTTGTTTTTTCACACTTCTCAAAATTTATTTTTTTTGTTTTTAATTCTATAAATATATTTTTTAGTACTTCAATTTTTTCCTGTAGTACTACCTCTTCTAGTAATCTTGAACTGTTTAAATCATAATAATATGCTTTTATTTTGTCATAGCCAAAAAGTTCCCTGCAAGCCAAATAATAAAACTCTAACTGAAAGTCAGCACTTTTGTCGTATGTTTTTAAACTATCTATTTTCAAGTTTGAAGAGGTTTTGTAATCAATTAGTAAGTACTGGTCATCTAATTTATCAATCCTATCAATACTTCCTTTTAGAACTATTCCATTAAAATCAAATTTAAAATCTTTTTCTATCTCTAAAACTTCTAAATTCTTATCTTCAAATCTTTTATTTTCAAACTCTACAAAGGCATTTAATCTTTTTAGGAAAACCTCTTTGTCAAGTAATAAAAAAGGATTATGATTAATATGCTTTTCAAATAAAGATTTAATAAGTTCAAAATCTATATTTTTGACCTCAAAGCTTTTATAAGCACTTTCAAGAGTTTTATGAACCATACTTCCTAATTCATATCCTCTTGGCTTTAAGCTTGTATTATGCTCTTTTATTTTGTATATATACTCTAAGTAATACTTTCTTTTACACTCTAAATACTTTTTAAGTGAAGTTGCTGACCACTCTTGCTTTGATAGGTCAATATAATAAATTATCTCTTCATCAAAATGATTTATATTTTTGTTTTTGTATAATATCTCTTTATACTCTTTATCTTTTGTTTGATTATCAATTTTATCTTTAAATAATTCATCTGCAAATCTACTTATTTGCATTGTTTCATTTTGAGTGTAAGAAATATATAGATTCTTTGCACTATTTATTAACTTGTAATAATAATACTTTTGTAGGTTTTCTCTATCTTTTTGAGTTGGCAATTTTGCTCTTTTTTTAATAGCTGATGATAAAAATTTATCTTTTATACTAGATTTTGGAATGAAGGTCTCATTAAAATCGCAAATTATTACAGCTTCATAGTCAACAGCTCTTGTTTCTAGTAAACCCATTACTGTTGCCATTCCAGAGTTTATGTCATCTAAAGATATTTTTGATGTTTTTTGAATAAGTATTTTAACAGCCTCTTTAAAAACTATTTTTTGACTTGTATTAAAAAATAGATGATTTAACTTATAAATCAATTCATCAAACTTTTCTATTAACTCTTTGTTATGTTCAATGGATTTTAAATATTCAAGCACTAAATTAAAATCATCTTTTTGCAGACTCTTATTCCAAATAGTTTTTAAACTATCTAATAAGGCAATATCTATATCATAAAACTCTACTGTCTCTTTTGTTTTTCGTTCATCTTCATTTAGATAATTATATATGGAACTAAGGAATTTGTATATCTTACTGTTAGTTATACTTTTACCCATAGCATAGTTAAAATAGCCTTCATCATCAAACTGTTCAATTATACTTATAAATTTTTCATCTGGCACTACTAAGACTATATTTTGTGCATCAATTCCAGAGTTTACGGCATGGGTAATTGACTCTTTTATAAAGGCTACTTGATTTATCCTACTTGTAAATGCAGAGATTTTTATATTTTCTAAGTAACTTATTTGCTCTTCTTTTTGCAATATCTCTTTATTTGTTAAATCAATTTTATAATTAAATTCACACTCTAAATCAAAACCTAGTTCAATAAAACTTTGTATTGATTTTTCATTATATTTATTAAATGACAGATTTATTATTGTTTTTATTTGTTTTGATATTTTTAATATGATTTCTAATTCAAAGTTTGTAAAATATCCTTCAAAGTATATCTCTATGCTTTCATATCTATCTAAGAAGTTGCTGTTTATCTCATAATTACTTGGTAAATTAATTTTGTCTATTGCATCATTTGCATTTAAAATATTTGTATAATTAGTATAAATCTCTTTTAATATCTCAATATGTTCTTTATAATACTCATAAGTATCAACTACTTGCAAACTATCAATAGAGACTTTTTCAGCAGATAACTCACCAAAAAACCTAAAAAGATAGTCTGATTGTTTTAAAAAAGAAGTAAAGTTATTTGATATACCTAATTTTTGTAATCTTTTTACATCGCAAGCAGTTTTTAGGTATAAAAACCTTTGCTCTTCATCTATGTATTTTTTGTTTGAGATTGAGATTGATTTTTTGAAAAGTTCATCGATTGTTAAATATGAGGGAAGCAATAAATTTTCATTGCTTCTTTTTTTTATTGCTTCTCTTATAGCTCTTGAGGTGGGAAAGACTATAAGTTTATTACTTATTAATAGCATTTGACTTTATGTAAAAGTAGCCTTTTTCTCCATCACTTATCTCTATAGTTCCAGTAATATTCCAATTACCCTCTTTTTCTAAATCAAAAACAAAAGTGTTAGTTTTATTTTCTACATTTGAAATATCTATATCAGAATAACTATTTGTACTTCTTGTAACTTTAAAATTGATATCTACATTATCAATTTTTAATCCATTTTTATCACTTATTTCAAAAGTAATTCTATTTGAACCTTTTTTAAAAATATCTTTATGGCTTGATTTATCACCAATTACTCTTTGTGACAAAAATACATCACTTATGAGTAAACCATCAAATACTTTTTCATTGATTTTTGTTTTAATATTATATTTTTTACTAAACTTCTCATTTGAAAATACGATATCGTTATAATCACCATCAACGTTATGATATGAACTTAAAAATGACTTGTCTTCATGTACTGGCGTATTTACAGCAGATACGATAGTCCAAACTATCATTGCAAATGTAAATGAAAATATACCAATAAACAGTAGTGGCCAATAATTTCTTTTTTTCATTTATTACCTATTTCTTTTTTGATCTTAATACTGCAAAAGTATAAAGAAGAATACCACCTAAGACTAATGTGTACATAAATACTTTCCAAATAGTTCCAGCTGTTTTACCAGAATCTGGAATTCCAGTTTCAAGTTTTTCTATGCCATTTGCGTGTGCTATTTGATCAGCTATTTCATCATAACCATTTAATACAGCTGCACTAACTTTTGTGAATAATGTGTTCTTATCTTTTGAAGCAAGTAATGGTACTACATAACCATTTAAAATATCATTTTTATCTATTATTTTTTCTAGTTTTTCAGACATAAGTATGTTTACATGGGTTTGTTCTAAAGCAATACTCATTAAAACATAAGGTTTTTCTAATTTTGAGCTAATTTTTTGTTCATGTTTTTTAATAAATTCTATTTTTTCTTTTGTGGGGATATCTTTATCTAGTCCAAGAGTTGTTCTAGCATAGACATATATATTTACATTTGTTTTACTCTTTAATTCAGAGCCTATTTCTAATATTTTTTGTGCAGTTCTTGCATCAATAACAACATCATCTGATATGATAAATTTATTTATACTTGCATTTAAGGGGATTAAAAAAAATAGCAGTGAAAACACTGCTATTTTTAAGATTGCAAAAGCTCTCATTTATCCTACAAATACTCTTGAAGAATCAAAAAATGCTAAGTAAGCTGATAATAAAGCTGATGCTAATAATAGTAGTCCAATAATTTTATCCATAGTCTACTCCTTACTTTTTACCAACAAGTTCATAATGACTAGCATTATCTGAACTGTTGGCTTCAAGACCATTTAAATCTTGATTGATTTTATAAAAATTTTGAGCTTCATTTGCTTGTGTCATGATACCAAAATATGTTAAACCACCTAATATTGATAGTAATAATACCGTAGCAATTAACATCCCAGTGATACCACTAAGAGCAAATATACCTCTTTCACTTTCGTTCATTTGAGAATTTCCAGCCATATTACTCTCCTAAACTTTTAATATAAGCAGTAACTGCTTTTTCTTGAGTAGGGTTTAATCTACCTTTAAAACTTGGCATTATACCAATTAGTCCACGCTTACCATTTTCTAATACAGCGGAAACTAAAGCATTGTCATATGTTTTAATATTTGGGCCAACATATTCAATACCTGCACCATCAGGAGCATGACATCCAGCACATACACCATATGCAGCTGGTTGTTCACCTTTAAATCCACCTGCAACATAAGCAGATACTTCTTCAATATCTTTATCTTCTGTTAACATCATTGGAGGCATACCACCTGGATATACAGTTTTAAGGTTATTTGAACCATTTTTAATTACATATTCAACAGAATCTTGTGACATTCTTTTTCTTAAGTTTTGAGCTTTTCCATTGATACCTTCTGCGTCAACACCATGACAAGGTGAACATTGTACTAAAAATATAGATTCACCCATTGCAGTTAAAGTTTCATTTGATGGATTTTGCCATTTTGACTCAAACTTTTTATTGAATTCAATAGTCTCTTCATTCCATTGTCCAATTTGAGAGAATCCATTTGTTGGATAACCAACTGTCCAGTACCAAAATAACCAAACAATAGTTCCAATAAATGCTAATCCCCAACCTGTTGGAATTGGGTTTTTATACTCACCAATACCATCCCATTTTTCATCTGCTAATTCACCACCAGCAGTATCATTTTTCATTTGATTAATATACTTTAAGGCAACAAATACAGTAATTGTAATAATTGCAACTGCACCTAGCATTGTTAAACTATTTATATAATCATCACTATTAAAAGCATCACCAGCAACGAAGTAAGTTCCTGCCATTAAAGCGACGATAAGAATAATTCCACCTATTACCATAGATTTCATACTATTTCTCCTTCTTATTTTCGTCTAAATTGTTATTTCTATCTTCAAGAGGTTTAGACTCTATTGAATCATCATGTACCAAGTCTGAATATTTTTCAAAATCTCTCTCACCCTTTTTATCTCGTTTATATATAGAGTAAGCGTAAGCATAAAAAATGATAAATACTGCAAGAATAAGAAAAAATTTCAAATATCCTTGCAAATCAACTATCTCTTGATGACTCATATCTAACCTCTTATTTTAAAGAATTCATGTACGCGATAATCGCAACAATCTCAGGAATCTGACCGTTCGCTACGGCATCTTTTACAGCTTTACTTTTCATATTTGCAGCAATTGCTTCTGCTTCTTTTAAAGCTTGAGCTTTTGCTTCTTCAAATGTCCCTAATGGAACATCTATGTTTCCATCTCCATTTAAATCTACATCATATGGAGTATTAAATACATTTTTAACTGTAACAGCTTCTCCATATGCAGTCTCAACATCAGCCATATTTGAAAACTGATGCGCATAAGAAGGCATAATTGAACCTGGAACTACTGAAGCAGGATCCATCATATGATTTTCATGCCAGTCTGTAGTTCTATAATTTCCAACTCTCATTAAATCTGGACCTGTTCTTTTTGATCCCCATAAAAATGGTCTATCATAAGCGTATTCTCCAGATAATGAATACATACCATATCTATCAGTTTCTGATTTAAATGGTCTAACTAATTGAGAGTGACAAGCATTACATGAATCTTTAATATATACATGTCTCCCTGTTAACTCTAACACACTGTAGGGTTTTGTACCTACTGTAGGTCTTGATTGTTTTGCAAAATCAGGAATAATTTCAATAATACCTGCAAAAGCAATAAATACGAATACTAATACCGCAAAGAAAAACGGTCTTTGTTCAAACCAATGAAACATAACTACCCTCCTTCTTACGCAGCTACTGGTGTAGCATTTATAGGTTCTTTATCAAGTACTCTACCTGCAGTTGCAGTTTTGTACATGTTATATGCAAACATAAAGAATCCAATTAGGTATAATAACCCACCAACAGCTCTAATAGTATAATATGGTTGTAATACTGTTACTGTATCAATAAAAGAGTAAACTAATGAACCATATTCATCATATGCTCTCCACATCATACCTTGAGTAATACCTGCAATCCACATAGACGTAAAGTATAAAACAATACCTGTAGTTTGTAACCAAAATTGAGTATCCATTAATGATTTAGAATATATTTCTCTTCCATACATTCTAGGTGCCATATGATATAAAGCAGCCATAATCATAAATACTAACCAACCTAATGTACCATCATGAACATGTCCTGGAATCCAATCAGTAAAGTGTGCAATTGCATTAACTGATTTAATTGATTGAATTGGACCTTCAATTGTTGATAACATATAGAATGTCGAAGCTAAAACCATAAACTTAATTAAAGTATTAGATTGTAACTGTTGCCACTCACCCTTCATTGTTAAAAGCATATTAATAGCTGATCCCCATGATGGTAAAATTAAAACAACTGACATAACAGAACCCATAGTTTGCATCCAATCTGGAACAGTTGAATAAATAAGGTGGTGTCCACCAGCCCATAAATAAACAAATAATAATCCCCAGAAAGCTAAAATAGATAACTTATATGAGTAAACATTTTGTCCAGACTCTTTTGGTAAAAAGTAATAAATCATAGCAATAATTGGAACAGTAAATACGAAACCAACCGCATTATGTCCATACCACCATTGTACTAGAGCATCATTTGAACCTGAATACATAGAAACAGAGTGATACCAGTCACCATAACCTGAAACTAACGCTGTTGGAACTTCCATAGAGTTAAAAAGGTGTAACATTGCAACTGCTAAGAAAGATGCAATAAAGTACCAAATTGAGATATATAATGTTCTCTCTCTTCTAATACCTATTAATCCAAAAATACTAATACCCCATAAAACCCACCACACTGTGATAAGAATATCTAAAGGCCACTCTAATTCAGCATACTCTTTTGAAGTTGTAATACCAGCTAATAGCGTAACAACTGCTAAAAGAATAGTGATGAAATAAAGTAAAAAATGTAATTTACCAATGGCCATTAAAAATGGTGATTCTTTCAAAGAGACTTTTAATACTCTTTGAGAGATGTAATACCATGAAGCAAAAATACCACTAAGAGTAAAACCAAACGCAACACCATTTGTGTGTAAAGGTCTTAATCTACTAAAAGTACCATATTCCCCAGCTAAATTATTTAACTCAGGAAATGCCATTTGGAATGCTAGAATAACACCAACTAACATACCAATGATACCAAACAGAATTGTTGCAAATGTAAAGGCTTTTGCAATTGAGTAATCATACTCGATTTGTGCACCGTTTTGCATCAATCTCCTCCTACTAATTTTTTTATACAAGTCACAGATTTGTCACTTATGAAAAGATGTTAACGAATTAGGAATAAATATAAGCTTAATTATTAGTTTTTTTTTTAGTTTTTTTTTTTAAGTTTTTTTTAAAATTCTCATAAGTAATAAATTAAATTATTCTATTTTTTATGACTTTTTATAATAAATAATTGACTTTTTTTACCAGTTTTTTATTGCTTGTTCAGACTCTCTTTTTAAACTCTTTTCTTTTAAGTCTGCTCTTTTATCATAAAGCTTTTTACCTTGTGCTGTTGCGATTTGTAATTTTGCAAAATTTTTGGCATTGAAGTACAGTTTTAAGGGAACTACTGTCATTCCATCTTTAGTTACTTTTTCAAACAACTTATTAATTTGTTTCCTATGAAGAAGTAACTTTCTAGGTCGTGTTTCTTCTGGTCTAAAAGAAGCATTTGTAGTCTCCAAATATGATATATGAAGGTTCAATATAAAGACCTCATTTTTTATAATTCTTACATAAGAATCTTTAAGGTTTACTCTTCCTTCTCTTATAGATTTTACTTCACTTCCAAGTAACTCTATACCTGCTTCAAAACTTTCAAGTATAAAATAGTCATGAAATGCCTTTTTATTCTTAAACGTTAAATTAATATTTTTTTCTTTCTTAGCCATTATTATTTACCTTAAAAAAACTACTTCCACTTCCACTAAAAAACCAATTTTTATTTTCATACTCTTTTAATTGTGGATATGCATCAAGAGCTGGTTCATACAAATCATTTGCACTACAAATATCAAGCTTATTTAATATATCTTTTGAACTCATATTTAAGAGTAACTCTCTTTCTTCTTGGGAAACCTCTTTATAAAACTTATCTCTAAAAGATGTAAATATTTTGCCTGTATTACACTCAATCTTTGGTGTGATAACTTCTATATCTAGTATATCTTCCTCATACTTTTCTACAACTTCACCTATTCCAGTTACATTTGCACTATCATATTCATATATGAAAAATGGAACATCAGCACCTATTTTTGCACCTATTTTTGCTAACTTCTCTTTTGAGTAGTATAAATCAAACAGTTTATTTGCCATAATTAAAAACGTTGCAGCATTGGAACTTCCACCACCAAGCCCAGCAAACTCAGGTATTCTTTTATCTACTTTTATGCTATATATTCTAAAATAAGCATCTATTTTTGGACAATTATCTCTTAGGGCTAAAAATGCTTTATAAATTGTATTTTTTTCTTTTTCACAACCAAAATCACCAATAAGATTAAACTCATTATTTGAATTTTCTGGAATAAAAGTTATAGTATCATATAAATTTCTAAGCCTTACAAATCGAGAAACTAATTCATGATAATTATCTCTTTTACCTGCAATTTTTAAAAAAATATTAACTTTTGCATATGATTTAGCACTTATATTCATTTATCTCATTACCCTATTTAATATATATTTAACTTCACCATTATCTATTTCTATAATAGAAAAAAAGTCCTCGAATTTTACCAAATATTTACCATCATCTTTTTTATCTAAATACTCGCACAAGATTTTTTTTCCTTGTTCAAAATACAATTTATCGCCACTATAATTTATCTCTTCAATATCTAAATAATCTAGTGGATTCAAATCTTTTTCATTTTCATAAAAAAACTTTCCTTCATTTAACCTATTTAGATATGACAAAGTCCCAACTCTATTTAAACTTTCAAGTAATATTTGAGCTAAGCTTCTTATGTAGCTACCTTCACTAACACTTGCTTCAAACGTTATAAAGGGATGATTGTAAGAGATAAACTTTGTATCAAAAACTTTCATAACACTTCTTTTCATCTCTACATATTTACCTTCACGAGCTAAATTATACGCTCTCTCTCCATCTATTTTTTTTGCAGAAAATTTTGGAGGATAATACTCTATTTCTCTTTGTAAACTTTTTAACTCTTTTTTTATTTCTTCAGTATTTAATAACTTTTCCTCAGAGATTGAAGTTACATTTTCAATATCAAGAGAATCAGAAACTGCACCCAACCAAATAACAGCTCTATATGTTTTAGGAGTTTTTTTGAAAAACTGAAAAAGTTTAGAATACTGTCCAAAAGCAACTATCAAACACCCCTTTGCAAAAGGGTCTAAAGTACCTGAAAATCCAGCTTTTTTATTCTTATATTTTCTTTTTATTCTATTTAAATAAGAGTTTGAACTCATAAACATAGGTTTATTTACAACAATTAATTTATTTAATGGTTCTTTATTATAAATTCTTTTTTGCATAAAACTCTTAAGCTTTTTCTACAAATGATGAAAGAATATCTCTTTTTGTACCACCAAAATTAATTGTAAGTTTGAAGTCTTTTCCAGCTTTTGCAGCTTTTTGAACTCTTCCCATACCAAAAATTTTGTGTTTTACTAAATCACCCTTTTTAAATGATGATGATTGTTGTTGGATTGTTAAACACCCTTTTATAAGACCTGATTCAGTTAAAAATCTACTTTTTAACAGAGTTGTTCTTTTACCTTTATAAAATCTGGAGTGTACAAAACTACAAGTTAAATTATCCATTGCTCTTGTAAAAGCAACATACCCTAGACGTCTCTCTTCTTCTGAATCACTTCCATCGCCAATTATTGGGAAAAAGCCTTCTTCCATCCCTATTATAAATAGATGTTTATACTCCAAACCTTTTGAAGCATGTATACTCATCATAGAGATTGCTTCATTTTCTAACTCTGTATCTTCACTACCTAAAGCTATTTCATTTAAAAAGTTATCTAGCTCTAAAAGTGGATTTTGAATAAAATAGTCTCTAACATATCCATAAAACTCATCGATATTTGCTTGTCGCTCAAAGCCATCTGGGATATTTTCAAATGATGCTCTAAAATCAAAAGTATCTTCAAAGATATCTAAAAATCTCATTTTTGATTCTTGTAAAGTATCTTTTAAGTCCCAAATTGAGGCTAAAAATACTTTTAGGGTTCTTGAGTTTTTCTTTCCTACTATTGCACTTAATTCATCTGGTGAAAACTCATCAACTATTTCGAAAATAGGTTTTTTCATCTCAATAGATTTTGCTTCCAGTTTATCTATTGTAGTTTTACCAATACCTCTTTTTGGTTTATTTACAATTCTTTTAAAAGAGAAGTTATCGTATGAGTTTGTAATAACTCTAAAAAAAGCAATCAAATCTTTGATTTCAGCTCTTTCGTAAAACTTCATTCCACCAACAAGTTTATAGTTAAGTCCAGCTTTATTAAAGCCTTCCTCTAAAGACCTTGAAAGTGCATTTACTCTAAATAATATTGCAATGTCCCTTCCTCTTACACCACTATCAAGTAACTTATTAATATCTTCAATTAATTTTCTTGTCTCTTCATTTTCATCATGTGATTCATAAACCTTTATGCTATCACCTTTTGCTCTTGTGCCAATGAGTTTTTTACCCAATCTATCCCGATTGTGTTCTATTAGTTGGTTTGCATGGTCAAGAATTGTATCAGTAGATCTATAATTTTCTTCAAGTTTTACTACTAATGTATTTTCAAAATGCTCAGAAAAATTTAAAATATTTTTAATAGTAGCACCACGCCATCCATAAATAGACTGGTCATCATCACCAACAACACACAAGTTATTATGTGTAGAACAAAGTAGTCTTAGCAACTTATATTGTAACTCATTTGTATCTTGATACTCATCTACCATGATATATTGGTACTTACTACTTGTCTCTTTTGCAAGAGCCTCGTTATTTGACATTATTCTAAAGGGAAGTAAAAGTAAGTCATCAAAGTCAACTAAATTGTTTTTTAACAGATAGTTCTCATACTTTTCATATACATTTGCAACTTGTTGATAAATCTTAAGTTCAGCCCCTGTTTTTACCTCTGCAGGAGTTAACAGAGTATTTTTGTATTTTGATATTTCTGAAACTAACATTGCAACAGGAATATCCTTTTCTATGCTTCTTAATATTCGTTTTTTATCATCTGTATCTATTATTATGAAATTATTTTTTCTATTTAATTCACTCATATAAAACTTCAAAAAAAGCAAACCAAATTTATGAAAGGTACAAAGGATTGGTGGAGTGGTCATATTTGAACCAATCATTGTATAAGCTCTTTCTCTCATTTGCGTTGCTGCTTTATTTGTAAAGGTAAGCGTTAAAATTGAGGTAGGGTCAATCCCTATTGATATAAGATATGCTAATCTAGTTGTAATAGTTTTAGTTTTTCCTGAACCTGCACCTGCTAAAATTAATAGTGAGCCATCAATATGTTTTGCAGCTTTTTGTTGAGATTCATTCAAACTTGATAAAAATTTTTCTGACATTTTAACTCCAATTAATTAACTATTATATCAAAAATAAAATAAAACTATTTAAATTAATATTTTTATATATAAATAAATGTTATCATTCTCATAACTTAAGAATAAAAGGTTTTGAATAAATGCTTAATGATTTTGCAAAAGTAAATACTTTTTTAACAGTAGTTAGAGAAAAATCTTTTTCGAAGGCTTCTGCTAAACTTGGTATTTCTCAACCTGCTGTTACACAACAAATGAAGTTTATTGAAGAGTATTTAGAAGTTCAAGTTGTGGACAGAAAGAAAAATGGTATTAGACTTACAAAAGAGGGACAGATGCTTTATAACATCGCCCAAAAGATTGAAAGATGTGTCAGTAATGGAGAAAAAGAGTTACTAAAAATTATGAATAAAAATGTTACTTTTATGTTTGGTGCTTCATTTATTATAGGTAACTATATTTTGCCAAGATTTTTAAATCACCTAAAAGAGAATATTCATAATGATGTATCTATAAATGTATCTGTTTCACATAAGACTATTGAAGATTTACTTGATAAAAAAATCGATATTGCCTTAGTAGAGAACTATATTCCTGAAGAAAATATTATCTACAGAGAATGGATGGAAGATGAGATTGTAATATTCTCTAATCAAAAACTTCCAGCAAGGGCAAAGCCTGAAGACTTATTATCTTATAAATGGGTTTGCAGAAACCCTGATTCAAATACAAGAATGATATTTAAAGAGAACCTTGACAAAGCAAACTTTCCAGACTGTGATCAGTTTGATGTTACAAGTGAAGTTACAAGTGCTACAACCATAGTACAAACAGTTTTACACTCAGATACAACTCAAGCTCCAACGGTTTCTATTGTTTCTAGAAATGCTATTGATTCACTACTTAAATCAAACGCCTTATATGAATCAAGAATTGGTAATGGTAGAATGACAAGAAAACTATATATTGCCTATAGAAAAGATAGAAAACATGATGCATTTATTGAAAATGTAGTTGATTATCTTCTAAAAATCAAAACTTAATTTGTATCTTTTATAGATACAAATTAATATCTTAATCCCTCTTTTACTAAAGCCTTTTTTATTTTTTGTATTTGTTGATGTTTGTTTTTACACCATAAGGGTGCAAGAAGAGTATTATCATCTATACCAGCTGTTATTCTCTGAATAGAGATATCTTTAGGAAGCATTTTTATGGATTTTACAACAGTATCAATATAAAGCTCTTCACTTATTGGCTCAAACTTTCCATTTAAATATTTTGCAGTTAAAAGTGTATTTTTCACCACATATAAAGGATGAAATTTAATTGAATCTACATTTAACTTAATTGTTTGCTTAAGTGTTTCTAACATCATCTCTTGAGTCTCATTTGGAAGGCCATAAATTAAATGTCCACAAACATTTAGACCTCTTTGTTTAGTCTTAACAATCCACTCTCTCATATTAGAAGCACTATCACCTCTGTTTATTTCATCAAGGGTTTCATCATAAAAACTCTGTATTCCATACTCAACCCAAATCTCTTTATCTTTTGATAACTCTTCTATAAAATCTAAAATCTCATCTGTCATACAATCAGTTCTTGTACCAATACTTAAACCTATAACATTGTCAAAAGATAAAGCTTTTGTATAAAGTGCTTTTAATGTCTCAATAGGAGCATAAGTATTTGTAAATGATTGAAAGTAAACTATATATTTTTTAGTTCCAAACTTATTTTCAAGTCTTTGTCTTGTAGCATTAAACTGCAGTTCAAGCTGTTGTAATTGCTGTTGTAAATATGGATTTGAAGGATTTGAAGGATGAAGTTTAAATTTAGGTTTTTTTTCTTGTAAATTAGGAGAAAAAGAGTCATTTTCACAAAAACTACAGCCACCTTTTGCCACTGTACCATCAATATTTGGACAAGTAAATCCAGAAATAGATACAGGAACTTTATAAATGGTTTCACCAAACTTACTTCGGAAATATCTTCCAATAGTAAGTAGGTTTTCTAAGCTATTTTTTTTTGTGATATTACTATTTGTTAACGAAATAGTCACCGTTGAAACTTTCTAATGCATAATCTCTATCATTTCCAATAGAGTCTGTTAAATCTTCAATTGATAAATACTCTAATGAATCAGCTTCAATATACTTTTCAATCTCTTGCTTAGTCATTCTATGAGAAATCAACTCTTCTTTTGTAGGAGTATCTATTCCATAATAACATGGAAATTTTATCTCAGGACTTGCAACTCTAAAGTGAACCTCTTTAGCACCTGCTTCTTTTAACATCTTTACAATTCTTTTAGAAGTAGTTCCTCTAACAATTGAGTCATCTATTACAAGTAATGATTTTCCAGCAATTAATGATTTCATAGGTGAAAGCTTCATTCTTACTTTTAAGTTTCTCATCTCTTGTGTAGGTTCTATAAAAGTTCTTCCTACATAATGATTTCTGATAATTCCATATTCAAAAGGTATCCCACTTTCAGCTGCATATCCAAGAGCTGCCGGAACTCCTGAATCTGGAACAGGAACTACCATATCATAAGTGATAGTACTATCTTTATCATTTTTTGCTAAAGTTCTACCCATATTTTCTCTTGTTCTATATACATTTTTACCATCTATTACTGAATCTGGTCTTGCAAAATATACATATTCAAAAGCACATGGTCTAAATTCTGGTTCATATAATTGGATTGATTCTGGTTCTTCATTTTTTTCATCAAATACTAGCATCTCACCAGGTTTAACATCTCTAATATATTCAGCATCAACTAAATCAAAAGCACAAGTCTCACTAGCAACTATATATCCACCTGATTTTATTTTTCCTAAAGACAGAGGTCTAATACCATATCTATCTCTAATAACAAACTGTTTTGAACGTGACTGAATAATAAAACAGTATGCTCCAATAGTTTTATCTAAGGCCTCTTTTATTCTATCTCTTAATCTGTTTTTTGAATTTTTAGCAATTAGATGAATTAAGTTTTCAGTGTCCATTCCTGTTTGAAAAATTGCACCTTTGTCTATTAAGTCTTCTCTTATTTCATCTTTATTAATCAAATTACCATTATGTACAATAGAGATTTCACCAAGTTTATATTTTGCAAATACAGGTTGAGCATCCATTATAGAGTCTCCACCTGCTGTTGAGTATCTATTGTGTCCAATAGCCATATTCCCTTTTAGATAATCCAATGCTTCATTTGTAAAAACATCTGAAACTAATCCTCTATTCTTAATCGTATGAATTTTGCCATCACATGATGAAGATATTCCTGTTGCTTCTTGTCCCCTATGTTGCATAGAAAACAGAGCCAAAGATGCTAGTCTTGAAGCCTTTTCATTACCAAATATTCCAACTATTGCACACATATTATTTCCTTATAAACCTAAACAGTCATTTATTGAATATAGACCTGGTTCTTTATTAACAAGCCATTTAGCAGCTTTTATTGCACCTTTTGAAAAAGTATTTCTAGCCGTTGCTGTGTGATTTAATTCGATAAATTCACCATCATTATACAATCCAACAGTGTGACGTCCAACAACATCTCCACCTCTTAAACTCATAACTGCAATTTCATCTTTTGTTCTTGCACCAATAAGTCCATCTCTTCCAGAAACTCTAACATCATCTAAGTTTAAATCTCTTGCATTTGCTGCATGCTCTGCAAGTGTTAAAGCAGTTCCCGAAGGAGAGTCAACTTTGTGTTTGTGATGTTGTTCTACAATTTCTATATCAAAGTCTCTTAATGTTTTTGAAGCAAGGGATACAAGTTTATTTAAAACTGCAACTCCTAAACTCATATTTGTAGAATAAAGAATAGGAACTAATTTACTAGCTTCTATAAGCAAGTTTTGTTGATGTTTTGAAAATCCTGTTGTTGCGATTACTAAAGGTTTTTTATTTTTACCTTCAATAACTTCTGTAAGAAGACTCTCCGTTGCAACAGGTGCAGAAAAATCTACAACAACATCAACACTTTCTAAAAGTGTTTTCATATCATTTGTTACAACAGTACCTTCTGGTACACTCTTTTTTAATTCATCAAAAACATGACAAGCACCTAGTTTGGCTTGTTCATCATTTTGTAAATCATCAATCAATAATGACCCAACTCTACCTGTACTACCTACTACACCTACATTAATCATATTTTATTATCCTAAATGTTCTTTAATATTAACAATTTTGTTGTCATAAATTTCTTTAGTATTACATTATAATTTCTCCAATACAAAGAAATAGTAATGTATGCCAAAAGAGTTATGTAAAGTCGTTATATTACTTAAAAAATATTAAGTATAAGGTTAATCAAAACAAGTTCACCATTACTTTTATAAGTTTAAAAAATTAGGAGTTTTTTTATAAGAAAAATTTGAGTTAAATTTTCAAAGAAGAATGGTGCCAAAAGACTTGACACCATTTATTTTAATTACTATTTATAGAATTACAAAACCTAGTGCAACAAGAGCTCCTAAATATATAGCTCCAAAAATCAACCCAAGTCTCCACCAAGTAGCTTGTGAAATATATCCAGCTCCATACCAAATTGGTGATGGTCCTGTAGCATATGGTGTTATAATACCCATAAGACCTAATGACCCAACTAAAAGCATAGCTATTGGTTGAAGCATTTCTGCAGGTACTAAATTTGCTGCTATTCCTAAGAATAGTGGTAATAGTGCAACAGTGTGTGCTGTAACACTTGCAAATAAATAGTGAAATAAGAAAAACAATACTAGTAGAATTATTCCTATCACAGCTGCTTCCATTCCAACTAACCAATTAGAGATTAATCCAGATGCCCAATCTAAGTATCCAACTTTTTTAAGTCCAGATGCCATAGCTACAAGTGTTGCAAACCAAATAAATACATTGATTGCTGCTTTATTACTAATTACATCATCCCAATTAATCACATCAAATAAAACTAGTAAACAAAGAACCGCAACTGCTGCTACTGTACCATTTACTCCTATTTGTTTTCCAAAAATCCACATTACAAGTGCTAGTAAACCTAAGCAAAGCATAATAACTTCTTTTCTTGTAATAGATCCCATCTCTTCAAGTTGTTTAGCAGCCCAAGCAGGAGCTTCTGGAGAAACTTTTTGTTCAGGTGGATATACAATATATGCAAGATATGGTACTAATAAAAATAACGGTACCATAATAATTGCTAAAGTACTAAACCATGTACCCCAATCAATAACTATCCCTACATTTTTTTCCACAAGTGAAACTGCAAGTAAATTTGGTGCAAGAGCTGTTAAAAACATAGAACTTGTCACACAAGTTGCAGCAATAGCAACCCATGAAATATATGAACCTATTTTTCTTGGGTCATTATCTGGAGTTGAATTAAACATTTGAGGAATATTAATCGCAATTGGGAAAATAGTTCCTGCACTTCTTGCTGTGTTTGATGGCATAAAAGGAGAAAGTATACCATCTGCAAAAGCTACTGCATATCCAAGTCCAAGTGTTGTTTTACCAAGTTTTTTCACTAATAATAGTGCAATTCTTTTACCTAATCCTGATTTTTTATAACCAAGTGCAAACATAAATGCTGCAAAAATCAACCAAATAACTCCATTTGAGAAACCACTTAAAGCCCAGTTTCTTGAAGCTTTTGCACTTTCATCAACTAAACCAAATACTGCACAAAATGATACACCAACTAAACCTATTAGTGCAGGTGGAATTGGTTCTAAAATCAGACCTGCAATTACTCCTAGAAATACAGCAAAGAAATATTGTGCATTTACTGTTAGCCCTTCAGGTGTTGGAAGAAGTGCAACGATAATCGCGATTAAAATTGGAATCGCTATTTTCATATTGTTACTCATAGTAAACCTTTCATTTATTAATTAATCTAATTGTATAAGGTTTGTATGGCATAAGTATGTCATTTAAAGTAGGTTAAAAGTTTAAGTAAAAAAAAAGATAGAGAAAATCTCTATCTTTTTATTTTTTAGAGTGAGTTTTTAAATTAGTCCGTTAATTTTATCTGCAAAAGCTTGTTTTGAAGCAGCACCAAGCATTTGATCAACCACTTCTCCATCTTTCATAAAAAGTATTGTTGGAATAGATCTTACTCCAAATTTAACTGCTAAGTCTTGCTCTTCATCAGAATTTACTTTACAAATATTTGCTTTTCCTTCAAATTCTTCTGCCAATTCATCAATAACTGGAGCTAACATTCTACAAGGTCCACACCATGGTGCCCAGAAATCTACCATTGAAATTCCCTCTTTAACTGTTGCATCAAAATTATCTTGTGTTAATTCTATATATTTTCCCATTATTTATCCTTTTATCCTAAATATTCTATTATGTTGACAGCTGCTGTTGCACCATCACCTGCTGCACAAACAACTTGTTTAGCTGCATCAATTCTAACATCACCTGCTGCATAAAGACCAGGGATATTTGTTCTCATTTTAAGGTCAACAACAACTTCTGTTGCTTCATTAACCTCACAAAGATATGTACCATCATCTTGTTTTAAGCTATCACTTAATACATCACGTCCCACAAAAGTAAATACACCAGGAACAGCTAAGTCTCTAAGTTCTCCTGATTCTTTATATTTTACCTTTACTCCTAAGACACCGCTGTTATCACCATAAACTTCTTCAACTGTTACATTTGTAACTTCTTCAATATTTTCACAAGCTTTCATATGTTCTATTGTACTTGGAGCTGCTCTAAATGTATCACGTCTATGTACAACATATACTTTAGAACAAATTTTAGAAAGATATACTGCCTCTTCTAAAGCTGAATCTCCACCACCAATAACAGCAACTTCTTTATTTTTATAGAAAAAACCATCACAAGTAGCACAAGTAGAAACACCTCTTCCAAAGAACTCATTTTCACCTTTAAATCCACCTTTTTTAGGTACAGATCCAGTTGCAAGGAGTACTGATTTTGCTTCTTGTTTAGTGCCATCAACTAATTCAATAGTAAAGATATCACCCGTTTTTGTTACTTTTGATACTTGATTCATCTCATGCTTTAATCCAAATCTCATTGCTTGTTTTGGCCAAGATTCCATTAAGTCTAAACCACTTACAACTTCAGCTTGTCCAGGATAGTTTTCTATTTCACTGCTTCCTGTTATTTGACCACCTGGCATTCCCATTTCAAACATAGTAACATCTTTAAGTCCACCTCTAGTGGCATATAAACCTGCTGTAAGTCCAGCTGGCCCTCCACCAATAATTGCTAAATCTAACATACATATTCCTCTTTTTATTTTTTATATCAAAGTAACTTGTTAATGTAAATTATACATTTTAATTAAAGTAATATGCTACTTAAAAAATATTAAGCATAAGATTAATTAAATTCTAATCTTTATGGATAATTTTTATCCTTTGATATTATTTATCGTATTAAACAGTAATATTCATAAAACTAATGAACGTATAATTTTTTATAATTTATTTTTAAAGATATTTTAATTTTAGAAATAAAAAAAGGCAAGAGAAAATTCTCTTGCCTTTTTTTACAAACTTATTATTTATTATAATAATGAATTAATTTTGTCAGCGAAAGCTTGTTTTGAAGCAGCACCAACCATTTGGTCAACAACTTCTCCATCTTTTACAAAAACAATTGTTGGAATAGATCTTACTCCAAATTTAACTGCTAAATCTTGCTCTTCATCTGTATTTACTTTACAAATATTAGCTTTCCCCTCAAACTCTTCTGCTAATTCGTCAATTACTGGAGCTAGCATTCTACAAGGCCCACACCATGGTGCCCAAAAATCTACCATTGAAATTCCAGAGTTAACTGTTGCATCAAAATTGTCTTGTGTTAATTCAATATACTTACCCATCAAGTTTCCTTTTATATGTATTGTTTAAAAAATTATACAGACTTAAACTTTAAATAAACTTGTGATTTTGTATACATAATCTTTAATAAATTATATTTTAGGTAGAATATTTGTTCTTAAATTACAATTGGAATTTTATATGGATATTAGAAAAGAGTACTTAGAGTTTTTTAAAAGTAAAGGGCATGAAGTTATATCTTCAATGCCATTAGTCCCAGATGATCCAAGCCTTCTTTTTACAAATGCAGGTATGGTTCAGTTTAAAGATATATTTACAGGTTCTATTCCAGCCCCTCAAAACAAAACTGCAACATCGTGTCAGTTATGTATAAGAGCAGGTGGAAAACATAATGACTTGGAAAATGTAGGATATACAGCACGTCACCATACACTATTTGAAATGTTGGGTAATTTTTCATTTGGCGATTATTTTAAAGAAGATGCAATATCTTATGCTTGGGAGTTTATAACTGTTA